>JANNBP010000097.1:0-11946 GCA_031385555.1 Deltaproteobacteria bacterium | reverse complement strand
CAGTGTGGCTGATCATCCTCTCAGACCAGCTAAGCGTCTTCGCCTTGGTAGGCCATTACCCCACCAACTAGCTGATGCTACGCAGGCTCCTCCTCGAGTGCCGGATATTGCTACCTAGCTTTCCTTCTCAGGACCGAGGTCCCAAGAAACTTATGCGGTATTAGCAGGCCTTTCGGCCTGTTTTCCCCCGCTCAAGGGAAGATTACCTACGTGTTACTCACCCGTCCGCCGCTTTACTGATGGCCGAAGCCACTTTCTCGCTCGACTTGCATGTGTTAAGCCCGCCGCTAACGTTCGCTCTGAGCCAGGATCAAACTCTCCATAGAAAATTTGAACCAGCTCTACATCGAGCGCTGCCCGAAGGCTATCTCTACTCATCCGGGGGGATGGCAAAGACACTCGATGTGGAATGGTTTCATTACATTCAAACAAAACCCATCATCTACATCATTTAACTGAAGACCTGCTCAATCTATCTCTCGACAGATCAGACAGGTCACTGTCTTCTCAAGCTTGCTATCCAGTTTTCAGAGACCGATCCCTTCGGAGGGGGTCCGGAGTTACTTGCGTAACTGCGGCCTTCTTCGTCGGGCCCCGTCGGTGTTTGCCGTCGAGGGATGCTGCTTATACGGGCCGACCCGTCTGGTGTCAACGTCGACCCTGAAAAAATTAACGATTCGCACGACGGCGACGCAACTGCTTATTATCACGCGGCAAATCCCGACCGAAAGATCCGATCCCGCACGACGCCCATCTCGGTCGCCACGTCCGTTACGCTGTCTGGAGCCAAAAAATGCTGGAGAGAATTGGGAACTGCCGCATCGTCGAAGAGGTCGCTTCTGGAGGAATGGCGGTAGTTTACAGAGCAGTTCAGGACCCGCTCGGGCGCACAGTTGCGATCAAAGCGCTGAAGTCTTCCGCTGCGGCTGAAGAAAACGTCTCGACCCGGTTCGAGCGCGAAGCGAAGAGCCTCGCGATGCTCCAGCACGAGAACATCATCCACGTTTACGACTTCCACCACGAGCGCGGCGCGCTGTTCATCGTGATGGAGTACGTCCAAGGGATTGATCTCTATGACCTTCTAGAGAAGTGCGGCCGGCTCCCGTACGACGTGGCGACGATCATCGCGATGCAGGTCGCCCGCGCGCTCGACTACGTGCACTACCGAGGAATCATCCACCGCGACATCAAGCCTGCGAACGTGATGGTCGCCCGGGCCGGTGGCGTGAAGGTCATGGACTTCGGAATCGCACGCGATGCGTCACAGGGGGACCTCACCGAAGCGGGCACCGGCATCGGGACGCCCGCGTACATGTCTCCCGAGCAGGTGCTGGGCGACAAGCTCGACGCCCGCAGCGACATCTTCTCGCTGGGGGTCGTGCTCTACCAGATGCTCACCGGCAAGAAGCCGTTCGTCGAGGACGAGAAGCGCTCGGCGATGCACAAGATTCGCCTCGAGAAGCACGAGAGCGCCCGCAAGGTGAATCCCGAGATCCCGCGCGAGCTCGAGCGAATCATCGACAAGTGCCTCGAGAAGCAACCGCGCGATCGCTGGCGCACGGCGCAGCACATGGTGCTCGCGCTCGAGCGCTTCCTCGCGAAGCACGTGGAGATGAACCACCACGCGCGCCTCGTGCTGTTCCTGCGCGCGCAGAACGTGATCACCCAGCTCGAGGCGGAGGAGTACTTGAACCCGCAGGCGCTCGGCGCCGACAAGCAGGGCGGGCTCCCCAACATGCAAGCGCGTCACGCGGTGCGCGCAGGGCTGGTCGCGCACGCGGTGACGTTCGGCGTGCTCGCGCTGATCCTCGGACTGATCCACGTCGCGCCGGTCAAGGCGACCCCGTGGACAGATCCATCGGCGACGCTCGGTCCCGGGCAGAGCTTCGTGACGTTGCACGCGTATCCGTGGGCGACTGTCGCGATCGACGGAATCGACCAGGGCACGACTCCGTTTCTCAAACCAATTCCACTATCCGAGGGAAAGCATCGCATCGTGTTCTCTCACCCGGCATTCGGCCCCTTCGAGAGGTCGATCGAGGCGCCCGTCGTCGACGAGGCGCACGCAGTCCACATCGCGGTCGACTTCTGCAGCGAGGGCAAGCCGAGTGGCACGCCGATGATCAACTGTGGAGACTCGCCATGATCCGCGCGCTACTCGTCATCTCGATCCTGACCGGCGTCGCGCACGCCCAGCCCGCGGAGTCCGCCGACACGGTCCGCGTTCGCGCGAAGCAGAACGACTCCGTGTCGATGCTCGCGTCGGAGTACTACGGCGACCGCAACAAGTTCCCCTACATCATCGCGGAGAATCGGATGAAGGCACCGCGGCCCCTCGTGCAGGGGCAGTGGCTGCGCATCCCGATGATCCGCGAGGTCATCACCGCGCCTGGCGATTCGTTCGCCTCCCTCGCGGAGAAGCTGCTCGGCGACGCGAAGCGCGCGTCGTTTCTGTCCGAGGCGAACCAGCTGTCGAAGGACGACTCGCTGCCAGCGGGCACGTCGCTGCTGGTGCCGTTCACGATCACGCACACCGCCGACAAGCCCGAGTCGCTCGCGCAGATCGCGGCCACCTACTACAGCGAGCCGAAGCTCGGCGATCTGCTGCGCGCCTACAACTTCCTCGACAAGACGGTCCTCGACAAGGGCGAGACCGTGATCGTGCCGAGCATGCACGTCAAGGTGAACCCCGACCGGCTCAAGGCCCTGGATGCCGACGCACGGGCACGCCGCGATCGCCGGCGCGAGCACGCGAAGCTCGCCGCCGCGGCGATCCCGATCGCGCGCCATGCATGGCGCGTGGGCGACTACGCGACGGTGAAGAAGCAGCTCGCCGAGGTCGATGTCGCGTACCTCGATCTCGCGCAAGCGATCGATGTCGGCGTGCTCCTCGGCAGCGCGCAGGTCGCGCTCGGCGAGGCCGGTGCGTCCCAGACCTTCCAGCGCGTGCTCGCACGCAAGCCGAGTCACGCCTTGCGCAAGCTCGATCTCCCCCCGAAAGTACTCGCCGTATGGTCGAAGGTCGACGGCAAGGTCGAATAGCGCTCTGCCTGCTGGCCGCGTGTGGCAGTGCGCCACCCGCGGAGCATGTCGGGACGCGCATCGGGCCGGCGCTGAGCGCCGCGCTCGGGGTGTTCGACGAGGCACGCGCGCCGATCCAGTGCCTCAGCAGCGGCACGCTCGTCGACGAGACGTTCACGCTGTCGCGCGCCTGGAAGCTCACCGGTACTACCGCGACGGCGGATGGCTCCGGTCCGTTCACCATCGGGCTGATCGCCGATGCGGGTGGGGCCGCCGCTGCCACGCTCGCCGCGCTCGGTCGCCTGCAGACCCAGCTCGGCGACGCGGATCTGATCCTCGCGCTAGGCGGGATGGGCGCCACGCAAGCCGAGCTCGAGGCGACGCTCGGCACGCTCGCCGATCGTGCGAAGGGTCCGGTGATCGCGATCGCCGGCGATCTCGAGGCTGTCCCTGCCCTCACGAAGGCGATCGCGCAGCTCCGCGCCCGCAAGAAGCTCGTGTTCGATGGTCGGCTCGCACGCACGATCGAGCTCCCCGGCGCGACGATCCGCACGTTGCCCGGCTCGCGCTCGCCGGCGCGGCTGGTTGCCGGTCCCGATGGCTGCGGCTACACCGCCGACCAGGTCTCCGCGCTGTTCGCCGAGCTCACGGCACGGCCCGGCCTGCGCATCCTCGCCAGCGCCGAGGCGCCACGCACCCTCGTCAACGGGGAGGCCGCCGGCGAGCTCGCCGTCACGCCCGGAGCCCTCACCGAGATCGACCTGATCGTCCACGGCCCGATCACCGAGGCGCCTTCCCCAGGCAAGACGGGGACGCGCGACGGTGCTGCGACGGCGCTCACGCCGGGCAGTAGCGACGCGACGACACGGCTCCCCGATCCGGGACGCAAGCCGTCCGCGGGGTTGCTGACGATCGACGGCACCACCTGGAAGTGGAAGCCGCTCGTCGACACGCCGTGATTGAACGGTTGGCCCGGTTGCGGGCACTGCCAGCGTGACGATTTGTGTGGCGCGCAAGACGGGCGAATCGTGAGTGCTATGATCGCGCAGATGGCGTCGACCCCGGCACAGCGCTTCGTGTGCCCGAAGTGTCGAGCCTCGGCGGATCAACCCAGCAAGTTCTGCCCGCACTGCGGCGCGGACATGACGCGGGCGAGCGCGCTGCAACACGCGATCGATCCGGCGCTCGCCGAGACCGACAGCCCCGAGGATCGCGTGATCGATCGCCGGCTGTCGGATTCGAACCAGGCGTGGCTCGGCAAGATCGTCGATGGCCGGTACCGCGTGCTCGACGTGATCGGGCGCGGCGGCATGGGCGTGGTCTACCGGGTCGAGCACATGCGGATGGGCAAGATGGCCGCGATGAAGGTCCTGCATCGCGACCTCGCGCAGGATCCCGACGTGATCGCGCGGTTCGAGCGCGAGGCGACCGCGGTGAGCCGGCTCAACCATCCGCACACCGTGCAGGTGTTCGATTTCGGCAACGCGCAGGGTGCGCTGTACTTGATCATGGAGCTGATCCGCGGGCAGGATCTCGCGCATCTACTCGACCGCGATGGCCCGATGCCGTGGGGGCGTGCGGCCCCGCTGTTCGTGCAGATCTGCGGCGCGCTCGCCGAAGCGCACGAGCTCGGCATCGTCCATCGCGATCTCAAGCCGGAGAACGTGCTGATCACGCGCACGTCGCGTGGCCGCGACTACGCGAAGGTGCTCGACTTCGGGCTCGCGAAGCTCGATCAGACCCGCGAGGGGCGCCCCCAGCTCCGCGAGACCGAGCGCCAGGCGATCGTCGGCACGCCGTACTTCATGTCGCCCGAGCAGATCCGCGGCGAGGAGGTCGACGCCCGCACCGACATCTATTCGCTCGGCGCGCTGATGTTCGAGCTGTTGACCGGCACGCATCTCTACTCGGGCTCGACCGCCGTGGGCGTGCTCACCAAGCACCTGACCGCCGAGCCGGATGCACCGTCGATGCGCGCGCCGAAGCAGGGCATCCCACCGGAGGTCGACGCGATCGTGCGCAAGGCGCTCGCGAAGGATCCCGAGGCACGCTGGCAAACCGCGTCGCAGCTCGCCGAGGCGATCGAGGAGATCTACGCCGAGACCGTCGAGAACACCGGCGTCAAGAAGCTGTCGCGCGGGCTCGGCGGTGGAGCGATCGCAGAGGACCTCGCCAGCGAGAGCGATCTCCGGCTGCGCCGCTCCGATATCGATTCGTACGAGTCGAGCATCAAGCGCCGCCGCTGGTTGGTGCTGGCGATGATGGCGCTGCTTGTCGGAGGCGCCGCGGCCGGAGCGGCGTGGTACCTGACGCAACCGGTGCCGCCGCTGACGGCAGAGCGCGAGGCCAACGATGACGTCGAGCTCGCGAACCGCATCGAGGCCGGCAGGCCCGTGACCGGCTATCTCGGCAAGCGGCGGTCGACCACCCAGGGTGATCGCGACGTCTATCGGATCGACTGGCCATCGGGTGAGCGCCGGGTCGTCAGCGTCACCGTGACCGGCGTGCCGAACCTCGATCTCACGCTCGCGGTGGGCAACCAGACCGCCGACGAGAATCGGCTCGGCGACGGCGAGGCGCTGCACCGTCGCTCGATCGATGGCTCGCTCGTCATCACGATCGGCCAGGCCGTGGCGCAGGGGGCGCTCCCCGTCGAGAACGTCAGCGATGCGTACACGCTGACGGTCACCGAGGAGACGGCGAAGGGCGGCGAGGTCGAGCCGAACGGGATCGAGGCCGACGCGAACGCGATCGCGACCGGAGACACGCTGCGCGGATACCTGGATCAACGGACGGACGTCGACCTGCTGAAGTTCTCCGGCGACGCGGGCACCTACACGGTGACGCTGGGCACCGACGATCCGTCCGTGGTCTGGCAGCTCGCCGACGGCAAGCAGCGCACGCCAGGTGCCGCCGACGTCCCGCTCACGCGTGGCGAGATCATCCGGATCCAGCGTGGCAAAGGCGCGCCGAAGCCGGGTGCGACGTGGTCGCTCGGGATCACGAAGCGCTGATCCGCTCGAGGAAAGGCAGTCGCGCGCATCCCTCGGAGCCCCAGACGCCGGTCCGACCCCTCCTGCGAGGCCGTCTCGAAGCGGCGTGCGAAGTCGACCAGGCTCGCGCTCTACAAACCAGCGGAGTGCACGCCGAAGGGCGGCACGCAGGAGCCGTCCTTGATCACCAAGGAGGACGACCTGCGGCCGAACCTCGAGTGCAAGGCCCCGAAGTCCGAAATCGACTTCAAGAAGCATGCGCTCGTGGTCACCGCGCGCTCGGCCTCACCGGCGCAGGTCGGCACCGACGTCTACGACGACGGCAAGGTGGTGACGTTCGTCAACCGCGAGCGCGCGCCGTGTAAGGGAGATCCGCAACCGATACTCGGGACGACGACGAACCAGATGTCGGCAGGCTGCGACGGGTCGTGCACGGTCGAGACCACGTGCTCGAAGTGACACTCAGTTCCCCCGACCGCTAGAAAAACGTCATCGAGCTGCGACGACAGCGTTACCCTCGTGGGGTGAGGAACCTGCTGTTGTGTGCGCTGCTACTCGCGGCGTGCGGTGACGATGCCCCCGTCGCGGAGTGCCCGGGCTTTCAGGGCCCGTTCGCGGACGGCGATCCTCAGGGTCACGCCGACCCGCTCGGCGCCTCGGCGAGTGAGGCCCGCGCCGGGCGGATCCGCGGCGATCAGTTGCCGCCGGTGCCGTCGGGCCTGGTGACGTGGAAGGACGGCGACTTCGTCCTCGCGAACGACAAGGTCGCGCTGGTGATCGAGGACGTCGGCGACAGCGACCTCTACGATCCCTGGGGTGGCCGACCGGTCGGGCTCGCGAAGGTGGAGAACGGCGCGCTGATCGAGCCGAGCAACTTCGGCGAGTTCTTCTTGATCATCGGCCGCTCGACGGTGCTCACCGAGGCGGTCACCGTGATCGCGGATGGCAGCGATGGCGGTCCGGCGATCGTGCGTGCCCGCGGCAAGTTGCATCCCGTCCCGTTCGTCGAGGCGCTGCTCTCGGTCGTGTTCAACGAGGGCTTCCTCGACGTCGAGGCGGCGATCGACTACGAGCTCGCGCCGGGCGCCGAGCACGTCGACATCAAGTACCACCTCGCGATGCCGCGCGCCGAGCCGGAGACGCTGGCGACGCTCGCGCACGCGTTCATGTACACGGCGCGCACGCCCGTGTTTCAGCCGGATCGCGGGTTCGACGATCGGATCAACGGTGCGTCGTACATCGCGTTGGTCGACGACAACGCGACGAGCTGGGCTTATCTCCCGGCGGAGGGTTCGTTCGGCAGCGCGCTCAGCGCGTCGGGGTTTGTCGTCGCGTTCGGTGATGGCTTCGAGATCCCGGCATGCGAGCCGATGGAGCGCTTGCACGCGACGCTGGTGATCGGCGGGCGCGGCGTCGACGGCGTGCAGGCTGCGGTCGAGCGGCTGCGGGGCACGGCCCAGCGCGAGATCACCGGCTCGGTGATGCGCACCGGCACCGGCCCGATCGCCGGGATCGGCGTGCACGCGATCGATGCGGCGACGGATGCGTACCTGTCGCGCGCGACCACCGACGCGATCGGCAACTTCGCGCTGCACGTGCCGGCGGGCGCCGACGTGCGGCTCGACGCCGTGCGCGTCGGTGAGCCGATCGTGTCGAAGGCGATCGGCAGCGCGAGCACCGGCGCGATCACCCTGCCCGGCCTCGGCAAGCTCCACGTCACCGCGAAGGAGGACAACGCTCCCGTCCCCGTACGCGTGCAGCTGCTCGCGGTCGAAGGCAGCGTCGAGCGGATCCCGGACCGCTACGGCGTGCGCCGGCAGTTCGGCGGGCGGTTGCTCGTCGAGTTCGCGGTCACCGGCGACCTCACGCTCGACGTGCCCGCGGGGCCGTGGAAGGTGGTCGTGTCGCGCGGCTACGAGTACGAGCTGGTCGAGAGCACGCCCGTGATCGTCGCCGGCCAGACCACCGAGCTCGCTGCCGTGATGGAGCATTCCGTCGACACCGCCGGCACGCAGTGCGCCGACTTCCACATCCACACCTGGGCGTCGAACGACTCCGGGGACGATTCGCTCGACAAGCTCGCGCAGGGCGTCGCCGATGGGCTCGAGCTGCCGGTGCGCAGCGATCACGAATTCGTGTCGTCGTTCGAAGCGGAGATCGAGGCGCTCGACCTCTCACAGTTCGCCGCTGGCTTCGGCTCGATCGAGATGACGTCGATGGAGATCTGGGGCCACATGGGCGTGTTCCCGCTGACGCCCGACGAGACGCGCGTCAACAACGGTGCCCCGCTGTGGCAGTCGTTCCCGACGGAAGACGCGCCCGATCGCGAGTTCGCCACCCTGTCGCCACCGATGGTGTTCGACGCCGTGCGCGCGCGCCCCGAGTCGCCGCTCGTGATCATCAACCACCCGCGCGGTGGCGCGAACTACTTCGACTACGTCGGGTACGACCCGGCGACCGGCCTCGCCGACAAGCCGGAGGAGTTCGACTCCAAGTTCACGATCATCGAGGTGTTCAACGACAGCGACTGGAAGGCGAACCGCGACCGCAACGTCGAGGACTGGTTCGGACTCCTACGCTCGGGACGCAAGGTGTTCGCGGTCGGCTCGTCGGATAGCCACGGGCTCACCGGCTCGCCGATCGGGTATCCGCGCACGTGCCTCCCTCTCGGCACGGATGATCCCGGTGCACTGTCGGCGAGTCAGGTGCGAGACACGCTCGCCGCTGGTCACGCCGTGGTCTCGGGCGGCATCTACGTCACCGCGAGGATCGGCACCGCAGGTCCGGGCGATCAGGTGACCGGGGCGGGCTCGCCGATGACCGTCGACGTGATCGTCCGCGCCGCGACCTGGGTCGATGTCGACGAGCTCGAGGTCGTGGTCGATGGCATCACCGTCGACACCATCCCGATCCTGCCCGGCGATGCCGACGCGGGTGATCCGACGATCCGGTTCTCCAAGGCGATCCCGATCCAGGCGGCCGCGACCGGTGGGTTCGTGGTGATCGCGGCGTACGGCGACGCGAACCTCGAGCCGGTGCATCCGGGACGCAAGCCGTTCGGCGTCACCAACCCGATCTTCGTCGTGCCTTAGTGATCCAGCCAGATCCGGCGCGGCGCCGTCAGATCGACGCGCGTCGGTGACAGCCGTGCGAGCTCCGCGGGTCTCGGCTCGCGCATCGCCCCTCGCATCGCCCGGGCCATCGCGGCCGCGTTCGGCGTGCCGGTCACCGAGATCGCGATCGCCTCGCGACCGCTCTCGTGATGGATCTCGAGGACGCGCTTGTCGTCCTCGGCCTGCGCGGCGAGCAGCTTCGCGAAGTCGGCGCTGACCGTCACCAGCCGCGCCTTTCCGCCATCGGGGAGCGTGATCGTGAGCGAATCCTCGTCGACCACCGGGTCCTCGAACGCCGGGAGATCGAGGGCGGCGCTCGCACTGGCGAACACGATCGCGTGACCGAGTAGCTGGATCCGCCGTGGATCCGCGCCGACGATCAACGAGGCGACGCCCGAGCGATACCGGTCGACCCCCAGCTCTCCGGTGCGTGCCGCGATCGCCTGCGCGCGCGCGATCCGCTCCGGCCACCACGGGTGGACGTCGTCGGGGTGTTGCTCCGCGGGTGTGGTTCCCGCTATCGCGCGGAGCATCGCTTCGACGGCGTGGGGATCGTAGCCGGCCCGGCTGAGCAGCAGTACTGCCGTCTCGTCGGCCTGGATCTCGTCGTCGCGCTCGTACCGGTGCTGCATCGACTTCTCGAGCTCGCTGCGTTGCACCTCGCGACCGAGTTCGTCCCACGTCTCCTTCGCGTGACCGCCGCGCAGGTGGCCCATCTCGTGGGCGAGCACGGCGGCGAGCTCCGCCTCGGAGCGCAGGATCGCGAGCGTGCCGCGATGGATGTAGACGACCGAGCCCATGATCACGAACGCCTGCACGCTCGCGTCGTCGAGGACGCGGAACTTCCACGGCCGGCGGTCCTTGGCCGCACGCGCGAGCCGGTTGCCGACGGAGCTGACATAGCGCGCGACCGCGGGATCGTCGTAGCTCCGCTGCCCGAGCAGCACCATCAGCTGATCCATCCACCAGCCCGTGCACTCCTCGGTGTCCTCGTCGTGCGCGCATCGCGTGGGGACGCGCTCACCGAGGAAGTCCCGCGGTTTGGGTGCGTGCCCGCAGGCGATCAGCGCGAGAGCCAGTGCGACAACGCGAACCATGGCCACCTCCATCGGATCTCGAACGTGACGTCGACCGTACGGTGCTCGGTGTCGAGCTTGATCGACGGGAGTGCATCCTCGATGCCGGGTCGTGCGCGCAGCTCCGCGATCGCCTTGTCGACCTTGTCGCGCCCGAACACGTCACCGCGAGTCAGTGCGATCGGGGTGTCGAGGCGAGCCCTCGCCGACACCGTGCCGAACCGGAACATCGGACCCTCATCGATCGGGATCTCGACGACGAGCTTGTGGCCCTTCTTGATCGGGCGAGGATCGCCGACGCGGACGTTGGCGTGACCACGGTCCCAGTAGACCGCTTCGAGCCGGAGCTTGTCGATCGCGAAGTCGCCGGGATCGAACACGCTGCCGACCCTGTTCGACGTGGATCGCATCGCCGCCGTCAGCGTCGTCGCCGGGATCGCCGCGCGGCCCGGGAACGCGATCTCGCTGATCGTCAGCTTCGGTCCGGGGGTCGCGGCGACACACACCGAGACCCCAGCCCCGGTGGTCTCGCGGCGCGCTTCGACGGTCGCCTCTAGCCGACCCGCGCGGACGTACGCGACCTGCGCCTGCTCCGCCATGCGACGGAGGCGTGCGGGCTCGTAGGGGGCCCCCTCGAGCAGCCGGAACCGGCGCGCCATCTGCGGATCGCCGCCGCGGACGACGACCCGGCCGATCTTCGCCCGTGGCTCGACGACGAACTCGATCTGATCGTCGCCGACGAGCTCGACCTGCGCATCGGCGACCACGCCCGACTCGAACAATCGACGAAGATCGTCGCGCAGCGGTGCATCCGACACCATCATCCCGACCTCGGTGGCGAGCTGGTGTTCGAGGGTGCGTGCGAGCGCCGGCTGGACGCCGCTCACGCGCACGGAGCTGATCCACGTGTACGGGCGGCGCGCGAGCTCCGCGTTCGTCGCCGTCGACGATCGCTGCGAGAGCGTCACAAAGTTTGTTGCGCACGTCGGCGCAGGCGACGAATGCGCACATGCACCGAGCATCGAGAGCAACCACCCACGCACGAATCCTCGTCGGTGCACGCTGCATGCCTCGAAACCAGGGCGCTCGCCGAGGGTCCGCGCCCAAGATTCGCAGCGTCCGCGCCACACGCCGCCGCCGACTGTTGCGCGGCATTCACGGTCGGCGGTATGACGCCGGCTCCATGATCAAGCGTCCGAAGATCGCAATCATCGGTGCCGGCGGCAACGTCGGTGCTGCCGTGTCGCAATGGGCCGTCCAGAAGGAGCTCGGCGACCTCGTCCTCATCGACCTCAAGGTGGGTCCCGCCGAGGGCCGCGCCCTCGACCTCACACAGTGTGGAGCCTGGGAAGGCTTCAACTCGACGTCGTTCAAGGCCACCGACAAGGCAGAAGCGATGGAAGGCGCCGATGTGGTCGTGATGACCGCCGGCGTGCCGCGCAAGCCGGGTCAGTCTCGCGAAGAGCTGATCAACATCAACGCCGGTATCGTCAAGACGATCTGCGGTGACGTCAAGAAGTACGCGCCGGACTGCGTGCTGATCGTCGTCTCGAACCCCCTCGACGCGATGGTGTTCGTCGCGAAGCAGGTCACCGGCTTCCCGCGCGAGCGCGTGATCGGCTCGGCCGGCGTGCTCGATAGCGCCCGGTTCCGCACCTACCTCGCGCTCGCCGCGGGTGTCAGCGTCGAGGATGTCCAGGCGATCGTGCTCGGTGCGCACACCGACAAGGACATGGTGCCGAT
>JANNBP010000093.1:0-24582 GCA_031385555.1 Deltaproteobacteria bacterium | reverse complement strand
CATCGGCGTGGCCACGGGCATCGGTGCGAGTGGCGCTCCGGGGGCGCTGCCGTCCGCGGGGATGATTCCCGTGCAGGTCACGACCATGGTTCGCTTGAGCAAGGGCTTCAACATGCTGTCGCGCACGCGTGCATCGTGGTTGATCAACCGGACGTCGCGCGACGACGGTTCGCCGACCGTGCCCTTCGCCGACGAGCTGGATGCATTACTGGCCCTCCAGCGAAGCGGCGAGTGGAACTACCTCGAGGGTTCGTACGTCGGAATCGCGTACCGCGAGCTCGAGGGCGCGCGCTTTCTCGGCGTCGTGTTCGGGAAAGGCGGAGGTGAGGAGGTGTTCGACGGATACACGAACGCCGAGAAGGAGCAGAGAGCTCAGGACAGGCGATCGCGGTAGTCGCGGTAGCCGAAGCGACGCGTCACCGTGATCTGCTTCGTTTTCGGATCGTGCGTCGCGATCGACGGCATCCGCACGCCGTTGAAGTTGCTCGTCTTGACCATCGTGTAGTGCGCCATGTCGAGGAACACGAGCTTGTCGCCGACCTCGAGCGGACGATCGAACGAGTAGTCGCCGATCACGTCACCCGCGAGGCAGGTCATGCCGCCGAGGCGGTACGTGTGTTGCTTCTCGTTCGGCTCGCCGGCGTCGATGATCACCGGGCGGTACGGCATCTCGAGCACGTCGGGCATGTGCGCGGTCGCCGACGCGTCGAGGATCGCGATGTTCATCCCGTTGTGGAACGTGTCCATCACCTGCGCGACGAGCACGCCGGTCCCGAGGGCGATCGCTTCACCGGGTTCCAGGTAGACCGGCTTGTTCCATTTGGTGCGGAACGCCTGGATCACCCGCACGAGGCGATCGCGATCGTAGTCGGGGCGCGTGATGTGATGACCACCGCCGAAGTTGACCCACTTCATCTGCGGGATGAAGTCGCCGAACTTGTCCTCGAAGGCGGCGAGCGCACGCTCGAGGGCGTCGCTGTTGACCTGACACAGCGTGTGGAAGTGCAGCCCGTCGATCCCGTCGAGATCTTCCTTGGTCACGTTCGCGCGCGTGGTGCCGAGTCGCGAGCACGGACCGGCGGGATCGTAGAGCGCGACCTCGACTTCCTGATGCTCGTGGTTGACGCGCAGACCGGCGGAGACCGGCTTGGTCTTGCGCGCATGCTCGATCGCCGCCCGATGACGGCGCCACTGGTTCGGCGAGTTGAGGACGATGTGATCGGCGAGTGTCAGCAGCTCGGCCATCTCACCCTCGGAGTAGGCGGGGGCGTAGGCGTGGACCTCGCCACCGAGCTCTTCGCGCGCGAGCCGCGCTTCGGCGACCGACGAGGACGTGGCCCCGGCCAGGTACTTCCTCACCAAGGGAAACGTCGACCACTGCGCGAAGCCCTTGAGGGCGAGCAGGATCGTGCAGCCTGCACGGGTCTGAACCTCCGCGAGGATCTTTAGATTTGCTTCGAGCGCACCCAGATCGGTGACGAAGCACGGTGTCTCCAGCCCGGCGATATCGATCGCGCGCGCGACGTCAGCGCCTAACGAAGCTCCCGCACTCATCGATCATCTCTCTTCCACGTGCCAGGGCAGGCCGCGCTTCGCGACGTCCTCGAGGAACGGATCGGGATCCATCTGCTCCATGTTGAAGACGCCGTGGCCCTTCCACTTGCCGGTCACCATCATCACGGCGCCGGTGACGGCGGGGACGCCCGTCGTGTACGAGACGGCCTGCGCGCGGACTTCCTTGTAGGTCTCCGCGTGGTCGCAGATGTTGTAGATGAAGTACCGCTTCTTCTGCCCGTTCTTGAGCCCCTCGCACAGGCAGCCGATCGAGGTCTTGCCGGTGTAGTTCTCGGCGAGTGACGCGGGATCGGGGAGCAGCGCGCGGAGGAACTTGATCGGGACGATCTTCTTGCCGTCGTACTCGACCTCGTCGATGCGCGTGATGCCGATGTTCTGCATCACCTCGAGGTGCTTGAGATACGACTCGCCGAACGTCATCCAGAACCGGATGCGCTTGAGGCCGCGCAGGTTCTTCGCGAGCGACTCGAGCTCCTCGTGATAGAGGAGGAAGGAGTTGCGCTCGCCGACGCCGGGGTAGTCGAAGATCTTGGAGACCGACAGCGGATCGGTCTCCTTCCACTCGCCGTTCTCCCAGTAGCGACCGCGCGCCGTGATCTCGCGGATGTTGATCTCGGGATTGAAGTTGGTCGCGAACGCCTTGCCGTGCGAGCCACCGTTGCAGTCGACGATGTCGACGTAGTGGACCTCGTCGAGCAGGTGCTTCATGACGTGCGCGCAGAACACGTTGGTGACGCCGGGATCGAAGCCCGAGCCGAGCAGCGCCATCAGGCCGGCCTTCTGGAACCGCTCCTGGTACGCCCACTGCCACGAGTACTCGAACTTCGCGACATCCGGCGGCTCGTAGTTCGCGGTGTCGAGGTAATCGACGCCGGCCGCGAGGCACGCGTCCATCAGGTTGAGATCCTGGTAGGGCAGGGCGACGTTGATCACGACCTTCGGCTTGAAGTCCTTGATCAGCGCCGTGGTCTCCGCGACGTTGTCGGCATCGACCTTCGCCGTGTGGATCTTGCGGCCGTGCATCGACTGGATGTCGGCGGCGATCTTGGTCACCGGATCGAGACGCCGACTCGCGAGCATCACTTCCGAGAACGCGGTGCGCTCCATCGCGGCCTTGTGAGCGACCACGCCGCCGACACCACCTGCGCCGATGATCAAGACGTTGCTGCCTGCCATGGGCAAGGCTTTACCACACCCACATCACTCCTCGGCGTGGCCGTTCGTGCGATCGCCGTCGATCGGCGTGAGGTCACGCTTGACCGCACGGGCGAGCCGCTTCTCGAACTTGCGCGATCGCATCTCGAACGTGTCCTTGCCCGCCTTGCGGCCGGACTTGATCAGATCGTCGAGGTGCGAATCGACGGTGTCGCGCAGGTGCGAGATCGATTCCGGCGTCAGCCCGAGGCCGTGGGTCTCGATGAACTCGCGGATCATGAGGAGGTCGACCGCGGGCCCGAGGGTGTCGGTGATGCCTTCGAACTCGCTATGGATGGCGAGCGCACGCGGGCCTGCCTGGTGCGCGACGAAATCGAGCGCGGCGGCGAGCTCCTTGCTGCGTCGGCGCCACGCGTGGAACCAGCCCTTGCTCGCCTTCGACGCGCGACGCGCCCGACGCGCCTCGCCGTAGAGCTTGCGAATTCCCTCGCAGATGTCGTCCCACGAGACCTGCGCGGGGAGCGCGGCCTCGAGCGCTTCGGCCTGCGCGGCTGCACGTGCGGCGGCCTCGCCGAGCAGCTGCTTGGTCTCGGCCGTCGGCGGGATCGCCTCGGCGGCGTTGTCGAGGACGCGCTTCGCGGTATCGCGATCGTCGTCGGACAGGGTCAGGGCACCGAGCGTCTCCGGGGCGACCGCGTGATCGCGCACCATCGACAGCGAGCGCCGCGCTTCTTGCAACGCCTTCCTGACCGCCCGCCGTTCGCGCTTCGGGAGCGCATTCTCGACCATCGACAGGACGGCGCGCGCACGACGCAACGCCTTGCGGGACTCGTGGACGGCCTGCGCCGAGTTGTCATCGATATTCGCAGCGGCTTCCCGCGCGGCCTGCACCGCGGAGTTGAACTCACCGATCAGCTTCGCGCGGAGCTCGAGTGGGTCGCGGAGCGCGGATGCACGGCTGCCCAGGGGGCCGAGCTTGTCGTCCTCGGAGTAGGGCTGCGGTGAACCATCAGTCGTTGCCATCTCTCGACCATATACCCGGGACTCCGGATTACCGCGCGGGTCGCGATGGTTTCCGTGGATCTAGCAGAGTCGTCACACGGTGTAGTGTGCGGCATGGCCCCGCTTCTCTTCGAGCCCGTGAAGAGCCCATTCCTCGTCGACGACAACTTCGACATCTCCAAAGCCGTCACCGAGTCCGACGACGATCCGGGGAAAGCACCCAACGTCGAGGCGCTCGAGGAGGCCGTCCACAAGCTGTCGAAGCTGCAAGGCAAGCTGTACGCGAACGATCGCTACAGCGTGCTGCTGGTGTTCCAGGCGATGGATGCCGCCGGCAAGGACGGCACGATCAAGGCCGTGATGAGCGGCGTCAATCCGCAGGGCTGCCAGGTCACCGCGTTCAAGGCGCCGACCTCCGAGGAGCTCGATCACGATTTCTTGTGGCGGTGTCAGCGTTCGTTACCGGAGCGCGGACGGATCGGGATCTGGAATCGCAGCCACTACGAGGAAGTGCTCGTCGTGCGCGTCCATCCCAACTACCTCGACGGCCAGCGCCTACCTCGCCGGCCGAAGCCGCCGGAGCTGTGGGAGGAGCGCTACGAATCGATCAACGCCGCCGAGAAGCACTGGGCGCGCAACGGTTGCGTGGTCCTCAAGTTCTTCTTGAACGTCTCGCAGGAGGAGCAGCACGAGCGCTTTCTCGAGCGCGTCAACGATCCCGACAATCACTGGAAGTTCAACGCGACGGATCTCGGCGAGAGCAAGAACTGGAAGCAGTACATGGCGGCGTATCAGGATGCGCTGCGCGCGACCTCGAAGTCGTGGGCACCGTGGTACGCGATTCCCGCCGACTCGAAGAGCTTCATGCGCCGCGCGGTCGCCGAGATCGTGGTCGACACGCTCAAGCAGCTCGACCTGCCGTACCCGCAGCTCGCCGACAAGGATCGCGCGGCGCTCGAGCAAGCCCGCAAGGAGCTCGAGGCCGAGCGCGTCAAGAAGTGATCAGGGGCGCGGCCCGACCAGGCCCTCTAGCGCCTTCGCAAAGCCGGCGTCCTGGAAGCACGCCGCGATCGTCTTGCTCTGGACGATCGCCTTCGCCGACTTCTGGAACTGATCGTCGAACCGGCGCAGCGCGATCTTGAGCTGCATCTCGCGACCTTCGTGGAGCACCTTCGCGTTGGCCGCGATCACCTCGGCATGCGTGTGCGTGAGCTGGTCGAGCTTGCTGGCCGCGGTCCCGCAGTTCTCGCCAGCGGCGTCGAACGCCTTGACGATCTCGCCGTAGAGCATGACCGAGCGTTCGGCGAGCCGATCGAGGTTCTGATCGAGCAGCCCCGTCGGTGCGGGTTCGACCGGGGCACCGGCGTCGACGGGCGCCACCGCGATCGGTTTCGGGGTTCCCTTCTCTGGCGCCGCGGGCGCGGGTTGGGGTCCTCCGCAACCGAGGATCACGACAAGCAGTGACGCGCGCAGCACGCGCGGAGCTTACTTCACTCGAACGTCGGCATGTCGGCGATGGACTTCTCGAGCCCGTACTTGGTGTCCTTGTCGGGACACGCGAGATACGCGGTGCCGAGGTCCTTCGCGATCGCATCGGTACGCCCGAGGGCTTTGTCGGCGTAGCGGGCGAGCGCGGCCTTCAGCTGTTTTCCCTTCACCGGATCGGCCATGATCTTCTCGACCTCACCGGCGTGCACCTTCATCTGATCGACGTGGGGGCGGAGCTCGATGACGAGCGCGGCGCAATCCGTAGCGTGACGATGCGCGAGCTCGGCGAGCTTCGCGAGGTCGTCGTCGAGCTGCATCGCGAGTGCCTCGGAGGGCGGGAGCTGCGGGGGGCGCGGCGCCGGCTTCGCGCCGCACGCGACGACCAGCAGGATCAGGGCGAACCGCACGGTGTGTCCTGCGTGATCGTGACGGGCGGGATCGCGATCTGGCCCGGCAACACGAGGACGCGATGCGACGTGGGAGTGATCAGCTTGTTCTGCGACGTGATCACGAGATCGTCGTGGCCATCGCCATCGACATCGCCGACGAGCGTGTCGATCACCACCGCGTCCTGCTGCGTCCCCGACAGCGCGGACAGCCGATCGCCGAGCACCGTGTGCGCGTACGACAGCTGGAAGTTCGTGGTGGCGGCGTTCGGGTTGACGATGTCCCAGAACAGATCCGGCCGATCGTCGCTATCGAACGAGCCGGTGACGATGTGATTGGGGAACGACGCCGCGGTGATCCGCTCCTGCTCGACGAGCCGCGGGTTCCCGGCGTTGTCGAGCTGGATCACGGTGACGCTGAGGACCGTGCCGCTGGCGTCGAACGTCGCGCCGACCATCCGATCGGGATGGGTGTCGTCGGCGGGCAGGAACCCGACCCCGGCGCGCGAGATCGCGAACGGCAACGTGCAGGTCTTGCCGCCGCAGTCGTAGACCGCCGCGGTCAGGTTGCGTGCACCATTCGCGCGGTTGGTCAGATCGATGACGCCCACCTGATGCACGATGGGTGACCCACCCGACGTCAACTCGGCGACACAGCCGGTGGCGTTGATCGCGAGGCCCTCGAGTGCGGCGAGCGAGACGCCCAGATACGGCTTCAACATCTCACCCGCACCGAGCTGTCCGCTCGCCGCGATCGCGAGCGTCCGCAGCTCCTTGCCGCCCGCTCCCTCGACGCGGACCAGCAACTTGGCCGCAGTCGATCCGCACGCAGGGAGCACCGTGACATCGGTGGCAGAGGTGGGGGCGACGAGCTTCTGCGTCTCGTCGCCGGCGAGCGACGGAGAGAACAGGCCGACGATCCGACCGCGCGTGGTCATCGCGTAGACGTCGCGCGTGGTCGGTCCGCGGGCGAGCGAGAACACGTTGAGTGGGACCTCGCCCGGGTTGAGGCCGGCGAACGTCTGCGTCGTACCCGCACCCTGCTCGGAGATCCCGGCGCCGCCGCCGCGGAGCGTCACCGTGTAGTCGACCGCCGTCGGCACGCCGGCCCGATCCTCGAGGCAGACCAGCCTGCGCTTGGTGCCCGCGATCCGCGGCGCGCACCGGCGCAGCGACAGGTTCGTGCCATCGCTCATCGGCTTCGGCGACAGCGCGCCGGTGCCGTCGATCGGTGTGAACGTGCTGAACACCCGCGGCGGCTCGGTGCTCCACGAGGTCCGCACGGTGGTCGAGAACCCGCCGGTCGTCGACGGTGGAACCGGGTGGACGCGCGCGATGCCGTTGATCGTGGTGCACGGCGGCTGGACCGGGACCCATTCGCTGTCACCGACGTCGAGCGAGGCGTCGGTGATCGGCTCCGTGCCGTCGGAGCCGTGGACGCGCCACGCCACCGTGCGATCGGGCAGCGAGCGGACGAACGGATCGGTGACGGTGACCACCATGCCGAACGGATCGTTGTCCTCGAGTCCGATCCCTGACACCGAGACGCTCGCGGCGAGCACGGTGCTGATCGGCAGCACGGTCCCTTCGCCGACCACGCCCTGTTCCGCACAGCCGGCGGCGATCAGCACGCCCGTCTCCCCTTCGCCGCGCGCCACGATCGTCTTGGTGCCTTCGCGCGACATCGTCAGCTCGTCGCCACTGCCAGCTTCGATCTGCGAGACCTCGATCGCGTCGAGCTCGGAGGCGCCGAGATCACCAAACTCGACCTTCGCACAGCTCACGATCGGCGACTCGTAGACGGTGATCGTCGTCCGCGCGATCGCAGCCGCAGCCTCCTCGGGGTGGGCGACCTCGACTCGCAGGTTCGGATCCTCGCCGCAACCGGCGAGCAAGCCCAACACGATCATCCGTCTCATCGCTTCAAACCTATCACTCGAACCTCCAAGGTATATGCTGGCTGCCGTGACCCTCGATCGGCGAACGCTGATCCACACCGGACTCGCGATGAGCACCACGCGTGGGCGGACCGCACCACGTACGTATAGTCTTCAAGTGCTGGGCCAGAGCGGTGGCGCCCGAGCCGCGGTGGCACTCGGTGCGAGGCCCGTCACGGTTGGCGCCCACGCGGGGTGCGATCTGATCCTCGAAGACCCGCAAGTGTCTCGAAAGCATGCCGAGATCGCGGTCGTCCCCGACGGGATCCGGATCAAGGATCTCGGCTCGACCAACGGCACGTGGTGGCAGGGCAGCAAGGTCGGCGAGGTCGTGGTCCCCGCAGGTGCCACCGTCCAGTTCGGCGGGACGCCGGTCCGGATCAGCGCGGCCGATGCACCGTCACTACCACCGAGCGATGCCGATCACTTCGGCGCGATGGCCGGCAAGAGCGTGGCGATGCGCGAGCTGTTCGCGGTGCTCGAGATGGCCGGGCCGTCGGAGGCGACGGTGCTGATCGAAGGCGAGTCCGGCACCGGCAAGGAGCTGTGTGCGCGGGCGATCCACGATGCCTCCGCGCGGGCGCAGGGCCCGTTCGTCATCGTCGACTGCAGCGCGATCGCGGAGAACCTCGTCGATTCGCACCTGTTCGGACACGTCAAGGGTGCGTTCACCGGTGCGGAGCGCGAGCGCAAGGGGGCGTTCGTCGAAGCCTCCGGCGGCACGCTGTTCCTCGACGAGCTCGGCGAGCTGCCGCTTTCGGCCCAGGCGAAGCTGCTGCGCGTGCTCGAGGCGCAGACCGTGCAACCAGTCGGAGCGGATCGCCCGATCTCCGTCGACACCCGCGTCGACGCCGCCACCCATCGCGATTTGTCGCGGATGGTCGCGGCGAAGGAGTTTCGCTTCGATCTGTTCTACCGGCTCGCCGTCGTCCACGTCGCGCTCCCGCCGCTGCGCGAGCGGCTCGAGGATCTGCCGCACCTGATCGAGACGTTCTACAAGCGGCGCGGCGTCGCCCCCGGCCCGATCGCGGGCGACAACCTCGACAAGCTGCGTCGCCACGCGTGGCCGGGCAACGTGCGCGAGCTGCGCAACGTGCTCGAGCGCGCCTGGGCTCTGTCTCCAGAACCAACCTTCTCGAGTCTTCGCCTGTGGCTCGATCCCGGCGCCGCGCAGGCGAGCTCCTCCGAGGTCGTCGATACCTCACTGCCCTTCAAGGATGCGAAGGAGCGCTGGAACGATCAGTTCGAGCGCCGCTACGTCGCGATGGTGTTCGCGCATCACGGCAACAACGTGACGAAGGCCGCCGAGCACGCCGGGTTGTCGCGCCGCCACATGCGCGAGCTGCTCTACAAGCATGGCCTCGTCGAGCGACCGGTCACCGACGAGGACTGACACCTCGGGGGTCAGTGATTCTCGCGGGGGCCGGACAGGGTTCCGCAGATCTCCTCCCCTTCGCCGGCCGAGCGACTGTCGATGTTGCAGCTCTGGATGTTCTTGGTCGCGGCGTTGTAGACCTTGATGTACGCGAGCGTCCGGAACTTGCCATCCTTGCCGCACGTCACGCCGCGCAGGTTCGCGGTCTCGAACGGCTTCGGATCGCCGAGGTCGCACTGCTTGACCCACGACGCATCGGGCCACTCGGTCGTCCCGGAGTCGTTGATCAGGCCGAGCGGCTCGCTGCCGCGATCGATCGTGAACATCGTCTTGGTCTCGGCCTTGACGGTCGCGCCCGCCGGTAGGTTGATCAGCATGCCGGTGTCGCCGAGCTTGGTCTCGACGAGCGACGACGCCTGCTTTCCACAGCCCGCGAGCGCGAGCACCAACACGAGTCGATGGAGTTGCATGCCGGCACGCACAGCAAGCCGCCGGCCAGCCGCAACCGCGCGACTCTGTTGAGGCGAACGCGTCGTTCGACGTCGCTGCGTCGTCGCGAGCGACGTGACCGCGTCGCGATTCGGGTATCGTGATTTCGACGTGAAGTTCGGGGCGTACGAGATCCTGCACGAGCTCAAGAGCGGCGGCATGGGCTCCGTGCTGCTCGGCCGTCGCAAGGGGCCGGGTGCGTTCGAGCAGCTGGTCGCGATCAAGACGATCCGTTCGGAGTACGCGTCGGCCGAAGCGGTTCGCTCGATGTTCCTCGACGAGGCGAAGGTCGTCGGCAGCATCAGCCACCCCGGCATCGCCACGATCCACGACTTCGGCGAGCAGGACGGCATGCTGTACATGGCGATGGAGTACGTCGCCGGCGTGTCGTTCCGCAGCGCGATGGAGCTCGGCATGCCACCGGCGATCGCGGCACGTGCGGTCGCCGAGGCCTGCCGCGGACTCCACGCCGCCCACGAGGTGCGCGATCCATCCGGGCAACTCCAGGGCGTCGTCCATCGCGACGTCTCGCCCGACAACCTGCTGCTCGGCTTCGACGGCCACGTCAGGGTGATCGATTTCGGGATCGCGCTGGTCAAGAACCGCCAGTCGCCCGTCACCGAGTTCGGCACCGTAAAAGGCAAGCCGCCGTACATGTCCCCCGAGCAGGTCAAGAACGAGACGCTCGATCGCCGCAGCGACGTGTTCTCGCTCGGAGTCGTGCTGCACGAGCTGCTGACCGGGCAGATGTTGTTCGAGGGCGATTCGATCTACGCGATCGCACGCAAGGTCGAGCACATGGAGATTCCGCCACCGTCGAAGACGACCCCTACGGTGCCGCCGGGGCTCGACGCCGTCGTGATGGCCGCGCTCGACCGCGATCCGGACAAGCGCATACCGAGTGCCGCCGCGTTCGCCGAGCGGCTCGAGCAGGTCATCGAGAGCGACGAGACGCTCGAAGCGTGGGCCGAGCGCACGCTCGCCGACGAGCGCGATCGCCACCGCGCGTGGCTCGCCGCGGTGGTCGCCGCGGTGGTCGCCGCGGTGGTCGATAGGGCCACGACGGCCACCTCCCCAATTGGTCGCCCCACCGGCTCGGTCACGGCGCTCGGTCCACTCGCGCTCGTCGATCAGCTCGCACCGACGCCACTCCCCTCACTGCCCGCACCTCGTCCGATGACGAGCGATCTCGAGGTCCCTCCGCGGCGGCGGCTCGGCCTCCCGATCGCGATCTTGTTGGTGCTCGCGCTCGCGATCGTCGGTGTGGTGGTGTCGACACGGTCGCCGCCGGCCGCCACGCCCGACGCTGCGCTCGCCAGCACCTCACCCGATGCCGCGGTGGTGGTCGTCGTCTCACCCGATGCCACGCTGGTCGAGCTGGATGTCGCGCTGGTCGAGCCCGATGCGCCCGTCGATGCGGGCCGTGTCGGCGCGCGGGACGCGGGGACGGTGAAGCGCGTCCCCGATGCAGCCGTCTCGCCACCCGATGCCGCGATCACGGTCGTACCGACCGGGACCGGTAGGTTGATCGTCCGCCATCACCCGACCAGCAAGACGTTCCTCCGCGTGTTGCTCGACGACAAACCGTTCGGCGACACGCCGATCCTCCCGGCGCGTCCGGTCTCTGCCGGTCCGCACTCGGTGACGCTGGTCGAGCCCGTCGACAACAAGGTGGTCTATCGCAAGGACGTGGTGATCACCGACGGCGCGACGACCACGGTCGTGCAGCCCGCCCCTTGATCACTTCACGGTGGCCGTGCCCGTCGTCGAGGAGCTTCCCGGGACGTCGAGCATCGGACTGGTAAACCCGGTGAGCTGCACGGTCCCGGTGCGCGTGTTGATCCGGATCCGGCCGACCGCTCCGCCACCACCACCCGCCGGACTGTCTGCTCCTCCGGGGGTGCCCGCGAAGATCGAACCAGCACCACCAGGTCCCCCATCCCCGCTCAGGCTGCTGGCCCCACCGAGCGCAGCGACGGGGGTGAGTTGACCGGACTGCCCATCGGTACCGTCGATGCCGCTGCCTCCACCGCCACCGTTGACGGCGAGCCCACCGAGGATGCTCACCACCGGTGCCTCGATCAGGATCGCTCCGCCGGAGCCGCCACCACCCCCCGAACCATCCTGGCCTGTCCCTCGACGACCTCCACACCCACCCGCGTTGATGCCGCCGGTCGCGATGATCCGAACCTCGGTGTTCGAGGCGAGATAGAGCGCGCCACCGCCACCGCCACCAACACCGCCTTCGCCCGCCTTCGCGCCACTTCCTCCACCACTACCACCGACGAGATCGGTGATCGTGGGAGCGCCAAAGCTCGATCCAGCCAACCCACCGTTGACGCCGTTGGCCTCGCCTCCGACGCCGCCGATGGCGCCGAACCCAGCACCACCACCGCCCGAGGAATCGCCTGGGCCGGCATTTCCACGCCGGCCTCTTCCGGTGCCGTTGCCATCGGCACCCGAGTTCCCACCGGAGCTCCCACCCGGTCCGGCGCCGTTGCTGTTACAGGTGCCACGCGCGTCGACGATGTCCTCGATCGAGATCACACCATCCGCCACGATCACGACCGGATTCCCACCGCGGACGGCGATGGGCCCCTTGAACGCCACACTCTTGAAGCGGAACACCGAGAGCGCGCCGCGGCGCTCCCACGAGATCCCGTTGATCACGCCCATTCCATTCGGCCGAACGTTGGTGATCTGACCGGTGTCGCCGTCGATCACCACGCTGCCCGAGATCTCGTGATCGAGCAGCGTGTCGTCGGGCGCGAGGTCCGTCGTCGTGATCTGACCGCCGGTCGGTTCGAGGTCCCCACAGCGCGAGGGTCCCATCGCGAGGCATCCCCAGCTGCAGGTCGTCTCGACCGGTAGCTCGCCGACCGCGCCGCACGCGCGCAGCGTGAGCTCGTCGGCGCAGGTCACGCCGAGCTCCGTGCAGACCGCGGAGTCTGGGAGGGAGACGTCGATCGAGCTGTCGACGACGCTGGGATCCTCGAACCCGAGAATCTGCCGACATCCTGCCAGCAGCAGGAGGACCCCGAGAAGCCGCACGATCACGAGCTTACACCCCCGGTACCTCGACGTTCCGGCGGAATGACCGCCAGGTGCCGTGGTGGAACCTCGAGGTACCGCTCGGAGCGGAGACGCGTTTGATCCGTGCTGGTTGGATGCTGGCAAACGGATTGCTGAAGACCTCATCACCATGAAACTTCCCCTCGCTCTCCTCGCCGTGCTGCCCGCCGCCTGCATGACCTCCGATGCGCCGACCGCCGTCGACGAGGTCAAGTCCGACCTCGAGCTCGACAACGGTGGGTTCGACACCGCTGACGAGGCACCCGAGTTCGGTCTCAGTGCGCAGTACGCCGAGGCCGCGATCGAGGGCGAAGCCACCGCGACCGACGAGATGACGACCGAGGTCTCCGCGATGGATGTCGCCGGGGTTCAGGCGCACGACATGGCGCTGATCTGGGGCCGGCTGCCGATCGATCCGAGCGCGACCGTTGCGGTCGACTGGAGTGGCACGCTCGAGCTGTCGCGCGGCGGGATGGCGATCCGCCGCCGCCTCGGCTTCGAGGAGATCACTGATCGCGTGTTGCCGCGCACGCGCCGCGACCTGATCGAGATCCAGTCGAAGACGCGCCCGTTCGCCGACGGTCTCGTGCTCCGCATCTTCGACGATCGCCCGGGCGACGCCGAGCCGATCAGGCTGACGTATCGCTCGGCCGACGGCACGCGAGAGGAGACGTTCGAGCTGCGCGAGCTGCGCGATGGTCCGGTCGTGCGCGACGAAGGAGACGGCAACCGGATGATCGCCGTCGGTCGCCGCCGCAACGACTCCTGCGCGCACGGTGTGATGCGTGGTCGCTGGCACGCGATGACGCCGAACGCGGGCGTCTACCTCGGTGTCGTCGCCAACGCCGCCGGCGAGCCGATCGGTCACGTTCGCGGCATCTACGGCGAGCGCCGCAACGGCACCTCGGTGCTGTTCGGCAAGTTCATCGCGCGCGATGGCCGGTTCACCGGCGTGATCAGCGGCGAGTACAACGACGGCCACTTCCAGGCGCGCTGGGTGGATCGCCAGGGCGATCACGGTCAGCTGAACGGGCTGTTCTTCGAAGGCGCCTCGCTGCGGGGCGGCGCGTACGTCGCGCGGTGGGCCGAGACGAGCTGCGATCTCTAAGCGGACAGCTCGCGGAGCTCGCGGAGATCGGCGGTGGTCGAGAACCGACCCTTCGCATCCTTGGTGACCTTGCCCATCGCGATCACCGGATCGTGCGTGAAGAACAACCGGCCGCCGCGCTTCTCGAGATCATTGAGGAGCGCGGCCTTCTCGTCGATCAGCAACTCGGGATAGCGGTCGTATCCCATCGTGATCGGCAGGTGGACCCACGCGCGACCCGGGATCAGATCACTGACGAACACCACCGGGCCGTCCGGCATCTCGACCTCGGTGATCAACAAGCCGGGGGTGTGACCCGAGCTGCGGTGGAAGCGATAGCCATCGCCGAGCGCGGCGGCGCGGTCGGACGCCGCAAGCTCGAGCCGCCCGCTGCTCGCGAGCAAGCTGGTCATCCCGGGGATGAACGAGGCGCGGTCCCGGGAATGCGGTGCCACGGAGCGCTGCCAGGCCTCGGCTCCGACGACATAGGTGGCTTTCGGAAACACCAGCGTCGCCGGCTTGCCGGTCTCGTACTCGGTCAGCGCACCCCCGGCGTGATCGAAGTGGAGGTGGGATAACACCACCACGTCGACGTCCTCGGGCTTGACCCCGACGGCGGCCAGCGAGCGAAGAAGCACGTGGGCCTCCTCGACGACGCCATACCGCTCGCGGAGGGTGGGCTCGAAGAACGCGCCGATGCCGGTTTCGAGCAGGATGATCCGGCCGTTATCCCGGATCAGCAGGCAGCGGCAGGCGAGGGGGATCCGGTTCTTGTCATCGGGAGGAATCCACCTTTCCCACATCGCCTTCGGGGCGTTGCCGAACATCGCGCCGCCGTCGAGGCGTTGCGAGTTCCCGAGCACCGAGGTCAGCGATCGCACGGCCTCTCTTACCACGGCTGGGGACAGCTGACCCGACTCAACGCGGATAGTGACAATTTGCGGCTAGCCCCTCGTAGACCGCTACGTTTCGGGTATTCGCGAGAGTTCGGAATTCACTCGGCGAGGCGATCGGGACATACAATGCGTCCCCATGAACGGTCGCGTAGCCATCGCGTGTTTGTTCGTCCTCGGGTGCGGACCTCGCCCCACCGACGATCGTGACGAAACCCAAGCCACGCTCTCGATCGAGCCTGCGAATGCCGAGGTGCTCGTCCTCGACGGCGCGCCGGCGAATCAGGACTACACCGCCACGCTGACGTTCCCCGACGGCACGGCCGAGGACGTCACCGAGGACACGCTGTTCTCGGTCGACGTCTCCTTCGCGAACTTCCAGGGGGCGCGCGCGAGCATCTACGGCGGGGGCAAGACCACCGTGTACGGCCAGCGCGTCGACAAGGTCGGCACCGGCGTCCTGACGTCGCGGATCAAATCGACGCGCGTCGATCTCTCGCTCGATCCGAACACGCCCGCGCTGTTCGACGGTCCCGAGGATCCGAACCGCGCGCCGGTCGTGATCTATCCTGCCGACGACGTGGTGATGCCGCGCAACGTCGGCGACTTCGAAGCGCACTGGGTCGACGCCTCGGGCAACAACGTGTTCGAGCTCTCACTCAAGACCGAGTACGCGGACATTCGCCTCTACCTCCCGGGCGGCAACGGCAACGCGGCCGCGGGTCCGATGCCGACGTTTGGCGAGCTCCTGTCGACCGAGTGGACCTCCGCGGTCGGTCACGAGCCGAACGTGCACTACCAGGTGCGCGGCGTCTCGACGACGGCACCCGGTCCCGTCGGTGCGAGCCCGATCCACACGGTGCAGCTGACGAACGAGACGCTCGAGGGCGGCATCTATTACTGGGCCGCCGCGTCGACCAACGGTCCCGACGGCATCTATCGCCACGACATGGCAAAGCCGGGCGAGCCCGCCGAGGAGTTCTTCACGCGCAACCAGACGCCGCTCGACGGCAGCGGCAACCACCGCTGCGTCGCCTGCCACGTGCTGTCGCGCGACGGCACCAAGATGGCCGTCACCTACGACGGTGGCAACAGCCTCGCTACGGTGGTCGATGTCGCGACCAAGACGCCGCAGGCCGACTTCGCCGCGTGGAACTTCGCCACGTTCACGCCGGATGGATCGCAGCTCCTCGCGGTGCACGACGGCCTGTTGACGGTGCGCAGCTCCGCCGATCAGTCGCAGGTCACGACGATGCCGACCGAGAACACCAGCCGCGTCTCGCACCCCGACCTGTCGCCCGACGGCACGCGGCTCGTCTACGTCCGGTCTCCCGGCGGCCTCGACTGGGCGTTCCAGAGCGGCCAGCTGTTCACGCGCACGTACGATCAGGCGACGCAGACGTTCGGTCCCGAGGTCCCGCTCGTCACCGATGCGGGCAACAACTTCTATCCGTCGTGGTCTCCCGACGGTCAGTGGGTCATGTACAACCGCGACACCAACAACGGGGACGCGTACGACAACGCCGATGGCTCGCTGTTCGTGATCAAGGCCGACGGCACCGGCACGCCGATCGCGCTCGCCGCGGCGAACGAGCTCGGTGGCCTCACCAACTCGTGGGGTCGCTGGGCGCCGTTCTCGCAATCGGTCGGCGTCAACAACGAGCCGATCTTCTGGGTCACCGTGTCGTCGAAGCGCAACTTCGGTGTTCGTCTCGTCAACCTCGGTCGCCCGCAGATCTGGATGACCCCGTTCTATCCCGCGCGCGCGGCGCAGATCGCCGATCCGACGGTGTCCGCGTTCCGGCTGCCGTTCCAGAACATCGAGTCGAACAATCACATCGCGCAGTGGACCGAGCGCGTCGTCTCGACCCAGTAGTGCCTAGCGCTTGACCGCGAGCTGCCAGATCGGCACGTGGTCGCCACTCGCGAGCGACTCGTCGTGGCGAAAGCCGACGAGGTGCTTCGCGTACTGCGGTGCGAAGTCGTAGATGTGATCGACCTCGGCCTTCGGGCCACCGGCGGCGGCTTGCTGCTTCTCGAGGCGCGCGATCCACGCGCGTGCCTCGATGGGCAGCGGACCTTCGATCGTCGGTGCGGTGACGCCGTCGCTGCCGTCGTAGGCGACGGCCCAGGCCTCGTTACCGCCGCGGAACAACGCGAGCTCGAAGGCCATCGCCGCATCGTCGGTGTACAGATAGATCGCATCCCCGAGCTTGCGAGCCTGCGCACGCTTGACGTCGTTCATGTGATCGAACCCGTCGCCGATCACGACGAGCCAGTTGTCGAGCTCGAGCGCGTAGAGGCCCGTGCCGTAGACCTCCTCGACGAGCTCGCCGACGAGCTTGTAGCCCAAACGCTTGAGCACCGCCTCGCGATCGGACGTTCGAGTCGCGAGCCAGCGACAGCGATATCCCATCGCGCGACGTTACCTCGACCGAGCCACCCGTGCGGCAGGGGCTCCCTCCGGATCGAGGATTCGAGCATGGTGAGACCGCGGCGCTAACAGATCGAGATGACTCGGATCTTAGTTCGTGGAGACCACCGGTCCGGTGTCGTCCTACGCACGCATGGGCAGACGTCTCGGGCTCGTCCTCGCGCTCGTGGTCGTGGCAGTCGCCGCGTGGATCACGTGGCCAACGTCGCGGGTCGGCGCAGGCCCCGAGTCGAGCTCGACGAGCGAGCGCGCCAGCACCCCGCCGAGCTCCGATCCGTTCGCGGCGCTGCGTAGTGCGGCGCTGCCGACGATCACGGCCGGCAGCCACCGCCTCGAGGGCCAGGTGGTCGATGCGGACGAGCGTCCCGTCGCCGGGGCGACCGTCACGCTCGGCGGGGTGCGCGAGACGCTCACCGAGGTTGATGGCACGTTCGTGTTCGACGGCCTCGCAGTTGGCGAGTACGCGGTCGCGGCGATCAAGCTCGGCGCCTATGCCGAGGACCTCGACGTGACGTTGAGTGAGACCAGCGATCCGATCGTGCTCGCGCTTCGCGCCGGCGCGACGCTGACGGTGCACGTGGTCGCCGCGGAGTCCGGGGTTCCGATCGCCGGGGCGAAGGTCGCGACCATGGATCGCAGCGGGCTCACCAACACCGCCGGCACCGTCGCCTTGCGGGCGATCGACCGCGGACGCGAATCGCTCGACGTCTCCGCGCCGGGGCGTGCGCCGGTGAGGATCTACGTAACCTCCGACGATCCGATGCGATCGGTCGAGCGCACCGTCGAGCTCGCCGCCGGTGCCGCAGTCTCGGGGCGGGCGCTCGATCCCGACGGCAGGGTGGTCGCCGACGCGCGCGTCCTGGTCGAGACGCAAGGTGGCGACATCATCCACTGGGTCGATAGCGACGAGCACGGTCGCTGGAGCGTGCCGTTGCTGCCTGCTGGTCGTCACTCGATCAAGGCGACCAGCGATGCATTCCCGGCGCTGCCGGAGCGCGTGTTCGAGACCGACGGCATCCACGCGCGGAGTGATGTCGACGTGATGCTCGACCTCGGTGCCACGATCTCGGGAGTCGTCGTCGATCCGCACGGCAAACCGGTCGAGGACGCGTACGTGTGGTCGGGCGGCGGATCCGCGCACACGGACGCGACGGGGGCGTTCGTGGTGCGGGGGCTGGCGGCCGGTGACCACGAGGTCTCGGCGTCGACCGACACCAGCCGCTCCCCGGAGACCAAGCTCACGCTGGCGCGCGGTGGCAAGGCCGTGGTTCGCCTGATCACCGTCCCTTCGCTGCTCGGCGGGATCGTCGTCGACGAACAGGGCGAGCCCGTCGCCGGCGCGTTGGTGATCGCGCAGCACTCCGTCACCGAGCGTCGCCGCATCACGATCTCCGATGACTGGGGCAAGTTCGACTACAACGGCATCGAGGCCGGCACGTACAAGGTGCGGGCGGAGCGCCGGGACATGGTCCAGCTCGACGATCCCGGGATCGTCACCACGACCACCACGAAGCAGCTCCGGCTCGTCGTCCAGGCGGAGTCGCAGATCGTCGGGCGCGTGCTGCTAGAGGGCAAGCCGGTCACCAACTTCGGGGTGGTCGTCGCAGATGCCGCCGACGCCCAGAAGGATCCGCGGCCGGTGCGCACGCCGAGCGGACGGTTCGCATTCCCCAGGGTCGGGCGCGGACATTGGTTCCTGATCGTGGTCGGCCCCGAGCTCGTCAAGAAGACGATCCCGATCGAGGTGCGTGGGGGCACCCTCGACGTTGGCGACCTCGTCCTGGAACGCGGCCGCACCTTGACCGGACGCGTGGTCGACGAGCTCGGCGTCGGGGTCGCGGGTGCCGACGTGATGGTGGCCGAGTCACCCGCGGCCGAGCTCGAGGACACGCTCACCGGCGCGCTCGGTGGCCAGCACGTCGCGCGCACCGATGCGGCTGGCCGATACACGATCTCGGGACTCACCAGCGGCACGCTGTTCGTCGGTGCGCATCACGCCCGTGGCCTGTCGCCCGAGGTCCCCCTCGCGGCGGGCGTGACGACGCTCGAGCTCGTGCTGGCCCGTACCGGCTCGATCGCGGGTCAGCTCGTCCACGACGACCATCAGCAGTGGGCCGTATACGCGAGCACCGGCGCGACTGACCCGCAGCGCCATCGCGCGAGGATCGACGGTGCTGGCAACTTCATGTTCCCTCGGCTGCCCGCCGGCGAGTACACGCTCGAGCTCTCCGGCCGCGGTTCGGCGCTCGACGTGCGCGTGATCGTCTCCGCCGGGCAACGGACCACCACGCAGCTGGTGTTGCTCCCACCCGCTCCAGCCGAGACGTCCGTCGAGGGTGGCGAGCCGTGAGCAGCTTCACTTCACGACGCCACTACCACTCGCATTGTCCGGCGGCGCCAGCGTCACCGCGTAGACCACGAGCCCGGTCAGCAGCACCGCCGCGGTGCCACCGATCGCGTACGTCTTCCAGTTCCGATACCACCTCGGCGGCGGGTCGTAGCGCAGCGGCACCTCGCGCGGCTTCGACGGATCCGACCACGCGAGCACCTCGTTGCCCTTGTCGTCGTACGCCCGCAGATAGAGCTCGAGCGCGGTCGGCCTCGCGACGCGCACCGGCGGGATCACCACACGCGCGGTCCTGGCGGACAAGCTGAGATCCGATGCGCGCCACTGCGTATCCCCACGCGCGCGCACGAACACCGTCGCTCGCCGTAGAAACTGTTTCGGATCCGACAGCACCTCGACCTCGAGCGGAATCGCATCGTCCGTATCCAGCCCCGACGGCCAGGCGACATCGAGCTCCGGCGGAGGCGGCTGCTTCGCTCGCGCGGCTTCGAACAGCTGCGTGACCTGCGTCTTCAATCCGTAGTCGATCAGGTGCCGCGGATCGAGCGCGAGCAGCATCCCGAACGCGGACGTCGACAACGGCTGATCCCCGAGGAACCCCGCCATCACCGCACGCTGTTCCCACAGCGAGACGTACGACGCGTGATCCATCGGACCGATCGTCTCGGCGGCAGCGAACGCCGCCGACGCCTTGTCGGGATCCTGCGCTACCACGGCCGCTTTGGCCTCGGCAACGACCTTCGCGACATCCCCTCGCGCCACGCAGGCGCCACCACTCCAGTACTCGGTGGCACCGCACGCCGGACGCAGGGCCGCCAGCGAGCCGGTGGCTTTCGGAGCACCGCAGGCGGTGATCGCGACGAGGAGCATCCCGCGCATCTTCATCGACGCTATCAGACGCAGATTCACGTGCGGTGGTTAGCTCGCAGGCAACGAGAGGCGCCGGCAACACAGCTTCCTCGACCCCATCGATCGGAAGCTGGGCCAGCCAGACCCCAGGGTGCAACCGCCAGTAACCACGTGGCCGCTCTGCGTGGCCGCCATGGCACAGGGGGTGCTTCGCGGCGATCCATCAACCGCTGACTCTCTTACCCCTTCGAAAGCCTAATTCATGAAGTCACTCATCGCTGGTCTCGGTCTCGCTCTTCTTGGTTCGCAGGTCGCCGCGTGCGCTGACTCGCAGGGCGATGCCGAGGAGTGCCTCCCGGGTGACATCGACTGCGCCAGCCCTGGCGGCGGCAAGGAAGACGCGTTCGACAGCGCCAACGATCCGGCGCGCATGTCGCAGCGCTTGAACTACCGCCTCGCCGAGCTGCCCAAGAAGGGCAAGCGCACGCAGCCGGCGTGGAAGGACTCGCATCCGGCCGCCGTCGGCAAGGCGCCGGTCGCGTGGGCGGACACCTACTGGCCGACCATCGAAGGCGGTCACAACAATCGGTTCCAGGGCGAGACCGAGAAGAGCCCGATCGAGAAGTACGATGCCGCGTTCAACAACGCGCCCGGCTGCGAGACCTTCCCGTCGAAGATGTACGGTCAGGGCGCGAAGGCCGAGTGGGACACGTATCTGAAGTGCGCCGGCCCGGCCACCAAGTGGCAGAGCGAGACGTTCCAGGGCGCCGGCAAGATCCACGACGGCAAGGACAACGACAACGACGGCGTGATCGACGACGAAGGCAAGGACGGCAACGTCGACGGCATGGCGACCTGGTGGGGCACCTGCCACGCCTGGGGTCCGGCCTCGCTCGTGTTCCCGGAGCCGCAGAAGTCGGTCACCGTCAACGGCGTGACGTTCTCGGTCGGCGACATGAAGGCCCTGATGCAGAACATGTTCGATCGCACGAGCGCCGTGATGCTCGGTGGTCGCTGCAACGCGATGGAGATCAAGCACGACCCGACGCTGTCGGCGAACAACGAGTGCTCGGACCTCAACCCCGGCGCACTGCACGTCGTGATGACCAACTTCCTCGGCATCAACAACCTCCCGCTGATCGAGGACCGCACCGCGAACTTCGAGATCTGGAACCAGGCGGTGATGGGCTACGAGATCACCAAGCAGGCAGAGATCAGCAACACGAAGGCGAACGAGTGCGTCGGCGCACCGGCGTCGAACAAGTGGTCGTTCAACACCAGCGCGAAGAAGCTGATGGAAGTCCGCATGACCGTCGAGTACCTGACGGAGAGCGGCGCCGAGGCGACCCCGGTTGGCTTCGCGGACAACATCCGCACGGACGACTACCACTACGTCATCGAGCTCAACACCGACGGCAAGGTCGTCGGCGGTCGCTACTGCACCGATAGCTCGAACGACCACGTCGACTTCCTGTGGGCGCCGACCGGCTCGTTCAGCCCGTCGAACCCGAGCGTCCAGGCGTCGAAGATCAAGGAGCTGATCGCGAAGGCCTTCCAGGAGACCCCGTCGAACGGTTCGGAGAAGGTGTTCACCTCGACGACCACCGCGTCGATCCCCGACAACAGCCCGGCCGGCGGCTCGGTCGACGTTCCGGCCACCGCGCTGACGGGCAAGCAGAACCTCGCCGTCACCGTCGACATCACGCACACGTTCGCGGGTGACCTCACGGTCGAGTTGCTCCGCGACGGCCAGCGCGTCAAGGTGCTCCGCCAGAACAAGGGCGGCTCGCAGAAGAACATCGCCGAGACGTACACGCTGACGTCGGCCGAAGTCGGCGCCACGCTCAACGGCAAGTACACGCTGAAGGTGGTCGACAACGCCGCGCAGGACACCGGCACCATCAACTCGGTGAAGCTGGCGTTCTCCGCGACGAACTGAATCTCGACAACTCGGATCGAGCAGGCGCCCCTTCGCGGGCGTTTTGCCGTTTCGGCCCATTGATCGCGACTGATCGGCAGCGCTACGTTGGCGCGTGCGTTTTTGCTCCATCCTCGCGTTCATCCTCGCGTTCACCCTCCTGTCCACCACCGCCTGCAAGAAGCAGCAGTTCGACGAGGCCAAGCTCGTGTCGATGATCCGGGACGAGATGCTCGGCCCGAAGAACATCAAGACCACTTCTGTGACCTGCCCGAAGGATCGCGAGGTCAAGGTCAACGACAAGTTCACCTGCGAGGCGAAGGTCGCGTCGGGGGAGACGCTGACGTTCGACATCACGGTCAAGGACGCCGACGGTTCGATCGAGGCGAACCTCCAGGGCGAGATCATCGATCCGACCAAGATCGCGAGCACCATCGCGCCGAAGTTCGAGATGCCGGCGTCGACGACCGCGACCTGTGATCGCGTGGTCTCGAAGGGCAGCACCCCGTTCACCTGCGAGCTCGTCGCGGGCTCGGTACACCGCACGTTCGAGATCAAGCCCCGCGATGGTGGGTTCGAGTTCAACGAGATCGGCAAGCCCGCGGCACCGCCCGAGGATCACGGAGATGCTCCGGCCGACGACAAGCGTCCGGAGTAGCGCCGGTCGTTTTTGAGCCGTGCGTTGGCTTTGGCGCGGCCGTCGTGCTGCACTTCCGGCGTGCGCATCCCGAGGCTGTTGCTGATCACGCTCGTCGGACTTCCGCTCGCCTGCGGCGGGAAGAAGGACGACACCACCAAGCAACCGGAGCCCGACCGGTTGTCGGGACTGCACGCCTCCGCCGACACCGTGCTCGACGACCTGATCGCGGTCGAGAGCAAGAAGGACGTGACGTGCTGGGTGAGCTTTCGCCAGCTCGACTGGTTCATCGCCGAGAAGCCCTACAGCGAGTTCGGCACGCTCGCGAAGATCACCGCGATGAAGGGCCTCGTCCGCGCGACCTGGGAGAAGGCGAGCACCAAGGCGTTGGGTGGAGCGGTCACCGATGCGGACATCAGGGGCGCGGTGACGCTGCCCGACATCAAGTTGTCGGCGCAGCAGCAGACCAACCTGACCACCTTCGCGAACGACATCGGCCTCAAGAACTTCACCGACTATCAGAAGACGGCAGAGCACACGCGCATGGTGCTCGCGGTGATCCAGGACGAGATGTACTCGACCGGTGGTCAGCCGCAGCTGAGGCCACTCGATCCGGCTGGGGTGCGTGCGCTGACCGATGCGGCGACGACGCTGTCGCTGATGATGCTCAAGGAGTCGGGCAAGGCGGCGGAGACGGCGAAGAGCACGGTCATCGAGGGCTCGCACGTGCAGTCGGCCTACAAGGCACTGATCGCGCAGCTCGGCCTCGCGAACACACCGCACGCACGGCAGCCGCTCGCGCAGGACCAGATCCAGCTGCACCTCCAGCCGATCACGAAGAAGCTGATCGACAACAAGGTCGAGGCGCTGCTCGCCTACAACAAGGGCACGCGCAACCCAGTCGCGGACCTCAACAAGGTGACGCGCATCCCGCTCACCGAGGACGGCCTGGCCGCGATGATGATGCAGGCGCAGTCGTTCGTGCACTTCGTCGCCGCCGGCTTCGAGCCGATGCAGTCCGACAACTTCCTCGACGACGGCTCGTACGCGAAGAGCAAGATGGCTCGCAAGCCGTACATCGACGAGGAGTGGGCGCAGAACGTGGTGATGAACCTGTTCCCGCACCGGATGGAGAACAACGGCGACATCGACGTCAGGTTCGAGGTCAACCCGGGGCCGGTGAGCGACAAGCCGCTGAAGGGCTTCTCGATCAAGCTGCTCGATCACGAGATGAACGGTGTGCGCGACTCCGCGATCCACTGGCTCGCGATGCAGAACGTGTGGAAGGAGAAACCGTTCGCGATGGATCCGTTCGCCGCGGAGTACGTCAGCGAAGTGGTGTCGATGATGATCACGCTGTGGATCCGCCGTGGCGAGACGATCGCCGGCGAGCTCGGCAAGAAGCAGATCGATGCGGAGGTCGTCAAGCGGATCCGCGATCGCGCCTACGTGATGCGGCCGCCGGCCGAGATGAAGTTCGCGGAGTGGACCGACGAGCGCAAGAAGCTCAAGGCCGAGGTGATCGCGTCGGTGCCGGCGCAGCTGTTCAAGGACACGTCGAAGACGGCGGGCCTACCGACGAAGTTCGCGACCTGGAACGCGGATCTCGATTCGATGCAGGCACACGTCGAGCCCGACCTCCCGGGGCACGTCGAGCCGAACAAGGATCTGAAGAAGCAGCCGGGTCATGTGGCGCCGGACACCAAGAACCTCCCGGGCCATGTCGAGCCGAACAAGGATCTGAAGAAGCAGCCCGGGCACGTCGAGCCGAACAAGGATCTGAAGAACCAGCCGGGGCACGTCGAGCCGAACAAGGACCTGAAGAACCAGCCGGGGCACGTCGAGCCGAACAAGGACCTGAAGAACCAGCCGGGGCACGTCGCGCCCGACACCAAGAACCTGCCGGGTCACGTCGCACCCGACACCAAGAACTTGCCG
>JANNBP010000082.1:0-3005 GCA_031385555.1 Deltaproteobacteria bacterium | reverse complement strand
TCCGAAGACCGCGGCCGCCGCCGCGGTGTGGCTCGAGCGTGCGTGCAAGGGCGAGGATGCGATCGGCTGTCGGCTGCTCGGCATGATGCAGGTCGACGGCGTCGGCGTGGCTCGCGATCGCGAGGGCGGCGCCCGACTGCTGAAGCATGCGTGTGACAACAAGGACACCGAAGCGTGCAAAGCGCTCGCGTTGGTGACCGGAGCGGGCAGTGGCAGCGGCAGTGCCAACGGCGCTCGCGGCGCGCTGAAGCCCACTCCGTAAACCGGGAGTGTTGCGGGAGTGTCCACATGTAGGACAACTCGTCGAGGTCGTGACGTGCTGCGTAAGTGATTGAACCGGGGCCGCTCCCGAACCCCATGGACACACCGGGATCACAGGTTGTCCACAGCTGGCTATGCGAGCAGCCATGTGCCTTGCGATTCGCTGAGTTAGCCAGGAAAACGTTGTGAACAACCCGGCCTCTCGGGGGTAGTTACCAACAACCCTTCCCACAGCTTCGCGGTCACACGTCCGGCAATCCGGACGAGCGCTCACGCCCAATGGAACTGTGAGGGTCCGTACCTCGGACGAGCGCGTCCGCGCGCCGGACAGCGACGTCCGTCACGCGGACTCTACGTGCTCCCAGTGTCCGGCAGTCGGACGCATCTGGGAGAGCAGGCGGGAGAGAAGGCTGATTCCTGCCTGTTTTGTCAGGCTTGGAGCGAACGGTAGAGCTGGACGTACTCGTGCGCGGACGCCATCCATGACGAGTCTCTCGCCATCGCTCTGTCACGTAGCGAAGCGAACGCGCCACGATCGCCAAAAAGTTGCACGCCTCGCCAGATCGCATGGGCGAGCGCTTCCGGTGTCGCCTGGTCGAAGCGAAGGCCGGTTCCCTTGCCCGCGCGCAGCTCGGCGTCGCCCGGATCATCGACCGTGTCGCGCAGCCCGCCGACCGCGTGAACGATCGGGATCGTGCCGTAGCGCATCGCGTACAGCTGGCCGAGGCCACACGGCTCGAACCGCGACGGCATCAAGAAGAAATCACAGCCCGCGTAGATCCGGCGCGCGAGCCCGATGTCGAAGCCGATCGTCGTCGCCACGTGCTTGTCGAACGTGTGGGCGAGCCAGCGGAACCGATCCTCGTACTCGCGCTCACCGGCACCGAGCACGACGAGCCGGGCGCCGATCTCGCCGTTGATCGAAGCGAGCCAGGGAACGACGTCAGCGATCAGATCCAGCCCCTTCTGGTTGGTCATCCGCGCGACGACTCCGATCAGCGGTTCGCGATCGACGAGCGGCAGCCCGACCTCCTTCGCGAGCGCCTCGCGGCACAGCGCCTTGGATTTCGGCGCAGCACGCGAGAACCCGGCGGCGATCGCCTTGTCGTTGGCCGGATCCCAGAACAGCGTGTCGATGCCGTTGACGATACCGACCAGCCGGCGCACGTCCCAGCGCAGGAACCCGTCAAGGACCTCGCCGCGCGCGGGCGTCAGGATCTCCTTCGCGTACGTCGGGCTGACGGTGGTGACGGCATCGGCGACGCCCAGCGCACCCTTGAGGAAGCAGACCTGATCGTAGAACTCGAGCACCTTGACCGAGAACATCGACCACGGGATGCCGAGCTCGTCGATCGCGGACTTCGGGAAGATGCCGCGGTAGGCGAGGTTGTGGATGGTCGCGACGATCGTCGACGGGGCATGGTTTGCCCGCTCGTCTTGCGCGGCGCGCGCGAAGATCGCGGCCGGGCCTCCCTGCCAGTCGTGGACGTGCAGCACGTCGGGTGCGGTGCCGCCGAACAGCTTCGGACCCGCGGCCACCGCGGCCTTGCCGAGCGCGCCAAACCGAATGTGGTTGTCGCCGAACTCCGACGAGCCACCGGGACCGTAGAGCCCGCCGTCGCGATCGAACAACGCGGGGATGTCGACGAACGCGTACCGCACGCGCCCGACCTGCGCGAGCCGGAGGTTCGCGACGAACGACCATCCACCCAGGGTCATCGGGACCGGGAAACCCTCGTCGAGGGGAATCCCCGCTTGCTCGAGCCGTTCGGCGACGCCGCGATAGAGTGGCACGCAGACACTCGCTTCGACCCCGAGCGAGGCCTGCGCGGCCGATAGTCCGGCGACGACATCGGCGAGCCCGCCCGACTGCGCGAACGGGGCCACCTCACTGGAGACGTGGAGGACCCGCAACGTCAATCGGTCCCGGAGCCGCCGGCGAACTTCTTGAAACGCGGTCCGGTCGCAGATTCGTAGCTATGGCGGCTCTGCATCGACACCACGAACGTGCCGGGACGCAGCTGCGAGAGCAGCTCGGGCTCGTTGTTGATCAGCTCGGCGAGGTCGTTGGCCAGGATGCACGGCCCGTGGGCGGGGACGACGGTGCCCTTGGGGATGCAGATGATGCCGCTCTCGGTGACGAACGGGAACCGCTCGCGATCGTGCGCGGCGTCGTAGCCGATCACGGCGCCGGGCTCGATGTGGACATTCTTGTCGAGCAACACGCGCCGCAGCTTCGCACCGCGACCGATATCACAGCCCGACAGGATCACCGAGTCGCTGACCTCGGCGCCGGCGTGGATGAAGCAGTCGTACGAGAGCATCACCTCGGAGACCTTCGCGGACGCGATGATCGAACCCTCGCAGATCAGCGAGTCATCGACCTCCGCGGGCCCGAACCCCTCCCCGGCGCGGACGCAGCGCGCCGGCGGGTAATCGCGTTGCGCGGACCGAATCCGCCACTGCCGGTTGTAGAGATCGAGCGACGGCACGCGCGCGCGGATCTCCTGGTTGGCTTGGAAATAAGAGTCGATCGTGCCGACGTCGCGCCAGTACGGCGCCACACCCTCGGGCTCACCCGGGATCTTGTTCTGCGCGAAGTCGTAGACGAACACCCGCGCACCCTCGGCGACGAGCTTCGGGATGATGTCGCGACCGAAGTCGTGACGAGAGGTCGGGGCGCCGCCGTCGTCGACGAGCACGCGCTCGAGCACCTCGCGCTTGAAGATGTAGTTGCCCATCGA
>JANNBP010000054.1:0-54171 GCA_031385555.1 Deltaproteobacteria bacterium | reverse complement strand
TCTCCTCGGCCGTCTGCTGGCCGACGAGGAGCTTGTACTCCTTCTTGATGTGGGTGACGATCGCGTCGTCCATCTCGTCCCCACCGACTCGCAGCGACTGCGAGACGACGATCCCGCCGAGGGAGATCACCGCCACCTCGGTCGTGCCGCCGCCGATGTCGACGATCATGTTGCCCGTCGGCTCGGTGATCGGCAGCCCGCCACCGATCGCGGCGGCCATCGGCTCCTCGATCAGATAGACCTCGCGCGCCGCCGCAGCGAGCGCGGAGTCGCGGACCGCTCGCTTCTCGACTTCGGTGATCCCGGAGGGGACGCTGACGATCACGCGCGGACGCACCAGGGTTCGCCGCGAGTGCGCCTTCTGGATGAAGTACCGGAGCATCGCCTCGGTGACCTCGAAGTCGGCGATCACGCCGTCCTTCATGGGGCGGATGGCGACGATGTTGCCGGGAGTCCGGCCGAGCATCTCCTTCGCTTCCTTGCCGACCGCGAGCACCTTCTTGGGGCCCTGGGACGAAGCCTGGACGGCGACCACCGACGGCTCGTTCGCGACGATGCCTCGCCCCTTCACGAAGGTGAGCGTCGTCGCGGTGCCGAGATCGATGGCCAGGTCATTGGAAAACATTCCGTAGACCCAATCGAAGAGCATGGTGGTTGATCCCAGATGAAGCGCTGCGTCGCAGCGTGATGACCGAACAAAAGTGGCTGCCCAACTGGATGGGACGTCTTGAGCCGAGCGGGGTTATCACGCGCCTCTTCGCACACGCAACACAATCTTACCTCTGGGCTGAGGAGGGCTCACAGGGGTCGAGACGAGTGGCGGGCGGCGCTTGTGGGTCGATCCTCAAGTGTCTAGGATGCCCCGCCCCCGCACCTTCGTAACCGGGACGGATTCACATGCTCGACTCAATGCGCAAACAAGGCGCATCCGTATTTCTCTACCTCGTCTTCGGTCTGTTGATCGCGATCTTCGTCATCAACATCAACCCGGGCTCCAAGTCTGGCGAAGGCGGCTGCAACACCGGCGCTGGAGCGATCGTCACCGTCGATGGATCGCGCGTTGGAAAGAACGCGTACCTCGTCGCGTACAGCAATCGCTACATCCCCGAGTTCATGCGGATGTGGAACTTCCGCACCTCGAAGGAGCGCGAGTTCGCGGCCGTCGAGATGCTGATCCGTCGCGAGATCCTCGCGCAGGCGGCCGCCGAACGCGGGCTGCGCGTCACCGACGACATGGTGATGGAGGAGATCAAGAAGGGCTTCTTCTTCGTCGGCGGTCAGCGGATCCCGATGGGCGAGAACATCTTCGACAACCACGACGACGGCACCCGGACCTGGAACATCAACAAGTTCAAGCAATGGTACGGCGGGCTCAACGTCTCGAAGAACTCGTACGTCGACGAGCAAGCGCGCGGCATGCAGGCGGCGTTGATGCAGGAGTTGCTGCTCGCCTCGGTGCGGGTCTCCAAGGAAGAAGCGCGCGACGCGTACATCTATCAGAAGTCGACGGTGTCCTACGACCTCGTCGCGTTCGAGCCTTCGGCGTATCGCACGGCGATGAAGCTGACCGACGCGGACATCGCGCGGTACCTCGCGGCGCACGAGCAGGATGTCAAGGCGCGCTTCAAGTCCGACGAGCGCACGTACAAGGACGTCAAGCCGCAGGTCAAGCTGCGCCAGATCTTCATCGCGAAGTCCGACGACGTGAAGCCGGAGCCCAAGCCCGATCCGGGCGCAGGTAGTGGCTCGGCAGCAGGCAGTGGATCCGCCGGTGCAGGCAGCGGATCGGCGGCGAAGGATGACAAGAAAGCCGACAAGGTCGCCGACAAGAAGAAGCCCGGCATGCCGCTCGAGGAGGCGAAGGCCAAGCTCGACGCGGCGCGTGCGGACATCGCGGCGAACAAGAAGAAGTTCTCGGAAGCCGTCGCGCAGCTCGCGACCGACGAAGCGCAGAAGGCCAACGGCGGCGACCTCGGTTGGCGCACGCAGGACAGCCCGAACCTCGGAGACAAGGCGCTCAACGATCAGGTCAAGGCACTCAAGCCGGGCGAGATGACCGCGGTCGTGACCGTGACCGACAAGGGCGTCTACCTCGTCAAGCTCGAGGAGCTCCGCCCGCTCAACAACGCGAAGGATCTGACCTACGATCAGGTGAAGACCGAGATCGCGGCGGAGCTCGCGCGCGTCGAGTGGAGCAAGGAAGCAGCGAAGCGTGGAGCGATCGCCGCACTCACGTCGGCCCGCGAAGGCACCGGCAAGAACCTCGGCGACCTCTACCAGGAGTCGATGGACGAGAAGATCCGTCGCGCGATCGAGCAGCAGCGCCAGATGGGTGGCGGCGGTGGGATGCCGCCCGAGATGGAGCTCCCGGGCAGCGACCAGCCGATGGCGTGGAAGCCGGGCGACGACGCCGGCAGCTCGGGCACCGCGGGTTCCGCGGGCAGCGCGGCTGGCAGCAACGGCAGCGCCGCGAATACCGGCAGCGCCGCGGGTAGCGGCAGCGCCGCGGGTAGCGGTAGCGCCGCGGGTACCGGAAGCGGCTCGGGCGCTCCGACGACCACGCCCACGGTTCCACCGACCGGTGCACCGCAGCCGAAGGCCCTCGAGCCGACCAAGGACCAGTTGCCGGCGTTCGCCGACCTGCCGAAACCCGCGCTCAAGAAGTTCGGCCCGTTCCCGCGCGTCCCGCAGCTTCCCGGCATCGGCAAGGAGCTGGTCGGCGTGGTGTTCGACGAGCTCACCGCAGGGGCGCTCGCGAAGCGCATCTATGAAGTCGATGGGTCGTTCGTCCTCGTCCAGGTCACCACCAAGGGCGAGGCCTCGATGGACGAGTTCGAGAAGGACGCGCCCGCGCTGATCGGTCGGATGCGGATGATGCGTGCCGGGTATCTCGTCGAGGACTTCCTCAAGTCGCGTTGTCAGCAGCTCGACAAGGACGGCAAGATCATCGTCCCGCCCGATCTCAAGCAGCCGGCCACGGACGAGGACACGAAGAAGCCGGTTGCGCTCTACAAGCCGTGCATGACGTTCCGCTGAAGCTCGCGCTCTTCATCGCGTGAAGCCGGAGACGCTGGAGGGGCGCCTTCGGTCGACGCCTCAGCGTCGGCCGAACTCGGGCGTCCAGCACGGCGGTTGTTCCACGTCGGACCTCCGGTAGATCGATCCTTGGCGAAACTTGGCGTCCCTTTGGCGCCTTGGCGACCCTCTGACCCAGTGATCCCGTGCGGCCGATCCGAGGACGTATCGAGGAACGCAGCGAAAGCGCGTAGAACGAGGCGAACCGCAACGCCTCCCACGCAACTCAAAGGTGACCGCCAGGCCCTGCAAGCTCCCGCCTATTCGCGGTAATTTCAGGCTCCGTGGCAGAGGGCCCTTCTCAGCGCCGGCTTCCGTTCGTCTTCGAGACGAGCGGTGGCGTGGGCCGCCTCGTGCTCGAAGACCTGACGGTCGCACCGCTCCTGATCGATCGCCTCGAGCTCGAGGTCGCGGAGCTCGGCACTGATCCGGGCGGCACCACGCCACCCGAGCGGTTCCAGCGCCGGCGCACGCGGCTGCGCTCGCTCACCGTCAAGATTCCGGCGAGCGCGATCGAGGAGCGCGTCGCGACGGTCCGCCGGCAGCTCGCCGCGCTCGGCGTCTCGCAGCTCTCGGCGCGGCTCAACGATGGCTTTGTCTCGGTGCGCGCCCGCGCCGCCGACGGGCTCGCCGCTGCCGACCTCAGCTTCCGGATCCAGCTCGTCCACGCGGGGACGTCGCTGCGGGCGCTCGCGAGCGTGATCCGCGTCCACGGCCACCTGCCCTCGCCCGGTCCGGTGATCGCGGATCGTATCCTCGCCGCGCTGCTCGGAGCCACCGACACGCCGGGCGTCGTCGAGCGGCCACGCGTGCGCGGGCTGTGCGATGCCGAGATCGATCTGATCAGCGGCCTGTTGTGGCACCTGATGCCGCCGGCCGGCTGGCGGTTGCCGTCGGTGTCGAACATCGAGCTCGTCTCGATCAAGATCGGTCGCGCCTCGATCGAGATCGCGTATGGACCTCCGGGCACGCGCGGCGGCGACCTCGGTGTCCGCCCGCAGGCGCATCAGCTCGCAGCGGCGCACGACCTGATGCACTCGGTCGATTCGCAGCTGCGCGATGGTCACCTCGAGGACGCGATGCGTGGCTATCGCGCGCTGCTCGCCGCCGGTGGTCCCGATCAGCCGTTGTTGCTCGAGCGCATCCTCGCGCTCGCCGCGGCGCGACCGGCGTGGTTCTTCGACGGGCTCGAGCTCGCGCGCCAGGCACTCGGGCGCTGGCCCACGTTCACGCCCGCGCTCGCCGGGCTCGCCTCGATCACGCTCGCACAAGGCGACGCGCGCGAAGCCGCCGGTCACCTGACGCAGCTCGCGCAGCTCGCGAGCGCCGACGGCGACGACGATCAGGCGGCCCTCGCTGCGCTCGCCGGTGCACGCCTGCTGCGCGTGCTCGAACCGAAATCCGCGACGCAGCTCTACCAGCTCGCACTCGAGCACGATCCGGGGAGCGCCGAGGCCGCCGATTCGCTCGCCGATCGGCTCGCCGACGAGCAGCGCTGGCCGGAGCTCGTGCGGCTGGTGCGGGCACGCGCCGTGTCGACGGCCGATCCGGTGCGTGCGGTCGCGCTGAGGCTGCGGCTCGCAGACGTCTTCGTGCACCAGCTCGGCGATCCGAGCAGCGCGCAACAAGAGCTCGCCGCGGCGCGGTTGCTCGCGCCCGAGGATCCCGCCGTCCACGAGATGACGGCCACGATCCTCGCGTCGATCGATCCGCCCCGGGCGATCGATGCGTGGCGCGAGGTCGTGCGGCTCGCCGAGGCCCGCGACGATCATCGAACCGCCGCGCGCGCGTGGGCGATCCTCGGGGATCTCCAAGGTGGCGACGAGGCGGAGACGGCGTGGCGCCGCGCGCTCGAGCTCGATCCTCTGCAGGCCGACGCCCTCGGCGGGCTCGCACGTGCCGCGGCCGCGCGACACGATCACGTCGTCGCCGCCGATCTCCTCGAGCGGATGCGCGGGATCGGGTTGCCGCAGCAGCTCGCGGCGCGGTGCGAGCTGATGCTCGCGCGTGCGTATCTCTCGCTCGACCGGATCGACGACGCGCGTGGCTCGTTGCGACGCGCCACGATCGCGGGCGGCGAGACCGCGGCCGAGGCGCACGCGGTGCTCGCAGACATCGCCGAGGCGACGTTCGATCGCGAGCACGCCGCCGCCGAGCTCGACACCGCGATCTCGGCGTTGATCGACCTCGCCGAGGACGATCGCGTCGGCGAGCGAGATCGGCTGTACAAGCGGGCCGCGCAGCTCGCGGTGCAGCGCGCCGGGCTGTTCGATCGCGGCGGCCAGTACGCCCTCGCGTCAGAGGACTACGAGCGCGCCCACACCCTCGCGCAGGTCCACGCACCCGAGCTCGCGCGTACCGCCGCGAAGATGTTGCTATCGCGCGCACCGAAGGATGGAGACGCCGGCACCGAGCGCCGCTGGATCGATGCCGTGCTCGCCACGCGCCCCCCCGCCGAGGAGCGCGCAGCCCTGCTCGTCCGGCGCGCAGATGTCAGGAGACGAGAGAGGTCACCGGATCTCGCGGCCGCGATCGCCGATCTGCACGAGGCGTTGCAGCAGCTCGAGGATTCGCAGGCCCCCGACGCGACGGAGATCCGCAAGCTCGCCTATCAGCTGGAGGCCGAGCTACTCGCGCAGAGCGGTGATGCGCGCGCGCGCGCGCAAGCGTTGACCGCGCTCGCGAAGCTCGCGACGGGCGGAAGCGATCGAGTGGGGAAGGAGATGGCCGCCGCCGCGGCGTGGCTCGCTGCCGACGAGCCCGCTGCTGCGCTCCCGCACGGCGCGCGCGCCCTGGCGTCGATGACGCCCGACGACGGCGACGCGCCCGAGGTGCCGGCGGCGATGCGACGCGAGGTGCTGTTCACGCTCGGTGAAGCGGCCTGGCGGCAACGCGCGTGGCCCGACGTGATCCGCGCCTACAAGAATCTGGTCGACGATTTAGGTGACTCGCCCGCGGTTGGCTCGACCGCCAACCGCGCGCTCGGTTCATTGTACGAACCGGGGGTCGAGCGGCTCGGCGTGTTTCGCTATCGCCTCGCGGTCGCGGCCGATCGCACCGGCAACGCGCGGCTCGCGATCGAGACGCTGACGCCCCTGGTGATCGAACGGACGAGCCTGCTCGAGCTCGCGATCGACGACCGAACCGCGGAGATGATTCGCGCGACCACGCCCGAGCTGCGAGGCCAGGCGCTGCGTCTGTTCGCCGATCTGGCGGAGCGCTCCGGCGATCTCGGCGGTGCCGCGAGCGCGCTCGAAGGCTTCGCGGCGCTCAGCATCGACAGTTCTCCCACGTCGCGCGCCGATGCGGTGTACCGCGCCGGCGATCTGTTCCGTCGCGCCGGCCGCGAGGACGATGCGATCCGTTGCCTCGAGGCCGCGCTGCGGATCTCCGATACCCACCTGCCCGCGCTCGATGCGCTCGAGGCCGCGTGGCGCGAGCGCGGCGATCTCGAGCGCGTCTCGGTGATCCTGGGCCGCAAGGTCGCGGCCACCGCGCGCCATCCGGCGCGCCAGAAGCCGTTGCTGTCGCGGCTCGGTGATCTGCAGGACTCGCTCGGCCGCCCCGATGTCGCGCTCGCCACCCATCAACGCGCGCTCGAGATCGATCCCGCGTGGCGGCCCTCGCTGCGCTACGTCACCGTGCGGCTGCGCGATGCCGGCCAGGTCGTCGCGGCAGCGGGTGGCCTCGCTCAGCTCGCAGGCGAGCTGCCGAACGATTCCGGCGTCGATCTCGCGATCGTCGCGCGCGAGCGCCAGATCGCCGCGATCGCGCTCGCCGAGCTGGTGATCCTGGTCGACAACTCGCAGCTCGAGGCGGTGCGCGAGGTCGCGAAGCCCTCGCTCGAGCGGCTCAGCCTGGACACGCCACGCAACCGCGATCCGGATCAGAGCTCGCTGACGATGACCGCGACGGCGATCGAATCCCTGGCTCGCGCCCTCGCACGCTTGCGCGGCGAGGTGATCGACGAGCCCGCTGGAAGTGAGGCCCACGGCGCCGAGGAGAACACCGCGAGCGGACGCAAGCCGCCGATGACGGGCTCGGCGCTGTCGCTGCGCGATGCCGCGGCGCGTGCCCGTGCCGCCGGCAAGCTCGACGAGGTGCTCGCGACCCTCGAGACCGCGAACCACGTCAGCCCCGGCGATGCGAACCTGGTGCGCGAGCTCGTCGAGCTCGCCCAGGCGGTCGACGATCACGAAGCCGCGGCCCGCCACCTCGAAGCGTTCTCGGGGTTGGTCACCGGAGCGAAGCGAAGCGATGCGCTGCTCGAGCTCGCCGACCTGTTCTACGACCAGCTCGACGATCCACAGCGCGGGCGTATCGCGATGCGCGAGGCCGCCACCGCGTTCGACGCGGGCAAGCGCCACGACACGACGCTGCGCATGCTCGCCAGCGAGGCCGCCACCAACCTCGCGTGGGGGGTCGCCGTGGAGGCGCTCGAGTCGCTGCAGGTCGGAAAGCGCACCGCCGCGGACATCCGAGGTCTCGCCCTCGCGCTCGCTCGCTCGGGTCGCGATGCCGACGCGATCGCCGTCCTCGAGAATCCCGTGATGGCGGCGAAGTTCGACGATGGCGGCGAGCTCCTCGAACACCTGCGCACCGAGGTCGCGCGCAAGGCCGAGCTCGATCGCGAGATCGATCCGAAGGAGCTGCGTGTTTTCGATCTCCGCACCACGCGCCCCGGCATCGTCCCGCCACCTCCCGCCGTCACGCAGCCCGACCTCGCCATCCCGATCGAGCCCGCCACCGTCGGGATCAGCTCCGATCCCCGCACGATCACGCTGACCGGCCTCGGTCGACCAGCGGAGCCGCCGGCGCACGACGAGCCGCCGCGACCCGCGAGCACGCTGGCGTTCGCACGGATCAAGCGCCCCTCGTCGATCCCGCCTGCCATGAAGCGCGCACCGACGTCCCCACCACCACTGGTGCGCGATCCGATCGACACCCACATCGCCGAGATCCCGCTCGCTGCGCTCGACAAGCCGTCGGTGATCATCACCGGGACGGCCGCCGAGCAGGCCACGGCGTTCGCGCTCGCCGCCCAGTTCGCCGATCGCGATCGCCTGCTCGCCGCGCGCAAGGAAGACCCCGACGATCCGTCGATGCTCCTCGCCCTGCTCGCTCACTTCGGCGATCGCGAGCCGCAGCTGCGCCACGACCTCCTCGATCAAGCAGCGCACGACGCGAAGGGTCGTTCGCTCGCGATCGCGCGCCACGAGCTCGCCCTGCTCGCCCGCGAGGCCAAGGCGACGACGCGTGCGGCCGCGCTCTGGCTCAAGGCGTACGAGGCCGACCCGACGTACGCGCCGGTGTGGATCTACCTCGCCGAGATCGAGGTCACCGAAGGCGAGATCGAGCACGCGCGCGAGCTCTACGAGCTGGTGTCGACCTCGGACGAGTACGATCCCGCGCGGCGTGCCTTCGCCGCCGAACGCATCGAGGCGCTGACCCGCGATCCCTCGCGCGTATCGGGTGAGATCACGCCGCCGGCGCAGTACTCCCTCGCGCGCGCGATCCGGTTCGCCGATTCCGAGGATTGGAAGGGTGCGATCGCCGAGGCCGAGAACGCTGCCGAGCTCGACCCCGCCGGCAGTGCGGCGCTGCTGCTCCTCGAGCGCCTCTACCTCGAGGTCGGCGACATCACGGCCGCGTCGGAGGCGATCGGTCGCCAGCTCCTGACGGTCGAGGATCCGGCGAAACGAGCGATCCTGTGGCGGCGTCGCGCGCGGCTCTACCGCGACACGCTCGGCCGCGACGCCGAGGTCTATCGCTGTCTCAAGGAGGCGCACGCGTGTGCACCCGCCGATCCGGAGATCGCCTACCAGCTCCGCACTGCCGCGATGGTGCGTGGCGAGTGGGCGCTCGCCGCGTCGCTGCTGTATCGCGAGATCGCCGCCGCCGCGAACCCCCGCGATCGCGGTGCGCTGCACCTCGAGCTCGCGCTGATCTACGAGGAGCGGCTCGACGACGAAGCGCAGGCGCAGGTCAACTACGAGCAAGCGCTCGCGTTCGATCCCACGATCCCCGCGGCGAAGCTGCCGCTCGCGCGCCGCTACGAGACGATGGGCCGCCACGCCGAGGCCGCGAAGCTCTACGCGGAGGCCGCAGCGGGTGCGCGCGCCGCGGATCGCAGCAACCTGCTCGAAGCCGCCGAGCGCGCACGCTCCGCGTCGTCGCCGTCGCTCGAGCTCCCCACCACCACGCTCGCGTCGCAGCTCGAGGGAGCGATCGGCGCGAACGATGCCGAGGCCGCGCTCGAGCTCGCGCATCAGCTGTGGCGCGTCGAGCCCGGCAACGCCACCGCGTTTCGCGTGATCGCCGACGCGCATCGGATCTCCGGCGAGCTCGACGCCCTCGTCGAGCTGACCAGCGTGCGCGCGAGCCAGACCGATTCCGGCGAGGAGCGGGCCGCGGCGTGGCTCGAGGTCGCGCGCCTCGCGGAGCAACTCGGTTCGCTCGATCAGGCCGCGCGCGCGTACGATCTGACGCTGATCGACGATCCGGGCAACGTGACCGCGCTCGACGCACGCGGCGCGCTGTCGTTCCGCCTCGGCGACTGGGCGACCGCCGATCTGATCTATCGCGATCTCGGCGCGGGTGAGTCGATGCTCGGCGACGACGAGCTCGCCCTCCGCCGCTCGATCATCTCCGAGAAGCTCGGGCGCGACACCGAGGCGCTCGCCCACGCCAAGGCCGCCGCGACCGCCGCACCCGCGCGCCGCGACCTCGTGATGCGCGTCCAGGATCTCGCGACCCGCACGCACGATCTCGACACCGCGCTCGTCGCCGCGCGCAGCGTGCTCGATCTGATCCCGCTCGAGGATGACGACGCGCAGCTCGCCACCCACTTCGCCCTCGTCGATCTGCAGCGCCAGGCCGGCAACCTCGATGCAGCAATCGGGCAACTCGACCGCGTGCTCCGCAATCATCCGCACCATGCACCCGCGCTCGAAGCGCTCGTCGAGCTCCACCTCGCGCGCTCCGACTGGTCGGCCGCCGCGCGGTACCTTTATCAGCTCGTTCCACTCGCACCGTCACCCACGGCACGCGCCGAGCAGTTGTTCCGGCTCGGCGAGACCATCCTGCTCCACCTCGGCGATGTCGAGCGTGCCGACGATGCATTCCTCCGTGCCTCGGATCTCGATCCCGCGCACCTGCCCACGCTGCGCCGCCTGCTCGACGTCTACTGGCGCGCCGATGATCCGGCGGCCCTGGTCGAGGTCGCCAGCGAGCTCGCGGAGAAGGACGCGCTGTCACCGCGTGGTCCCAGCACGCAACACAACAGCAGCTCGCTCGCCCACGCGATGATCGCGGCCGCGCTGGTCGGCGAGACCACGCTCGTCCAGCAGATCGGCACCGCGCTCGGCGAGGATGGCCCGCGCCGGATCGCAGAAGCCCTCGCAGAGCTCGCAGGTCGCGAAGGCCGGTTGCAACTGCAGTCCGCGTCGACCGCGATCGCCGAGCTCGGTCGCCGCGGGCTCCTCGATCTCTCGAAGGTGCGTGCTGCGGCACAGGGAACCCCTGTCGCGAACGTGCTCGGGTAGCTCAGCTCGGCGAAGATCGCGGGGCACATTGCCCCAGCAAATCGCATCGAAGCGCCCGAATTCAATACGGATCTTGACGTCTCTGCGACCTGCGGGGAGAGTCCGCACAAGGAGATACTGATGAAGAACCTGATCACGATCACCGCTGTTCTGGCGTTCACTGGCACCGCGCTCGCCGACGACATGGCGAAGAAGGCGCCCGAGCCGAAGAAGGAAGCGCCGAAGGATGCGGCCAAGAAGGACGCTCCGAAGGACGCCCCGAAAGACGCCAAGAAGATGGAGATGCCGAAGCCGGCGCCGGAGCTGACCGAGATGGCGAAGGGGATGACCGGCTCGTGGAGCTGCTCCGGCAAGTGGTCGATGGACGGGACCGCCTGGACCGACTTCAAGGGCTCGACCAAGATGTCGGTCGACCTCGACAAGTTCTGGATCAAGGGCGACATGTCGATGACCGCCGGCCCGATGAAGATGAAGGGCGTCGAGTACGTCACGTTCGACGCCGGCCAGAAGAAGTGGACGCGCTTCGCGGTCGACTCGATGGGTGGTCACGAGATCGGCACCTCGATGGACGGCAAGAAGTGGGAAGGCGAGATGTCGATGATGGGGATGACCATGAAGGTCAAGACCAACCTCGAGACGAGCGCAAAGGAGTTCAAGGTCGCCAGCGAGATGTCGATGGACGGCAAGAAGTGGTTCAAGGGTTTCGAGATGGCCTGCAAGAAGTAACGGCGTCTCGACGGTCGCGACGCTCGCCGATCCGATAGGCCCCAAAGTCTTGGGGGACCTGTTGACGGATTTGTAAGCGTTGTTACGGTACTCCTCGCTTCACGGGCTACGGCCTGTGAATCGCAGGAGTATTTTTTATGAAGCTCGACAAGCTCACCGTCAAAGCACAAGAAGCGATCGCCGCCGCGCGCGACGTGGCGGTAGCTAAGAATCACGCCGAGGTCTCGACCGAGCACTTGCTCGTCGCGTTGCTCGAGCAAGAAGCCGGGGTGGTTCCCCGGATTCTCTCCAAGCTGGGTTCGGATCCGCGCGTCGTGCGCGCCGATCTCGAGCTCGCGCTGGCCAAGGTGCCGCGCGCGCACGGTGCGGCGCTCGACGTCGATGCAAGTCGTGCGTTCAAGGACCTGTGGGCGCAGGCCGTGCGTGAAGCCCACAACATGAAGGACGACTACACGTCGACCGAGCACTTCTTGATCGTGCTCGCGGAGAGCAAGACCCCCGCGGGCGACGCGCTCCGCAACGCCGGCGCGACCAAGGAGGCGATCCTCGAGGCGCTGGTCAGCGTCCGCGGCAATCAGCGCGTGGACTCGCAGGATCCCGAGGCAAAGTACGAAGCGCTCGAGCGCTACACCCGCGATCTCACGCGGCTCGCCTCGGAGGGCAAGCTGGACCCCGTGATCGGACGGGACGAAGAGATCCGGCGGACGATCCAGATCCTCAGCCGCCGCACCAAGAACAATCCCGTGCTGGTCGGTGAGGCGGGCGTCGGTAAGACCGCCGTGGTCGAGGGCATCGCCCTCCGGATCGCGGCGGGCGACGTTCCCGAGTCGCTGCGCGACAAGGCGATCCGCTAACTCGATCTCGGCGCGCTGATCGCGGGTGCGAAGTATCGCGGGGAGTTCGAGGAGCGCCTCAAGGCCGTGCTCAAGGAGATCTCGGCGGCGGCCGGCGGCGTGATCCTGTTCATCGACGAGCTCCACACGCTCGTCGGTGCAGGCGCGGCCGAGGGTGGCAACGACGCTGCAAATCTGCTCAAGCCCGCCCTCGCGCGCGGCGATCTGCGCTGCATCGGCGCGACCACGCTCGACGAGTACCGCAAGCACATCGAGAAGGACAAAGCCCTCGAGCGCCGGTTCCAGCCGGTCGTCATCGAGGAGCCATCGGTCGACGACACGATCGCGATCCTCCGCGGCCTCAAGGACAAGTACGAGGTCCACCACGGCATCCGCATCCGCGATGCCGCGCTGGTCGCCGCCGCGAAGCTGTCGCATCGCTACATCCCGTCGCGGCAGTTGCCCGACAAGGCGATCGATCTGGTCGACGAGGCTGCCTCGCGGCTCAAGATGGAGATCGAGAGCGTGCCGACGCCGATCGATACGATCGAACGACGCGTGATGACTCTCGAGGTCGAGCGCGCCGCGATGGAGCGCGAAGGTGACAAGCGCGCGAAGCAGCGCCTCAAGGATCTCGCGGGTGAGATCGGCAACCTCAAGGAGCAGGCCTCGTCGATGAAGGCGACCTGGCAGGCCGAGCGCGACCTGATCAAGGGTCTGCGCAGCAAGAAGGAACAGCTCGAGCTCCTCAAGACCGAAGCCGACAAGCTCCAGAAGCAGGGCGACTTCGCCCGCGCGTCGGAGCTGCGCTTCGGATCGATCCCGCAGCTCGACAAGGAGATCCTCGACCAGGGTGCCAAGGTCGACTCGCTGCGCACCCACGGCGGCTTCCTTCGCGAGGAGGTCATCGAGGACGACATCGCCTCGGTGGTGGCCAAGTGGACCGGCATCCCCGTCGAGAAGATGCTCGAGTCCGAGGCCTTACGCCTCACCAAGATGGAGGACCGGCTGCGCGAGCGCGTGGTCGGCCAGGACGTCGCGGTCGCGGCGGTCTCCGCCGCGGTTCGCCGCGCGCGTGCCGGGCTCAAGGATCCGAACCGTCCGATCGGCAGCTTCCTGTTCCTCGGCCCGACCGGCGTCGGCAAGACCGAGCTCGCACGCGCACTCGCCGAGTTCTTGTTCGACGACGACCACGCGATGGTGCGGATCGACATGTCCGAGTACCAGGAGAAGCACTCCGTGTCCCGGCTCGTCGGCGCGCCTCCGGGCTACGTCGGTTACGACCAGGGTGGGCAGCTCACCGAGGCGGTGCGCCGCCATCCGTACTCGGTCGTGCTCCTCGACGAGATGGAGAAGGCCCACGCCGATGTCTGGAGCGTGTTGCTCCAGGTGCTCGACGACGGACGCCTCACCGACGGCCAGGGCCGGACGGTGGACTTCAAGAACACCGTCGTGATCATGACGACCAACGTCGGCTCGGCGCACCTGCTCGAGCTCCGCGCGGACAATCGTACCCAGGTCGAACAGCGCACGCTGAACGAGCTGCGCGGTGTGTTCCGTCCCGAGTTCTTGAACCGGATCGACGAGATCATCTTCTTCGAGCCGCTCGGCGAGTCTCAGCTCGCGTACATCGTCCATATCCAGGTCGAGCGGTTCCAGAAGCTGCTCGCGGAGCGCCAGCTCTCGCTCGTCCTGACCGAGGCGGCAGTCGCTCGCGTCGCCGAAGTTGGGTACGATCCGGTGTACGGCGCACGGCCGCTGAAGCGTGCGCTCCAGAAGCTCGTGATCGATCCCCTCGCGGTTCAACTACTCGCCGGCGCTTTCCAACCGAACGACGAGATCGTCGCAGATGTCGTCGGTGGCGCCATCGAGTTCCGCAAACACGCCAAAGGAGCAGCTGCCTGATGCCGCAACAGATCGATTTCGATCCGAGCGTCGACTACTACAAGGCGCTCGGTCTCACCGACAAGGCGACCGCCGACGACATCAAGAAGGCGTATCGCAAGCTCGCGAAGGCGAACCACCCGGACTCCACCGGCGGTGACAAGGCGAAGGAGTCGCGCTTCAAGGACATCTCGAACGCGTACGACGTGCTCGGGGATGCGAAGAAGCGCGAGCTCTACGACCAGATCCGCGCGGGTGGAGGCATGCCGCGCGGGCCGTATCAACGCGGGTCGTACACGCAACAAGGCCCCAGCCCGGGAGTGTTCGATCTCAACGATCTGTTCGGGCAGTTCTTCTCGCAGGGTGGCCCCAATCGCGGCGGGCGTGTGCGCGTGGAGCACATGGAGCCCGAGCCCCGTCGACGCGAGGCACAGGACGCTGACTTCGAACAGAAGGTGAAGGCGGCGGACGGCACGTGGCTCCGAGCCGAAGGCAACGACGTGTTCAGCGACGTGCGCATCGCGTTCGATCGCGCGATGCTCGGCACCGTCGCGACAGTTGCGACGATCGACGGAAAGGCGGAAGTGAAAGTTCCTCCCGGCACGTCGAGCGGAAAGAAACTGCGACTGCGCGGCAAGGGGCTCCCCGATCGAGCGGGTGCTGGCGATCACTACATCACCGTGCAGATCGACGTGCCCGCGGAGCTCGATGAAGAGGCCAAGAAACAGCTGATCGCGCTGGTAACTCACATCCGCAAACGCGGGCAGAAAGACTGAAACGAGGTAGGCTCGTCGAGAGCCAAGGCCAAGATGTCAAAGCACACCGAGGGTCAATATCCAGTCATCCCCCTGCGTACCGAAGTTCAGCTGCCCGGCCATGTCGGTCCGCTCGAGATCGGTCGCGAAGCGTCGGTTCGTGCGATCGAAGCCGCGACGCGCGATGACAACCTGATCGTCATCATCCCGCAGAAAAATCCTGCGGTGCGCGACCCCGGCCAGCGCGACCTCCACGAGGTCGGCGTGCGCGCGGAGATCGTCCAGGTCGTGAAGCACTCGCCGGGTCGGTTCACCTGTGTGATGAGGTTCCTCGAACGCGTTCACATCGATGCGTTGGTGGCCACCGATCCGTTCCTGGTTGCCAGCGTCTCGAATCTCACCTCCACGGCGACCGCGACGGCCGATGCGTTGACCGCGACCACCACAAAAGTCCGCGACTTCCTGCTCGCCGTCGTCACCGATGCGCAGAGCCGTTCGTCATCGTCGAGCGAGAAAGAGGGCTCCAGTGCCTCGCCGAAGGGCGATCTGACGCGCGCCCAGGTCCAGGCCTTGGTCGATCCCGACAAGCTGGTCGATGCCGCCGCGCCATACCTCGAGCTCGAGCGCGACGATCTGACGAGCCTCCTGATCGAGACAGACACGATGAAGCGCCTCGAGCGCATCGTGCCGTCACTCGAGCGCCAGGCCACCGTGCTTCGCCTCAAGGCAGACATCGGGGCCGAGCTCGAAGGCGAGTCGAGCCGCACCCACCGCGAGCGCGTGCTCCGCGATCGGATGCGCCAGATCCAGGAAGAGCTCGGCGAGCAGGATGACAACGCCGAGATCGACGAGCTCCGCAAGAAGATCGAGGACAGCAAGATGTCCGACGAGGTCCGCGCGGTTGCCAAGAAGCAGCTGTCCCGGATGAGCCAGATGGCGTCGTCGTCGCCCGAGTACAACATCGCGCGTACGTACGTCGAGAATCTGCTCGAGATCCCGTGGAACGTGTTCACGGATGACCGCCTCGATGTCTCCGCCGCGCGCGCGATCCTCGAAGCCGAGCACTCCGGTCTCGAGAAGGTGAAGAAGCGGATCCTCGAGTTCCTCGCGGTGCGCAAGCTCGCGCCGCAGAAGCACGGTCCGATCCTGCTCCTCGTCGGTCCGCCCGGCGTCGGCAAGACGTCACTGGGTCGCTCGATCGCGAGCTCGCTCGGTCGCAAGTACGTCCGCATCTCGCTCGGTGGCGTGCGCGATGAAGCCGAGGTCCGCGGTCACCGCCGCACCTATATCGGCGCCCTCCCCGGCCGCATCGTCTCGGGTCTCAAGAAGGCCGGCTCGATGAACCCGGTGTTCGTGCTCGACGAGATCGACAAGCTCGCCGCCGACATGCGGGGCGACCCGGCAGCCGCCATGCTCGAGGTCCTCGATCCCGAGCAGAACAAGGACTTCGTCGATCACTACGTCGAAGTGCCGGTCGATCTGTCGAAGGTGATGTTCATCTGCACCGCCAACCAGACCGACACGATCAGCCAGCCGCTGCTCGATCGCATGGAGATGGTGGAGCTCTCGGGCTACACCGCCGTCGAGAAGCTCGCGATCGCGAAGAACCACCTGCTGCCCAAGCAGCTCGGCGAGCACGGCATCACGGCCGAGAACGTGGACATCCAGGAAGAAGCCCTGGTGGACATCATCAACAGCTACACGCGTGAAGCCGGCGTCCGCAACCTCGAGCGCGAGATCGCGGCCGTCTGCCGTGGCGCCGCGGTCAAGATCGCCGAGGGGGTCGAGAAGGTCGAGATCGACAGCAAGCAGCTCGAAGTGCTCCTCGGCCCACCGCGCCACGTCTCCGACCTCGCGGAGCGCAAGCCCGAGGTCGGCGTGATCACGGGTCTCGCCTGGACGCCCGTCGGCGGCGAGATCATGTTCATCGAGACGCGTATCTTTCCCGGCAAAGGCGAGACGCGCCTGACCGGTCAGATGGGCGACGTGATGAAGGAGAGCGCGCAGACCGCGGTGTCGTGGATGCGCGCGAACGCCGCACGTCTCGGGATCGATCACGACAAGATCGCCAACAGCGACCTCCACATCCATTTGCCGCAGGGCGCGATCAAGAAAGACGGTCCGTCGGCCGGCGTCGCGCTGACCTGCGTGGTGGTGTCGGCGTTCACCAAGCGTCCGGTGCGCAACGATGTCGCGATCACCGGCGAGGTCGATCTGCGTGGCAACGCGCTGCCGATCGGCGGCGTCAAGGAGAAGGTCCTCGCCGCGCATCGCGCCGGCATCAAGATCGTGTTCCTCCCGGAGCGCAACGCGAAGGACACGATCGACATCCCGGACGAGATCAAGAAAGAGCTCGACATCCGCTTCATGAAGAAAGTGGATGACGCGCTCAACGTGGTGCTCACCGAGGCGCCAGCGACGCCCGATCCCGAGCCGGCGATCCCGCCGCCTACCGCTCCGAGCCGTGGCTCGGTCGGTGACCGCCTGCCGTCGTAATGCGGTTCCTCGCGAGCGTGGCGCTGCTCTGCGCGTGCTCCGACAAGAAGACGGAGACGGCTCCCCCGGAGGAGCCCGTCGCGGTGGCTCCCGCACCACCGACACCGGAGCCGCCGAAACCCAGCGAGCCGGCGAGGCCGGTGGAACCGCCACGGCCCGCCGAGCCGCCGAAGGCGTTCGCGGTCGACAAGCTCGCGGTGCCCGGCGCGACCACGGCCGTCGAGGACGTGCTTGGCAACGTCCGCGAGGTGATGCACTCGACCGCGCCGGAGCTGACGATCGGGAAGATCACCGCGTCCTACGTGCGCCGTGACGGCACCCTCGATCCCAGCTACGGCAAGCTCGACATCACCTTCACCCTGCCCGACGGCACCGACGGCGTGCTCGACGATCCGAGCCGTCCCACCGGCGCGCCGATCCCCGAGGTCAAGCCGGCGGAGCGGTTGCGCGACCGCTGTCCGACGATCACGCTCACCAAGGGGACGTGGTCGGTGTTCGACACGTTCTGCCACAAGACCAAGCTCGCGATCGCCTCGTCGCGCCCGTGCACCCTCGCGACGATCTGGAGCAAGGCAGGCGTCGACGGAGCCCCACCCGATGCACTCGCCGTGATCGAGCACGACCTGCGACTGGGGAGCTGGTCGTTCCGGATCACCGACAAGCTGCGCGGCGTCAACTTCAACCGGCGCTACCCGGACGCGTGCAACCTCGACGTCGCGCCACCGCCGCCATCACCGACGAAGCCGGTGAAGCGGAACCCCTACGACGATCGCTAGCGTTCGATCGTCCCGAGCGGGATCGTGACCCCGTCCTTCTGCAGCACGAACGGGCGATCGTCGACGGTGATATTGCCGTTACCGTCGTGGCGGATCACCTGCACGGTCCCGATCCCGAGCCCCTGTGGCCCGCGATTGAAATAGTGCACCGCCACCTGGTACGGGAACGCGCTAGGCTTCTGGATCGTGAACATCTCGGGGCCGTACCCGTCGGTGAGATCCTCGAGCAGCTTGCCGCCGCTGCGGAGCGTCGGGTGCGAGTAGAACGCGTGCTCACCGGTCCGGTCGACGACGTGGAGATCGACGTCGTTCGCGTCGGTCTCCCACGCGAGCACGAGGTGCAGCGTCGGCGCGGACGGGAGCTTGTCGCCGAGCTGCGTTTCGAGAGCGGCCTTGCGCGACGGGTCACGCTTCGCGATGTGCGCCGCGATCACCGCCGAATCCATCCACAGCACTTCACGCACCGAGTTACTCGCCTTGGCACGCGCCTCCTGCAACCGCGTGAACGCCTCCTCGGCACGCCCCGCGCGCAGGAGTGCGAACGCGAGGAGCCGGTAGGTCGAGAGCTGATCGGGGCGTTCCTTCAGCGAGCGGCGATACGCATCGATCGCGAGGTCGCGCTGGCCGAGGCGATCGAAGCGCTCGCCCGCAGCGCGCAGCAACTCGAAGCGATTCGGGTAGAGGTCGATGATCGAGCCGTAGGCGCGCGCGGCCGCGGTGGTCGCACCGGACGCCTCCAGGGATTCGCCGAGGGCGATCAGCGCCGCGAGATCGCCGGGTTGCTTGGTCTGCCACCGCGCGGCCTGCGCGAGCGCGTCCTGCCGCTTGTTCTGTGCGAGCGCGGTCATCACGATCGCGAGCTTGTCGGTGTACGGACTGTCGAACACGATCGCCGGATCACGACGCGCCGCCTGGACCGGGCGCTGGCGCGGCAGCCCGAACACGAACGCGTTGTTCTTGAGGTACGACGCGATGTGATCGAGCCCGAGCGGCGACACCGTGTCGACCCCGACGTTCGTGGCGATGCCGTCGACGACGTATCGGTTCTGGAGCGACGTCGAGCCCGAGAACACCACGCCCCGCCCGTCGGCCTGGGCGCCGGCCGCCGCACCGAGCGCGGACTCGAACGTGCGACCCGGCACCGGGATGTTGCGGATGTAGTTCTGATCGATCGTGATGCCCTGCTTGGTCGAGGTGGGATCGATCGTGGGTGCCGAATCCAGGATGCGGATCACCTCGCCGCCGCTTTGTTCGGGTCGCGAGCTGCGCTGATTCCGCGGCGACGCCTTGTCGACGTCGCCGAGCATCCGCTGCTCGTCCGCGGCGGACTCGAGCACCAGCAGCGACGTCCTCGATGACACCAGGTTGTGTGCGAGCGCGACCTGCTCGATCTGGTGTTCGATCGCCGTCCGCTGCTTGTCGTCGCGGGTGAGCGCCAGCCGTTCACCGAGCTCGCCGACCTCGGCGCGTCCTGCCGCGCGCGCGACTTGCTTGGCCTCGGCCTTGCGAGGCTTCACCCGCACGACGCGGTCACCGATCCGGATCGAGGTCGGCTCGCCGCGCCCGGTGACGAACAACGGCCTGCCCGGTATCGCGCCGCGCGTCGACTTCGGCCACACCTCCGTCGCGCCGGCGACCTGGATCTTCTGCTCGGCGGGAAGCGCGCTGCCGAGTGCCCTCGCGAGCGCAGCGACATCGCGACCGTCGAGGATCGCGCCCGGCGACGTCCCCGCGGCGGTCAACGGCGCGAGGGTCTCGCGCGAGAGCGAGCCACCGATCTGCACCGCGTCGACGCGCTCGATGCCGGCCTCGCGGATCGCCGCGACCAGCTTGTCGGCGGCCGTCTCGCCCTGCGTGATCACGCCATCGCCGACGATCACGATCCGCTTCATCCCCGAGGCGCTCGCCCACGCGAGTGCCGCGCCGAGGTTCGACGCACCGAGGGCACCATGGTCGTACAGCTTGTTCGCCAGATCCGCGGACGTTGCAGGCCCGCGATACAGTTCTGTCACCGTCTGGTCGTACGCGACGACGGCCACCCCGGCGTCCCCCAGCGACGCGACCAGCTTCTGCACCAGGTCGGCCTGCTTGCCCATCACGGTGTGACGCGACGCGCTGGTGTCGACGAGGAACACGGTCTTGTCGAGGGACGCCGTCCCCGTCGCAGCCGGCGCATCGATCAACTCTCCGCGCGACTGCGTCGCGCTGCGCGGGTCGGCGGGGCCGATGCTTTCGATCCGCGCCACGAACGCACCACCACCTGCCACCGCGACGTCGCCGGCGTCGATCGCGACGACGACGTCCTCGGGAATCGCATCGACGCGATCGGTCACCGTGCGCTCGCCATCGCGCTCGATCGCGATCTGCAGCTTCGGCACCGCCGGCAAGCCGCGCAGCGCGAGCGTGTACGGCGACACCGCCGACACCGCGTGATCGTAGGCGATCACGAGCTCTTTATCGGAGCTCGCGGCGATCGGAAACACCCGCGCACTGAACTGGTTACCGAGGTCCTGCTCGAGCAACGCGGGATCCACGCGCTGGTGAAGGAACGTCTCGTAGACCTGTCGACCCTTGTCGCGCGCGACCACTCGCGACTCGCGCCACTCCTTGCCGATCAGCATCGCGAAGCGCGACACCGCCGCACCGTCGGGAAGCTCGATCTTGAAGCGACCCTCGCGCTGCCGGTTCTCGGTATTCTTGAACGTGAAGTGGAGCTCGGTGTGCGCCATCGGCCCGTCGATCGTGACGGTCGCGACGAGCGACTGCAGGCCCAGCTCGCTCCCGTCACTGGGCTCGAGACCGAGCGGTGGCTCGACCCGCATCGCCTGGGCCTGATACTCGGTGCGCATCACGTACGCGAGTTGCTGGTTCGCACCGCTGACGGTGGCCTTCGGCGAGCTCGTTTCGAGCGAGCTCGTCGGGTTGCAGGCGGCGAACAGGGTGAGTGCCAGGAGCGGTGTGGTCTTCATTTGTCGTCTCCGAGGGTCAGGCCGGTGATGTCGACGCTGTCGACGTCATAGCTGTTCTGCATCGACTCGATGCCGGTGAAGGTCGGGAGGTCGTCGAGGTCGACCGCTTCGTCGAGCGTGACGATCACGTTCTCGAACGGACGCCGCGTGTCTTGCTGGAGCCTCTGCATCAGCGGCGTCAACGTGCCGGCCGCGACGCTCACGTTCGATCGCTCGACGGTGAGGTCCAGGTAGTAGAACGTCACCAGGTAGGCACCCGACGGCAGCCCCGTGATCGCGTAGTAGCCATCCTCGTCGGTGATCGCGACCTGCGCACCCTCCACGCCAGGGCTCGTGACGATCACGGTGACCCCGGCGAGGCGCTCGGTGGTCCTGGCATCCTGCACGAGCCCGTGCAGCGTGCCCCGGTGTGGCGCCACGCGGTGCTCGCGCTCGGCGACCTGGCTCTCCCAGCGTTCCTCGTCGGTCAAGCCATCGATGTCGAGCGTCGGCCGGGCAGGCTCGTCGTCCTCGATCTCGAGATCGGGATCGACCTCGACCTCGATCGCCGCAGCGCGGACCTGGTGGACGATCGCCGGCACCCGCGCGTCGCGAACGTGGACGATGGCCACCGATGCGCCCGTGGATTCCTCACCCGGCCAGACCGTCCAGATCGAGCCCGCGAGCACGAGCGTCGCGATCGCCGAGAAGCGCAGTCCCATCCATCGGGTGTAGTGCACGGCGATCGCAGACGACAGCGAAGCCTGACAACAGGTGGTGGGACTGCGAGACCACGCAGCATGTCGCGGGTCGCAGGGTCGCAGTCGAGACGACGGCTCCTCAGGACTTCGGGACGACCTTGAGGATCTGGCCGGTCAGCTTCACGAGGTAGAGCTCGCCGTCGTGGTCGACGCCGAACGACGCGAGCTGCGAGAGCACGCCCTGCTTGTCGAGCGCCGGCTTCCAGTTCCAGTGCTCGCGGACGTAGCCCGCGGCCGTCGGCGACGACAGATCCGCCGACCACCTGAACGAGCGCAACAGCCCCGTGCAGTAGTCGCCATAGAAGTACCGACCATCGAGCGCCGGCAGCGCCTTGCCGCGATAGACCACACCGCCGGTGATCGAGCAGCCCTCGTCGTGGGAGTACTCGGCCGCGGGTGGCGTGAACGCGGTCTTGTCACACTCGCGCGTCTTGTAGCAGTGACTGCCCTCGACGACGTTCCATCCGAAGTTGCGGCCTGTCGGCGACTCGATCGGCGCGACCCACACGTACTCCCAGAGGTTCTGGCCGACGTCGCCGATGTACATGCCGCCGGTCTGCGGATCGAAGGTGAATCGCCACGGGTTGCGCACGCCGAGGTGCACGATCTCCGGCGGTGCCGCGGGCCCGTCGACATCGAACCGCAGGATCTTCGCGAGCAGCACCGCCGGGTTCTGTCCCGCACGCTTCGGATCGCCGGCCGAGCCGCCGTCGCCCATGCCGGTGTAGAGCTTGCCGTCGGGACCGAACACGACATGCCCGCCGTTGTGGTTCGAGTACGGCTGCGCGATCTCGACGAGCTCGCGTCGAGTCGAAAGATCCACCACGTCGGGATCCGTGCCCACGCGAAACTCGACGACGTGCGTATCCTTGTCGCGCGCGGTGTAGTTGACGTAGAGCTTGCCGTTGTCGACGAACCGCGGATGGAACGCGAGCCCGAGCAGGCCCTGCTCCTCCCCGGTCGCGAGATCCTGGTCGAGCGTCGCGAACGGTTTCGGCGCGAGCTTGCCGTTCTCGAGGACGCGAATCTTTCCGGTGTGCTGTTCGACGATGAACAACCGCCTCCGCGGATCACCGGGTGCCGCGACCAGCGCGACCGGCCTCGCGAGACCGCGCACGACCTCCTTGAGCTCGAGCGCGCGGACGATGTCGGGCGGCACCGGCACCAACGTGTCGTCGCCCGGTGGAGGCCCCACCGGCACCGGCACGGTCACCGAACCCGCTGCGTCCGGCGGTGAAGCGGCCGTGACCGCCGGTCCCGGGCTGCCGACCGGAACGCGGGTCACGGTGCGATCGCGACACGCCATCAGCACGAACAGGAGCATCAAGCGCATCGTCATTGGAGGCCATCCCACGTCCGAAACAGACGAGTCAGGGACAACTCCGTTAGCCGATCCATTGGGCGATGCCGGCTAGCCGAGTTGCCGCGGTGTCCGGTTCTCGGATCCAAACGTCTGTTGTGATGGGTAACCACTCGATTCGACATGAGCTCATGGCCGGAGTCCGGGGTACCGCCATGGCATATCCCATGCTCGAACACTACGCAGCCATGCAGGTCACCTCGTTGTCGATCCACCCCGGGTACGCCAGTGCGAAGAACAAGTCGGACCTGAAGCACTACTTCGAGTACTCGAACCAGGGTGTCGAGGTCGATGAGGATGGGCTCAAGGAGATCTCGTTCGGCGAGTACCTCGTCGACCAGGGGATCCTCGATCGCTTCCAGCTGTTCCGCGCGCTGCAGATGCAGGACCGGCTGCCTGGCGTTCGCCTCGGTGAAGCCGCGGCCGCACTCGGCTACGCGCCGATCGGCGTGATCGAGCGCCTGTTCCAGCGGTTCCAGGGCCTCGAGACCGTCGAAGCGTCCTAGGTCCAACCCGCCCTGTTGAGGAGCGCCGCGAAAGGGGACCGCCCCTTTTGAGGAGCGCCCATTTGAGGAGCGCCCATTTGAGGAGCGCCGCGAAAGGGGACGGACCGACCCCTTTTGAGGGAGCGCCGCGAAAGGAGACGGGCCCCTTTACGTCATCGCGCGGATCGCAGCATCCGTGAACTGCTGCGTGTTCGCCTTGCCGCCGAGATCGCCGGTGCGCGACTCGGGATTCGCGAGGGCCGCGCGGATGCCCTTGCGCAGTCGCTCCGCCGCCTCCCGCTGATCGACGTGATCGAGCATCATCGCCGCCGATAGCATCAGCGCGCTCGGATTCGCGATGCCCTTACCCGCGATATCCGGCGCGGTGCCGTGCACGGCCTCGAACATCGCCACGCCGCCGTCGCCGATGTTCGCCGCCGGTGCGACGCCGAGCCCGCCGATCAGGCCGGCGCACAGATCGCTGAGGATGTCGCCGAACAGGTTCATCGTCACGATCATGTCGAACCGCTCGGGCGCGACCACCAGCTTCATGGCGGTGGCGTCGACGATCATGTCGTCGAAGGCGATGTCGGGATACTGCTTCGAGATCTCCCTCCCGCAGTCGAGGAACAGGCCGTTCGACAGCTTGAGGATGTTCGCCTTGTGGACGAGCGTGATGCGCTTGCGGCCGAGCTTGCGCGCGAGCTCGAACGCGTACGTGATCACGCGCTCGCTGCCGTACCGCGTGATGATCGCGATCGACTCGGCCGCGGTGCGGCGCGGATCGACGTAGTGCTCGACCCCCGCGTAGAGGTCCTCGGTGTTCTCGCGGACCATCACGATATCGACGTTGTCGTAGCGCGCCGGCACGCCGGGGATGGTCTTCGCCGGACGCACGTTCGCGAACAGATCGAAGTGCTGGCGCAGCGTGACGTTGACGGAGCGAAAGCCGCTACCGATCGGCGTCCCCAGCGGACCCTTCAAGGCGAGCTGGTTCTTCTTGATCGACTCGAGGGTGGCGACCGGCAGCGGGTCTTTATGTCGCTCCGCCGCGCCCTGACCGGCATCGGCGCGCTCCCACTCGAACGTGCCGCCGGCGGCTTCTACCGCGCGAACCGTGGCCGCGGAGATCTCCGGACCGATGCCATCGCCTTCGATCAACGTCACCGTGCGAGTCGTCATGGTTGTTCCTTCGGATGCGGCTCGGAGTCGATCTCGATGCGATCGTCGACCACGCGGACCGCGTAGGTGGTCAGACAGTAGTCCGCGGATCCTGGTGCGCGGCCGGTCAGCGTCGAGAATCGCCAGCCGTGCAGTGGGCAGATCACGTAGCCGCGCGACACGATGCCGTCCGCGAGATCGCCGTTGCGATGCGCGCAGCGCCGCTGCGTGGCGAAGTAACGATCGCCGTCGAGGCCGACGACTAACCTGAGGCTCCCGATCTCGACGGGGATGACGTCGCCTGGGCGGACGTCGCCGACCTTCGCGACCATGTGCCAGCTCATCGGCCGGCACTCTACACGCTTGCACGAACACGCAAGAAGTTGCGTCCTGCGACACCTCGGCGGCCGAACGATCACGCGAACTTAGAAATGGCGCGGTGCTTGTAGGTAGGCCACCACACATGCGTAACGTCCTGCTGCTCGCCATGCTCTCGTTGGGGCCTGCCTGTACGCGAGGAGTGCTGCTCTACGAGACCACCCCCGTCATCGTGCAGGCGAATCCGCCGGCACCTCCACCTCCTGCCCCGGTTGTCGTCAAGGAGCCGATCGTCGTCCGCGACGCGATCCACTTCGACACCAACCGCGACACGATCAAGCAAGAGTCACTCGCCGTGTTGGACGACGTGGCGAACCAGATCAAAGACCACGCGGAGCTGATCAAGATCCGCGTCGAAGGGCACACCGACAACGTCGGCAAGCGCGCCGAGAACATCTCGTTGTCGCGCCGCCGTGCGATCGCGGTGCGCGAGTACCTGATCAAGGTCGGGATCGAGGCGGACCGCTTGCTCGCCGAGGGCTACGGCCCCGACAACCCGATCGCGAACAACGAGAACGAGACGGGGCGCGCGAAGAATCGCCGCGTCGCGTTCACGGTGATCGATCGGACCGACACGCTCGGCACGTCGCAACAGGTCGTTTCCTTTGGAGGTGATCAGTGAACAAGTCGCTCTCGTTTGCCCTGTTGCTCGTCGGCTGCGTCGGCGTCGACAACTCGCAGTTCAAGCTCCGCACCGCGGTCGATACGCAGCGCGAGCCGCTCTATCGCTGCTACGCGCAAGCGCTCGTCAACGACGCCGAGATGGAAGGCACGATGCGCCTCGTCGTCCGCGTCCCGCGGCGCACGGATCGCGTCGACCTCGTCGAGCCGAGTGGTGAATCGCAGGTGACGAACCCGAACCTGATGGAGCCGATCCACCGCTGCTTCCAGCGCGCGCTGATGGGGCTCTCGATCGGCACCGCGCCGATCGACGACGACCTCTACGTCGAGTACGCGTTCCAGCTCACCCGCGACGGCAACACCGCGTTCCTCGCACCCGCCGCAACCGGTCCGCGCGTCGGTGCCCGCCTCGACGTCGATGCGAACGTCGACGCGAAGGCGAATGTCAACGTCGATGTCCGCACCGGCCGGGTGAAGGGCAACGTGGAGGTCAAGGGCGGCTTCGGGATCCGGTAACCTGGGTCTACCCGCGCTCTTCTTCACCCGGGCTGCCGTCGACCTTCAAGTTGTAGGTCTTCATCTTGGTGTAGATGCTCGCGCGGCTGATCCCCAGCGTACGTGCCGCGGCCGCCGGGTTGGGATCGCGACGCAGCGCGACGGCGATCGCGGCGCGCTCGACCGCACGCACCGCACGCTCGGTGAGATCCTTGAGCCCCTCGCCATCGCCGAGGCGCTCGAGATCGATAGGTGGTAGCTCGACCCGATCGACATCGGCCTTCGGCATCGTCCCGACCTCGCGATCGAGGCCGAGCATGTCGAGGTCGTGCGATCGGATGATCTCGCCGTCGCACAAGATCGCGGCGCGCGACAGCACGTTCTCGAGCTCGCGGATGTTGCCCGGCCAGCGATACAGGGCGAGCCGCTGCAGCGCCTTCGCGGTGACCTGCGTCGGATAGCGCGCCTCGTTGCCGGCGAACACCTTCGCCGCGCCGCGGCGCTTCGCGAGGATGTGGGCGGCCAGGAGCGGGATGTCTTCCTTGCGCTCGCGCAGGGGTGGGACCTGGATCGGCACCACGGCGAGCCGCCAGTAGAGGTCCTCGCGGAAGATGCCGCGCCCGACCAGCGCCTTGAGATCCTTGTTCGTCGCCGCGACGACGCGGACATCGATCGCCACCGGCCGATCGCCACCCACCGGCTTGATCTCGCGCTCCTGGAGGACGCGCAGCAGCTTGTTCTGGACGCTGGCGTCGATGTCGCCGATCTCGTCGAGGAAGATCGTGCCGCCGTTGGCCTCGCGGAACAGGCCGCGGCGCGCCCGGTTCGCACCGGTGAACGCACCCTTCTCGTGGCCGAACAGCTCGGCCTCGAGCAGCGACGGTGCGAGCGCCGAGCAATCGAACGCGACGAACGGGCCGTCCTTGCGCGGGCCGACGCGATGGATCGTCCGCGCCAGCAGTTCCTTGCCGGTGCCGGACTCGCCGACGATCAACACCGTGGCATCCGAGGCCGCCACGCGATCGATCATCGCGAACAGCTGCCGCATCAGCGGCGAGGCACCGATCACCTCACCGAGGCCGCGCGCCGCCTCGACCTCGCCGCGCAACCGGCGAACCTCGCGGGCCAGGGCACCGTGCGAGATCGCGCGCTCGGTGACCGACCGGATCTCCGGCGCCTGGGCCGACTTCTTGAGGACGTCGAGGGCCCCCGCCCGCATGGCCCGCACCGCGTACCCGACCGTCGGCTCCTCGATCCACATCACCACGACCGAGTCCGGGGCAAGGGTCCTCATGCGATGGAGGAGCGCGAGCGAGTCGTCCTCGTCGCCGCCCAGCTCCGGGTCGAACAGCACGACATCGAACGTCGAGCTCACGATCCGGTCGAGCGCGGAGACGATCGAGGGGACCGCTTCGACCTCGAGGCCGTGCAACGCGACGCGGGTTCGTTCGACGATTTCGTCGTGCGCATCGACGATCAAGACGTGCCTGAGTCCGTCCTTCAAGAGGTCAGCCTACCAGCCGTCCAACAGTCTAGACAGTGTCCATTCGGTTAGACGACAAGACGGGTCGCGTTATACTCAAGTAGCTATAACCACTAGTCTCGGCGCCTGGATTTTGATGCTGAAGGCTGGCCCAAGAGGTGCGTGTCTGATCGTCGCAGGAGGGCCAGGATGATGACGGTAACGCCAGAGCTGAACGATCTCGATCGGACGCGAGCCTACGTGAAGTCGGTGGCACTCAAGTACGTGCGGGACGAGCAGGACGCCGAGGACGTCACCCAGGACGCGATGCTCCTGGCGCACCGCTACAAGGATTCGTTCCGCGGTGAATCCCGGTACTCGACGTGGCTGTATCGCGTGACCGCGACTGCGGCGCTGATGTTCTTGCGCAAGCAGCGCCGGCTGTCCCGCGAGATGCCGTGTAGCGGCACGGTGGATGATGACGGTACCGGCCTGCTCGAACGCCAGCCCGCTCCGGGCGACCTGCGCGGTGAGGTGATCGCGCGCGCCGAGTCCAACACGGTGGTCGACGCGGTCACCGCACTCGGTGCGAAGTACCCCGCGGTGTTCTGGAAGCGCTACGGCGAGGGACGCACCGAGACCGAGATCGCGAAGGAGCTCGGGCTCTCGATCGCCGCGGTCAAGACGCGCGCATTTCGGGCTCGCCAGGCTGCGGTCGCCGCGCTTCGCAACGCGGGCTGAACGGCCGTTCGTCGTCGGTGAATATCAATTCTTCGACGACGAACCCGCGTACGTCAGCTGCTGAAAGCACACATCGTGGCTGCACATCGGCATCGTGCAGTGGCGCTTGATGACTGCAGACGAGCGATTGCAGTCGCGTGCGCTAGTTGTGCACGAGCGCATAGTTGAGACGGTAGAACCGGGGATCGGAGGCTGCACCACTTCTTGCTCTCACGAGTGGTGGGGGTGCTCGCATGATCACGCGTGCAGTTGCAGCTTTGTTCTCGATCGCGTTCGCTACGATTGGCTGTGGTGCTGACCTCGACGAGGAGGACAACCGGGCCGGTGACAACCTGTCAGCCGAGCACGACGACACCGAGGTCGAGGGCACGCCTCGCATCCGGGTCTGCGCCGACGGCGCGACCACCAAGGGCATCGACGTCTCGAAGTGGCAGGGCACCATCGACTGGGGCAAGGTGAAAGCCGCGGGGTACGCGTACGCCTTCATCCGCGTCTCCGACGGCGCGAACACCAAGGATGCCAAGTTCGATGCCAACTGGGCCGGCACGAAGTCGGTCGGCATCATCCGCGGCGCGTATCAGTTCTTCCGCCCGAGTCAGTCGGTGACGACGCAGGCGAATCTCATGATCGACAAGGTCGGCACGTACACGCCGGGCGACCTGCCGCCCGTGATCGACGTCGAGGACGACGGCGGGCTCTCACCGTCGACGGTCGCGAGCCGCGTCCGCCAGTGGGTCGATCTGGTGAAGGCCGCGGTCGGCGTCGAGCCGATCGTCTACACGGGCAAGTACTTCTGGCGCGACGAGGTCGGCTCGCCCGCGTCGTTCGCTCCGAACCCACTGTGGATCGCGCAGTACACGTCGCTTTGCCCCGATCTACCGGCACCGTGGGCGAAGTGGACGTTCTGGCAGTACACCGACTCGGGCAGCGTCCCCGGCATCGCCGGCCCGGTCGACACCAACCGGTTCAACGGCACGGTCGCGCAGCTCCAGGCGTTCGCGCAGAGCGCCCCACCCCGCCCGCTGCCCTTCGGCTGGCAACGCAACGCGAGCGGTAGCTACACGTTCTCGGTGACGCCGGGCTCGGGCGTCGCGAAGGTCGAGCTCCGCGTCGAGGACTACCTGATCGGCGCACCGACCACGAGCACCGGCGCGGGCTCGCTGACCTACTCGTTCAATGTCGCGACGCCGAATCGCGTGATCGAAGCGCGCGGGCTCGCCTCCGACGGGACCCTGGTGGCGCTCGGCAACGGCATCATCGATTCGATCTCGTCGACCGCCGCCTTCGTGCGCCAGACCGCCGAGCACGAGTACGAGATCGGGCTCGAGCGCGCTCCATCGTCGTGGGCGACCGTGGAGGTCGTCGTCGATGGACTGACGCTGACGGATCTCGACAGCGGCATGCAGCGGTCGTCGCGCAAGGCGGTCCGCTACAAGTTCTCGGGGCTCGGCAATCGCACGCTGTCGATCATCGCGCGCAACTCCGCCGGCACGAAGGTCGACACGCGCACGCGCATGTTGAACGTCCGCTAGAGCCAACCTCGCACCGCGCGTGGTGCGAACCGGCTGATCGCGAAGTCCCAGACGCGATAGAGGACGATGCCGGCGACGACCGCGACGACGGTCATCACCATCGCGAACGGAACACCTTCCGGGATCCCGGCGCGTTCGGCGACCTTGAGGAGCACCAGGTTGGTCTGGTGATCGGTCAGGTAGATGAACAGCGAGGCGCTCGCGACGATCGTGACGACCCGGCCGAGCCAGACCGGCAGCGTGACGCGGGGAACGAACGCGAGGAACGCCGTCGCGACGAACGGGAACCACACGTAGTCCTCCTCGTGGTTCCACGCGTTGTCACCGAACACCGGGATCGTGAGCGCGACGACGATCAGCCTACGCGGGAGATTTGTCGCGTAGACCAGCGTCCAGCCGAGGAACACCGCGCGCAGGTAGTAGAGCGGCGTGCGATCGTAGAGATGCGAGAGGTCGATGAAGTACTGCGCCGCGAGGGCGATGCCGACGAACAGCAACGTCATCGCGACCAGCACGTGAAACGGATCGCCCTCGACGAGGATGCGGCGGACCGGCCGGAGTGCGAGCAGCAGCGCCAGCACCACGAAGCACTGGAACAACACGTCGATGTACCAGAACCCCATGCCGCTAAGCTTCGTGTCGTGGTGGACGAGGTTGTTGGCGAGGAGGAGCCCCGGCCACTTCGGGAGGTGGTAGCCGACGTTGAGCACGAGCGCGTAGATCGCGGCAGGCACACCGATCTTGACGACGAGCTTGGCGATGGGAGTCACCGTGCCGCTCTGCTGGATCTGCGGCCCCAGATATCTCCCGAAGCTCATGCCGGAGACCACGAACAAGGCGAGCACCGAGCCCGCGAGGTTCGGCAGCGCCATGTGCGAGGCGACGACGGCCACGATCGAGACGGCGCGCAGGAACACCGACGCGTCGACGTGCGTCCACTTGCTGCGCTCGGCCCGCTTCCGCTTCGCGAGCTCGCGGATCGACAACTTCTCCCACGCCTCCGGTAGGTTGCCGAGCAGGTCCTCCAGCTTGACCGACGCTTCGATGAACGACAGCGAATCGCCGCCGAGCGTGACGAAGCTCTGGTCGACGTCGATCGAGGGGCGACCGAGGAGCTCGCGCCAGTGGTCGGCGATCGCGGCCTCGGTGGGATCGAGGTCCTGTGCCGGTGTGGTCTCGGCGGGCTCGAGGCCGCGCAGCTTGCCGCGATCGACCTTGCCGTTCGGTAGCAGCGGGAACGCGTCGAGCCAGACGAAGCGCGCGGGCACCATGTACGCGGGCGCGGAAGCAGCCATCGCCTCGCGCGCGCCGGCCGTGTCCCTGGTCCCGACCGCGTAGGCAACGAGGCGCGCCTCGCCGTCGGGCAGCTTCTCGGAGAGCACGACCGCTTCCTGGATCTGTGGCAGCTGATGGAGCTGGTGCACGACGTCGCCGAGCTCGACACGGAAGCCGCGGATCTTCACCTGATCGTCGACGCGCCCCTCGAGGATCACCGCGCCGTCGGGCCGGCGTTTGCCGAGATCACCGGTGAGGTAGAGACGATCGGCGAGATCGGTGGAGCGCGGGTTCGCCACGAACTTCGCGTGGGTCAGACCGGCATCCCCGCGATAGCCCTCGGACAGATAGCGCGTGCGGATCGCGATCTGACCGCTGGCATCCGTGGGCTCGAGCTTGTCACCGAGCACGAACACCTGGACGTCGTCGATGCCGCGCCCGATCGGCACGACCGATTCCCCAGCCTCCGAGGTATCGGTGCGCGGATCGAAGACGTGGAAGCCCATCGCCTGCGGTGTCTCGGTCGAGCCGTAGAAGTTGACGACGGTGGTGGAAGGGCCGAGCGAGGCGATCTCGGTCGCTTGCTTGACGCGCAGCACGTCGCCGCCCGAGAACACGTAACGCAGGGAGGGGAGCGGCTGCCCGCGCTTTCCCGCGCACAGGATCCGCGAGAGCTGCGGCGTGACGTGCGTGTGCGTGATCTGCGAATCCGCGAACCAGCCGTGCAGCTTCACGGGATCGAGGACGGTCGCGGGCGGTGGCACGTGGAGCTCCGCGCCGGTCGACAGCGGCACGAAGATGTCGCGCAGCACCGGATCGTGGCCGAGACCGGAGAGCATCGAGAACCGGCAGCTCGGCTCGACCGCGAACGTACGCGCGTACCAGTCGATGAAGTGCACGAGCGGCGTGTGCGAGGTGGCGATGCACTTCGGCACGCCGGTGGTGCCAGAGGTGAACAGCAGATACGCGATCGCGTCGGGACGCACGGCATCGAGGCCCTCGGTGACGGCGTGGTCACGCGTCATCCGTTCGGCGTCGAAGCGCACGACCGAGCCGGGCACCGCGAGACCGGCGAGCTCGACATCGTCGATCGCGACGAACCGGCCGGGCGCGAGCACGCCGAGCAAGAGCTGGATCCGCTCGATCGGATACGCCGCGTCGAGCACCGCGAACGTCAGCCCGGCGCGCGTGCACGCGAGCATCGCGACGACCAGCTCGCCGCTGCGCTTGCCGTACAGCGCGACCACGTCGTCCGTGCCCGGCAGCGCGAGCAGCTCGTGTGCGAGGGCGCGGCTCGCGCGGTCGACCTCGGCGTACGTCCACGCGCCGCGCGAATGCACGATCGCCCTTGCATCGGGACGCTCGCGGCAGGTGGCGAGGAAGCGATCGAAGATCCGAGGACCGACCTGTTTCGCGGGGAGTGGGCTGTCGAGATCGGGCGAGATCGGCGCGTCTGCGAGTGCAGCGGTCAGAGACACGCGGTCATCCTCGCACTTGGCCAGGGTCTCGGTAGTTAGCTCGTGTCCGAATCAGCCTCCACCTCGTGGGTCCTGGTCCACGCGATCCGGCAACTAGGCAAGACCTAGAGAGATCCGGGTTGGTCCGACAGTCGCATTACCCCTGGTCATGCTGACCGCGATGGTGTTCCGGTTCTTCACCCTCCTGTTCGGTGGCGCGGTGACCGAGACGTCAGCGCCGCCCGTCGTGCAGCTCGAGACGATCGAGACGGATCGCGTCGCGCAAGTGCGGCTCGCCGAGGTGCTCGGCACCGCCGACGCGATCCACGCCGTCTCTGCGAAGGGCACGCGGATCACGTTCGTGATCTCGCGCGGCGAGCAGGTGTTCTTTGTCATCGCCACCACCACGAAGAAGGGCGACGTCGCGCGCCTCGACATCGTGCCGGTGGTCAACGATCTCGAGCTCGGTGGTGGGCTGTCGTGGCTCGCCGAGGAGCTCGAAGCGGTCACCGCGGTGACTCGCCTCGTTGCGGACGAGGACGGTGCGGTCACGATCACGACCAGCGACAACCGCCGCTACATGGCGATCCCCGGTCGCGGCTCGGGTGGCAGCAACGCCGCGGCCGAGGCACGCTGGGCCGCCGAGTGGAACAACGGCTGAGCGAGTCGAGCCGGGCGCCTGCAAAGCAGCCGGCTTCGTTCGTTGATGGTAAGAGTGCGGCGATGTCCAAGCAGCACGATCCGCGAACAGACCCGGAGGTCCCGCCGGGGATGTCGATCGAGCTGCTGCAAGACCTGCATCTGCTGACGCGCGACAAGCAGCTCAACGCGGATGCGCGTCGCAAGCTCAAGCAGATCCGGCACCTGGTGAATCTCTTGAAGCCGGCGCTCGACGATGCCCTCGCGCGCGGCGAGCCGCTGATCGTCGATTGCGGCGCCGGCAAGTCGTACCTCGGCGCGCTACTCTACGAGCTCGTGCTCGGGCCCGCAGGGAAAGGCACGCTGCTCGCGATCGAGGCGCGCCCCGAGCTCTCTGCGGCTGCCGCGGATCGCGCGAAGCGGTTCGCGCAGGCGCGGTTCAAGGTCGTCACGGGTGAGATCGCTGCGACCGACCTGCCCTCGCGCCCGGCGATCGTCACCGCGCTCCACGCGTGCGATACGGCCACCGACGATGCGCTCGTCCTCGCGATCGCGTCGTCGGCCGACCACGTAGCCGTCGTGCCGTGCTGCCAGGCCGAGGTCGCGCGCCAGCTCGACAAGGCGAAGCCGAGTGACGAGGCGAGTGCCGCCCTGTTCGAGCATCCGCTGCACCGCCGCGAGCTCGGCAGTCACCTGACCAACGTGATCCGCGCCCTCGTGCTCGAGGCCCACGGCTACAAGACCACCGTCACCGAGCTGGTCGGCTGGGAGCACTCGGCGAAGAACGAGCTGATCCTCGGCAAGCGCGTCCAGAAGTTCGATCGCGCGGCGCGCACCCGGTTGCGTGCCGTGCTCGAGCGGTTCCACGTCGAGCCATCGCTGGTCCGTCAGCTCACCGCGCGTGGCCTCGATCCGCGCGCCGAGCCGAGCTGAACAGCTTCGCGGCGCCGGCAACCAGCGACCTCATCAGAACCTTCGATCTCGACGAGACCGAAGGGCTCGCTTAGCGCGGGCGGAACATCACGCGTGCGTGATCGGGGAGCGGTCCCAGCGTCTGCGCGCCGCGATACAGCGTGGCCGGGCCGTCGCTCTCGTCTGACTTCGCCACACCGATCCAGAAACCGGCGGGCCCGGGCTCGGCGGTCCCGCCACTCGCGAGGGGCTTGATCGTGCAACCGTCGTGGAGCGTCCAGCGCTCGGCGATGACGTCGGCGAGCCCGGCGTGCCCGTAGGTGACGAGCATGCGTGGCGGCTGCGCCGACACCCACTGAACGGCGTCGAATTCCTCGTCGGTGTCGTCGGCCGTCCCGGGCTGGATCGCGGACCTCCCCGCCGGGCCGCTACACGAGAGCGTCCTGTCCTTGATCGTCGCCTTGAAGCCGGCGGGCGGCTTCGGCCACGACCAGCTGCGCGCCGTGATGGCGCCTGGACCTTCGCTTCGCTTGGCGATTGGCCAGAGCTGCGCATGCACCCACGCATCACAGATGTAGCCGTCGTAGCCGCGGCCCCACGCGCACTGCGACCAGAACACGTCGCCCTTGTCGTCGACCTGGAGCCCCTCGGAGTCGATGCCGACGTTGTTCGCCTTCTCGATGTCGCCGTCGGGATCCGCGGGCTTCGCCGTCTCGAAGTCCTTCGCCGGTGGAATCGTGACGCGCGTGATCGCGGTCGCCGTCACCATCACGACCTCGCGTGCGCCGGCGAGCGTGAGGAACAGGTGGTCGCGATCGGCCCAGTGGCCCTTGCCGAGGCTGGACATCGCGCGCGCTTCGACCAGGTCACCCTCGGGGATGTCGGCGAGCGTCACGCTCCCGAGCTTCGTCAGCTTGCCGTCGACCGCCGACCAGGTCGCGAGCTCGCCTCCGCGCATGGTGACGAGATCCGCGGTGGCGAAGCCGGCCGGCGGTGCGGGCAACGGCTTCGCGGTGGCAACGGCTTCGCCGGCGGTCACCGAGACGCCACTGCCCTTACCGGGCGTATCGTCGCGTTCGGGCGGCAACGGAGGCTTCGAAGGTGCCCCGCACGCGGCGAGCAGGACGATAGCGATCGAGGGACGAAGCACGCCCCGACGATATCAGCGCGCGATGATGATCGTCGGCGTCTGCGCCCATCACGTACGCGCGCCGGTCGGCCCACCGGCGATGACGGGGCGATGACCGCAGCAGTGATGGCCACCGCGGATGGCAGACAGGTTGGCGTGATCGAGAGTCTCGAGATCCGACGTCTTCATGCGCACCGAGTCAGCAGCATCCGTACGGTCGGCGGGGCCGAGTGGTTGCGCCGACTTCCGGCGCGCACGCGTGAGCCCAAGCGGTCGACGAAGCGCCTCTCAGGTGGCGCCCTTCGAGAGCCGGGTCTGGATGTGGTGCACCAGCTCGTAGAACGTCGGGAGAGCAAGCAGCGTGAACAGGGTCGACGTGATCAGCCCGCCGATCATCACGATCGCGAGCGGCCGCTCGATCTCGGTGCCGTGCAGCGGCAGCACGAGCAGCGGCAGCAGGCCGAGGATCGCGGTCGACGCCGTCAGCAGCTTGGGCCGCACACGACCGAGACTCGCCTCGCGGATCGCGGCTTCGAAGTCGCGGCCGTCGGCGATCAGGCTCTTGGTCTGGGTGACCAGCACGAGGCCGTTCTGCACGGCGATCCCGAACAGGCCGATCAAGCCGACCAGCGAGCTCACGCTCCAGGTCTCGCCGGCGAGCCACAGCGCGAGGATGCCGCCGACGAACGCGTCGGGCAGCGTGGTGAGGATCACGAGCGTCTCGGCGACCGAACCGAGCGCGATGTAGAGCAGCAGGAACACGGCGAGCACAGCGATCGCGACCGCGAAGTACAGCGAGCGCTGCGCGCGGGCCTGGGTCTCGACCTTGCCGCCGACGTCGAAGAAGTAGCCCTTGGGGAGCTGGAGCTGCTCGGTGAGGGCGTCGCGCACGTCGCTCGCGGTCGAGCCGAGATCGCGGCCGGCGACACTCGCCTCGACGGCGATCCGCCGGCTCCCGGCCTCGCGCTTGATCGTGCCGAGCCCGAAGGTCGGCTCGATGTTGGCGAGCTTGCCGAGCGGGATCCGCGTGCCATCGTGGCCGTCGATCAGGAGGGCGGAGAGTGACGCGGCATCGCGGCGGTGATCCTCGGCGAGCCGGATCACGAGATCGAAGCGGCGCTGGCCGACCCAGACCTCCGAGATCGTTCGCCCCGCGAGCCCGATCTCGATCGCCTCGATGACGTCCCCGGGTGTCAGGCCGACCCGTGCCGCGGCTGCGCGATCGACTTGCACGCGCAGCTGCGGCAAGCCGGTGAGGCGTTCGGCGCGCACGTCGGCGACACCGTCGATGCCCCGCATGATCGACTCTGTCGACTCGGCGAGCGCGGAGAGCTTCTCCGGATCGGGCCCGAACACGCGTATGGAGAGATCGGACGGCGTCCCGCCGAGCCCCTCGTCGATCCGCATGCCGAGCGGGGTGGTGAACGAGGCGGAGACGCCGGGCACTTGCTCGACCGCTTCGCGCATCAGGTCCTCGAGCTCGGCGGTGCTGCGTTCGCGTTCCTCCTTCAACACGATCAGCACGTCGGAGAGCGTGTGCGGCATCGGATCCTCGGTGCGCTCTGCGCGTCCCGTTCGCCGCACGACGTCCTCGACTTCCGGGAACGTGCGCAGCACGTCCTCGACGCGGTGATTGAGCCGATCGACCTCGTCGAGCGATGCCTCCGCCGGCAACGACGTCTGCATCAGCACCGCCCCCTCGTCCAGCTCGGGCATGAAGTCCGAGCCGAGCTGGGTCGCGAGCCACAGCGCGGGGATCGTGATCACCAGCGTCGCGATCCGCACGATGCCGGCGTGGCGCAGCGAGCCCTCGAGCAACGGCTTGTACACGCGCTTGACGGCACGGATGATCGCGACGTCCTCGGGCCGACCGGGCCCGGGGGCCCGCAACAGGCCCGCGGCGGCGACCGGGACGAGTGCGAGCGCGAGCACCAGCGAGGCGAGCACGGCCGCGATCACGGCACCGGCGAGCGGCTGGTACATCCGGCCTTCGATCCCCGGGATCGCGAACAGCGGCACGAACACGGCGACGACGATCACCGTCGCGAACGCGATCGGCCGCCCGACCTCGACGGCCGCTGCGAGGGCGTGCGCCTTGCGATCACCTTCCCGGTGTTGCGCGAACCGATGCAGCACGTTCTCGACCATGATGATCGACGAGTCGACGAGCAAGCCGACGGCGATCGCGAGCCCGCCGAGCGTCATCGTGTTGATACCGATGTCGGCGACGCGCAGGAACAAGCCCGAGAGCGCGAGCGAGAGCGGCAACGTCAGGGTGACGAGCAGCGTCGCGCGCACGTTGCCGAGCAGCGCGAACAGCACGAACGCGACGAGGCCGGCCCCGATCAGCACCGCGCGCCCGACACCGCCGAGCGAGGACTCGACGAGCTGCGCTTGATCGTAGACCGACCTGATCGACACGCCCCTCGGCAGGCTGCCCCCCAAGCTCTCGATCGCCGTCCGGATCCCCTCGCTGACCTTCACGGTATCGGCACCGAACTGCTTGACCACCCGGCAGCTCACCACCTCGCCGGCGAGGCGATGCGCGAGGCCGCGACGCACGGCAGGTGCCTCGCGCACGTCGGCGACATCGCCGAGGAGCACGGGCGTGGTCCGGCGCGTCGACACCACGGTACCGCGCAGTTGCTCGACGGTCTCGGCGCGACCGTCCGCGCGCACCGTCCACTCCATCTGCCCCTGGGTGATGAAGCCGCCGGCCGCGCTGACGTTCGCGCCCTTCGCCGCATGGACGATCTCGTCGAGCGTGACGCCGCGAGCGGCCATCCGATCGGGATCGATCTGGATCTGGAACTCACGCAGGTAGCCACCGAGTCGCTCGACCGCCGCGACACCCGGCACCGCGAGCAGCCGATTCTTGATCTCGTTCTCGGCGAGGTCGCGCAGCGCCATCAAGTCCGCCGCTCCCGGCTCGGCCTCGACGGTGAGCTCGTAGATCTCGTTGAGCCGACCCGTCAGGCTCGACAGCAGCGGTGCGCCGGTGCCGGCGGACAGCTCGACCTGCGACAACCGCTCGGCGACGAACTGCCGGCTGCGCGGATAGTCCGCGTCGGCCTCGAACTCGATCGTCACCTGTGCGACGCCGAGCGTGGATTGCGAGCGCACGCGGCGCACGTTCGGCAGCCCCGACAGCGCGGTCTCGATCGGAATGGTCACCCGGGTCTCGAGCTCCTCGGACCCCATCACCGGGTTCTGGACGATGACGTTGAACACCGGCGCGGACAGATCGGGGAACACGTCGCGCGGCAAGTCGCGAAACGTGACGACGCCGAGCACCGAGCAGGTGAGGACGAGCAGCAGCGCCACCAGTGGCTTGCCGAAGCTCTCGACGATCAGGCGCTGGATCACGATGCCCTCGCAGTGCCGGTGGGCGACCGACCGTGCTCAATGACCGTGGTCATGGCCGCCCTCCCCTCGCGCCTTGTCGAACTCCGCCTTGAGGAGGAACGCGCCGTCGACGACCACCTCCGCACCGGGAGCGAGCCCGCTGAGGATCTCGACCTCGCCGCCGAGATCGCGGCCGCGTCCGACCGCGATCGCCTCGAACACACCCGGCCCCTTCGGCGTGAACACCGACCACTTGTCGCCGACGCGCTGGACCGCCGCGATCGGCACCGCGACCACCTGCCCGCCCGTCTCTCCGACTGGCAAGGACACCGTGGCGGACATGCCGGGCTTCAGCACGCCATCCTTGTTCGGCACCTCGAGCCGGACCGGCACGGTGCGCGACGCGGTCTCGACCTCGCGACCGACCCACGCGATCTTTGCCTCGATCGTCTTGCCGGGGAGCGCGGCGAACGAGGCCGTGCCGATCGCGCCGATCTGGACGCGGACCGCATCGCGCTCGAACACGTGTGCGACGAGCCACAGCTTCGAGAGATCGCCGATCCGGAACAGCGTCTTCGCCGGATCCGCGAGCTGCCCGACGACAACGTCGCGATGGATCACCGTGCCGGCGACCGGCGCGCGCAGCACGAGGCCGCGCCCACCTTCGGAGCCGGCGAACTGTTGCAGGCCACCCGTCGCGATGGTCCGCGCTGCCTCGGCCTCGGAGACCGCAGCCTGCGCCTCGATCACGTCGCGCTCTGGAACCAGGCGCTCGGCGAGCAGGCTCTGCTTGCGCTCGAGCTGCTTGCGCGCGAGCCCGAGCCGGGCGTCCGCAGCGGTGACCTCCGCACGCGCCTTGGACATGTCCCCACTCGCGAGCTCGACCAGCGGCTGCGCCAGCTTGACCTCGTCGCCTTCACGCACGAGCACGCGCACCACGCGCGCCGGCGAGGGTGAGGCGACCTCCGCGTACGCATCCTGATCGACGCGAAGCTCCGCGAGGGCCGCGACCTGCTCGCCCGCCGTGCGCGACTCCGCCTTCGCGGTGGTCACGCGGAGGTCGCGGATCATCTCGGGCGCGATCCTGACGATCCGGGCTTCGCCCTTGTCGTGGTCGTCGTGTTCGTCCGGCTTCGCCGATCCGTGGTCGTCGGGTTTCTCACCGTGATCGTCGTGACCGTCGTGAGACTTCTCCTTCTTGCCGCCGCATGCGACGAGGAGGACAGCGAGTAACAGTGCCTTCATGGCTGACCTCCCGAGACGAAGTGCATCGTGGCGGCGGCCTTCGCGAGCGCGAGCTGCCGATCGAGGTACTCGCGCCGGCCCTCGAGGATCTGCTGGCGTGCAACCAGGTACTCGGAGATGGCGACCTGCCCCGTGTCGAGGCTGCGTGCGAGCAGCGTCTCGCTGTCGGCGAGCCGGCGGAGGATGTCGCGCTCGAACACCTCGACCGCCTCGCGCGCCTTCCCATGGACCTCGCGTGCGTCGACCACCTGGCGCGACGCCGCGGTCACCGTCGCGGCACGCTCGGACTCGATGCGCTTCTGCTTCGCCCGAGCGACCGCGCGATCTCCGCGCGTTGGGTTCCACAACGGCAGCGTGAACGAGATACCCGCGAGCGCGATCGCATCACCCTCGTCGAGCTGGTAGCCGAACCAGATGCCGAGATCGGGCCGACCGTTGGCGCGTGCGAGCGAGCCTTCGGCGGCCGCGACCGCCGCGTCGGCGTCCAGCGCGCGGACGTCGGCGCGCGTGGTGACGCCGACCCGATCGAGCGTCCGATCGAGCGCCCGATCGAGCGTGCCGGCCGGTGGCACGAGGTCACCCGCGAGCACGATCGCGTCGTCGGGGTTCGCGCCGATCAGCGCTCCGAGCTTGCCGATCGCCGCTGCCCGCTCCGACTGCGCGGCGGCGACGGCGGAGCGTGCGCGACCGAGGGCGATGGTCGCGAGGTGGACGTCGAGGTCGGTGAGCTCGCCGGCCTTGCGACGGCGCTCCGCGACCTCGGCCGCGCGGGTCGCGACCTCCTGCGTGCGTGTCGCGAGGTCGACCACGAGGTCGGCGTGGCGCGCTTCACAGTAGATCAGCGAGACCTCCAGGCTCAGCGTGCGCAACTCGGCCTCGCCGAGAGCCCGCGCATGGGCGAGCTCGGCATCGGCGACGGCGATACGTGCACTGCGCCGTCCGAGCTCGAGTTGTTGGCTGAGCTGCGTCTGCAGGTTGAGGGTGCGCTCGGTGCCGAACCGCGGGCCGGCGCCGATCTGCACCTCGGGCCGCTGGGTGAACGGCACCGACGCACCGCTGCGCAGCGCACCCGCCTCGCCGATCCGGCCGAGCGCAGCCACCGCCTCGGGCGCGCGTTGTCGCGCCAGCGAGACGGCCGTCGGGAGATCGATCGTCAACGTCTCCGCAGACGCCGACGCACAGAGAGCAAGCAGCGCGGCGATGGACCACCGCGCACGAACAGGAGCAACCATGACGCACCTCGAGACGGACTCGTCCGTTGAGTCGGATCACCTGACCGACCCGAGGCACGGGACTCGCGCTCGACCGTTCGCATGACTGGTCCTGGGACCAACGCACACGAATGGATCATGCTCGAGACGTCGTGCGTTCGAATCGGATCAGCTCACGTGGAACAGATCAGACGGCGCGCCGCGGGACGTGCAGGATCTCGCGGGGGTCGGGATTTGCGTGCGTGCGCGTGGTGGCCGGCGCGCGCACGAACAGGCGCGGCGGGGTCACGGCGGTGATCGGTTGAGTGACGCTGCTGACGAAGAAGGCGGCGCTCGGACAGTGGCAGCGACACGCGACGCCGGGGAGGCAATCGTCGCCGCACCCGTCGTCGTCGCAGGTCTCGGCACAAACATCGTCGAGCACCAGGTCCGCGAGGCCGACCGCGTGGGTCAGCGCGATCGCGAACACGATGATGCGAGCCAGTGGCACGGCTCTACGCATAGCACGACCTGCGCGGCGCCACTACCGTCACGCGGCCACTGCACCGGTAGAATGGCTCGGGTGTCGCGGCGGCGACGATCGCGGAACCGATCGAAGCCGGACAACGCGCGGCTCAGTCGATCCACGGTCGCGGCACCGGCCACGGAAACCGCTGATTCAGCGAACCACCGCGTTCGATCGAGGGGTCGAAGACCTGACTGTTGACGACCCGGAGCCGCCGCAGCGAATGGGACGTCGGCAACGCGAGTAGACGTTCGACGATCCTCGCGCTGTGCTTGTCAGTGCCACTCCGGAACATCAGCGACGTCAGGTGAGGCAGCGCGAGCACACGCTCGAGGGTCGGCAGATCGAGCTGGACGTCGAGCTGGAGCGTCTCTAGCCCGTTGCACTCCAGCAGCGCCTCGATCTCCTCACGACCTGTCTCACCCGTCTTCACGAACGTCTGGAGGTTGAGCGCGCCGCGGATCAGCGTTGCCATTCGATCAGGGTTGGTAGTGAACCAGCAGCGATCGAGCTCGAGTACGCGCAGCGCCGGCAAGCGCCAGTGAGCGAACACCCTCGCGGCGAGCGACTCGTCTTTCGGGTCCAACGGCATCCCATGGACGACGACCAGCTCTTCGAGCGACACCGCGATGCGAGAATTGCGAGCGAGCCCCTGCAGCGCCTCGGGAGACAGCGTGACGCTCCCGATACACCAAAACGAGCGCAGTCGCGGAGCATCGAGCGTGGCGAGCGAGTCGTCGAGGGCCTGGCAATGCGCGATCGTCAGCTGCTCGAGCCGAGGCAGCGGCCGGCCATGAAACGGGACGAGTGACAACCGATCGCTCGAGCCGCCACCGAGCTCCAGTGCGCGCACCTGATCGAGATGAGCGGTCGCGGCGAGCTTGCGGAGGTGGACGTCGGCGCACGGCCGCAGCACGAGCTCCCGGATCGGCTGGAGTGCGAACAACCTCTCGCCCTCGCCGCGAAACAGCTTGACGCTCATCACTACGGAATCGACGAAGCCGCCGACGATCGTGTATTCGCGGACGTACTCGCCGATCTTGCCGGCCAGGTGAGTGCGGTACTCGCCGACCAGCGTGGCGATGCGATCGCGCAGCTCGGCGAGCGTGGCGTGGTCGAGGGTCGTGTCCTTCAGCCGATGCTCGAGATGGATGAGCTCGCCGCGGACGTCCTGCCGCTGCATCAGCAGATCCGCGAGGACGAGCCGAGGCGCTGCATCCTCGGGGTGACGGATGATCTCGCGCATCAGCTCGTCCTCGGTGACCCGAGCATGGGTGCCGACGAGCTCGGGCCGAGCGACCATCGGGATCCGCAGGAGGGTCTCCGCGCGAGCCCACTGCTCGCAGGCCTGGCGGTTGCGCGCCAGCGGCGCGGACCACGGCGACAGCGCGGGCCACGCATTCGCAACCTTGGCCGGGGCGCCGACCCTGGCAGCCAGACCGACGACCACACTCGTGGCATCGCGAACGGCCAGCGCGCATTCCCAGTCGAGCGGCCGGGAGCTCGCAGGACTGCGCGGCGCCTTGCGGATCGCGAACGCGAGACCGTGCTCGGCGTCGCGGGCCTGCAGGGCGAGCCTTGCGAGGTCGATGGGCTTCAGCAGCTTGTGACTCCACGCCCGGAGCGTGTCGAGCGCGGCGAGGTCGATCGCGAGGCCGAGCCGCGGGACGAGCAGATCGAGCGCCGCTTGATCACCGTCGCGGCACGCGATCGTCAAGGCCTGTAGATCGTCCTCGGAGATCACCGCGCGCCGAGTGTGTCATGGCGGCGTCGCGACCCACCAGCGGACGATCGGCTCGTCGATCGTCATCGTCAGTGCCATCACCGAGCGAATCTCGGCCTCGCCGGCGAGCTTCCACGCGTAGAGCCGCCCGCGATAGATGCCGAAGTGCGACGCATCCAGCGTCAGCATCCCGAGCTCGCAGCGCGTGGATGTGGAGATCCTGGCGCCGAATTCATCCTCGAGCTCGACCACCACGCGGTGCGGGTCGCCGCACATCGACGGATCCCATGCGGCGACGATGCGCGACACCGGAGGCGTGTCCGGCACCGGCACATCGAGGCATGCGGTGAACGAGATCCAGAACGCGAGGGACAACGCGACGGGTGAACCGATCCAGGCGAAGAAACGCATGGCTGCAGCGCTTCGCAACCCGCGTGCCTCGCCAGTCGATTGAAATCATTGCCGCGCATTGTCCGTGTCCGGCTGAATTCCGGACGCGCAGTCCGGCCGGCGGACGAGCGGGGTGGCATGCTGCCGCGCATGTCCCGGGTCCTGTTCGCCTGCGCGCTGATCGCTTGCTCGCCACCGCCGAAGACCAAGACGATCACCGCCGACGACGCACCCGAGCGGTTCGACGATCTCTCGGTTCGCGTGACGGCGCATCTCTACGCCCTCGATCCGGGCAGGGCCATCAGCCTCGGCTTCCACGACTTCGACGGCAAGCTGCCGGACATCACACCGGCGGGCCTGGAGAACTCGCGCGCGCAGCTGGAAAAAGATCACAAGGCCCTGATCGGCGCCGAGGCCACCACGGCGCGACAACGGGTCGAGCGCGATGTCCTCCTGGCTGCCGTTCGCGGCGAGCTCGTGGCGCGCGTCGATCTCGATCGTCTGCACACCAACCCGATGCAGGCGCTGTCCGCGATCAACCTCGACGCGTACATCCTTCGTGACTACGCACCGCTCGTCCAGCGCGCCCAGGGCGTGATCGATCTGTGTCGCGCCCTGCCCGGCTATCTCGCGCAGGCGCGCACCGGCATGAAGGTGCCAATGCCGCGGCCGTGGATCGACACCGCGCTCCTGATCACCAAGGGCCAGCTCGAGTTCGCCGACAAGGACGTCCGCGCGCAGTTTGCCGTCACCATCCCACTCGCGAACCAGGCGGGCATCGACCCCGCCCTCGATCTCTGCAAGCAGGCGCTGACCGAGCACGCCGCGTGGCTCGAGCAGCAGCAGCCGTCGGGCACCGCGACGTTCGCTCTCGGCCCCGAGACGTTTCGCAAGATGCTCGCGGACACCCAGGGCCTCGACATCGAGCTCGCCAAGCTCGCGCAGATCGCCGATGACGATCTCGCCCGCAACACCAAGGCGATCGAGGAGGCCGCGCGCCTGATCGGCGCCTCGCGCAAGACCCGTGACGTGGTGCTCGAGCAGGCCGAGGACAAGGCATCGGCGAGCGAGCTGCTCGACCTCGCGACCCAGCAGACCGAGGCGATGCGTCGGTTCATCGAGGACAACCGGATCGTCACCATCCCGTCGAAGGACGTCGCGCTGGTTCGCGAGACGCCGTCGTTCGCGCGATGGAACTCGGCCTCGCTCGACACCCCGGGTGCGTTCGAGCAGAAGGCGCTACCCGCCTTCTATTACATCTCGCCGCCGGATCCGAAGTGGCCGGCCGCCGAACAGCGCGCGTATATCATCCCGACCAACGATCTGTTGTTCACGACGATCCACGAGGTGTGGCCCGGGCACTTCCTGCAGAGGCTCCACATCAACAAGTCACCATCGAAGGTGCTGCGCTCGTTCTGCACCTACTCGAACAGCGAGGGCTGGGCACACTACACCGAGGAGATGATGTTCGACGCTGGCGCCGGCAACCGCACGCCGCAGGCGCGCATCGGGATGCTCAAGGAAGCGCTGCTCCGCAACGTTCGCTTCGTCGCGACGCTCGGCCTCCACACGCGCGGCATGACCGTCGATCAAGCGACGGCGCTGTTCGGCGACAAGGGCTTCGTCGATCCGGGCAACGCGCGGCAGCAGGCCACGCGCGGCACGTTCGATCCCATGTACCTCGCGTACACGCTCGGCAAGTTGATGATCCGCAAGCTGCGCGACGACTGGATGAAGAAGCATCCGGGCGCGGAGCTCGAGGACTTCCACGACGAGTTTCTGTCGTACGGCTGCGCGCCGGTCCCGGTGATCCGCCGCGAGATGCTGAACGAGGACTCACCCGCTCTCTGAGCTCTACGCGGTCGCGAAACAGGGGACCCTTCCCACCGGGAACCGTCCCCACGTTGTGCGCGCGCCCGCGAAACGGGGGGCCGTCCCCATGTTGTGTGCGCGCCCGCGAAACTGGGGTCGTCCCCCATGTAGTCCCCACGTGAGCGCGCCCCGCGGAGCTGGGGACCGTCTCGTTAGTGCGCGACGCGCGACAGGAGCTTCGCCATGTCGTCGGCGTGCTCCTCTTCCTTCGCGAGCAGCTCCTCGATCAGCCGGCGCGTGGTCGGGTCATCGTTGCCGAGCCAGCGCACGATCTCCGAGTAGGTCGCGATCGCGATGCGCTCGGCGATCAGATCCTCCTGGATCATCTCGTTGAGCGTCTCGCCGGTGCCGTACTCGGCGTGGCTGCGCTCCGACAGCCCCTTCGGGTTCAGGTTCGGGGTGCCGCCGAGCTCGGCGATCCGCTTCGCCACCTTGTCGGCATGCTCCTGCTCCTCGTTCGCGTGCTCGAGGAACTCCTCCTCGATGCCCGGCGCGTGGACGCCCTTGGCCATGTAGTAGTGGTTCTTGTAGCGGAGGACGCAGACCGTCTCCGTCGCGAGCACCTCGTTGAGGACCGAGATGACCTTCTCGCGGTCCGCTTTGTAGTGGGAGGTGACGGCGCCGTCTTCCATCTTCTCTTTGGCGCGGCGGCGAATCTCTTCGATATCTGCTTTGAACGACGTCATCCGAGAAGCCCTCGCAAACGATGCGCCCACGTAACCCTGGAAAACCGCAGAGCACACCCCGCGCGAAGCTGTCACACGCGCCCAGGCGCCCAGCCTTGTGTGTCACCATCGCGGCGCAGTGCTTCGCTGGCCAGGCAACTTCCTCCACTTCCTCTGGTTGCTGATCGTCGTGATCCTGGGCGGCCTCACCTACGGGATCGCGCGCCTCGGCATCTTCCTGTTCATCTGGGGAGCGCGCCGGCCTCGGGCCCTCGCCACCCTGCGCGGCTGGTGGTTGCGCCAGATGATGACCACGCTCGGCGCGACGTTCATCAAGCTCGGCCAGGTGATGAGCACGCGGCCCGACTTGTTCGAGCCGCAGATCATCTCCCAGCTCCGCCGCCTCCAGGACAAGCTGCCGCCGTTCTCCTTCGCGAAGGCAAAGCGAACGATCGAGGCCGAGCTCGGCAAGCCGCTGACGGAGGTGTTCAGCGAGTTCGACGAGAAACCGATCGCGGCAGCGAGCGTCGCGCAGGTCCATCGCGCCCGCCTCAAGGACGGGCAAGAGGTCGCGGTCAAGGTGCTGCGGCCCGGCGTGCGCCGGCAGATCGAGCGTGACAAGGCGATCTTGCTCGCCGGTGCGAAGGTGACGACCATCCGCGAGAAGTGGCGGATGAACGATCCGGTCGGTCACACGCGCCACTTCGTCGACGCGATCCGCGATCAGACGGACCTCCGCCTCGAGGCCGAGAACTACATCCGCTTCCGCGAGAACTTCAAAGGCCGCCCCGGCGTGTCGTTCCCCGAGGTGCTCGCCGAGTTGTCCGGCGAGAAGGTCCTCGTGATGGAGTTCGTCCGCGGCCACAAGGTCGACGCCCTGCCCGAGTCCATCACCGACGCGCAGAAGAAGAAGCTCGCCGAGGTGGTGCGGATGACGATGTTCCAGATGTGCTTCCAGGACGGCTTCGTGCACGCCGACATGCACCCCGGCAACATGGTCGTTCAGGACGACGGCCAGCTCGTGGTGTTCGATGCCGGCATGGCGAAGTTGCTCGCCGACGATGTGCTGATCCAGTTCATCGACATGACGAAGTGCCTGTCGATGGGCACGCCCGACGACCTGGTCGCGCACTTGAAGCGCTTCCACAAATACGTCGGCGAGATCGACTGGGAGACGCTCCGCAAGGAGGTCGGCGAGTTCGCGACCAAGTTCCGCAGCAAGGACGTGGCGAAGCTCGAGTACGGCGAGCTGATCGGCGAGATGTTTGCGATCGGCCGCAAGTACAAGGTCCGCCCGGTGACGGACATGATGCTGGTGTTCGTCGCGCTGATCACGGCGCAGGGGATCGGCAAGATGCTGGAGCCCGAGCACAACGTGTTCGCAGCCGTCGCGGCGTTCCTGATGCCGATCCTGATGAAGCGGAACGAGCACATCCCGAACACGACCGAAGCGAAGACCGCCGCGGTAGGGTGAGCTGTGCACGAAACGTACAAGCGATTGTCGGACGGGTTCGACGTGTTCTTGTTAGCCTGACGTCATGCGGTGCTGTCCCGGATGCGGCGCAGTGTTTCGCGAGGAGCTCTCGCGCTGCACGAACGACGGCAGCGAGCTGGTCGACACCGAGACCGATCCGCTGATCGGTGCGAGGGTCGGGACCTACAAGGTCGATGCGTTCCTCGGCCAGGGTGGGATGGGTCGCGTGTACCGCGCACACCACGTGCTGCTCGCGCACCGGATCTGTGCGCTCAAGGTGTTGCTGGGCGACCTCGCCGGCAACGCGGCGATGCGGATCCGGTTCTCGACCGAGGCCAAGCACGCGAGCCGGCTCGCGCATCCGAACATCGCCTCGGTGTTCGACTTCGGCCGCACCGAGAGCGGGCTGTTGTTTCTCGCGATGGAGCATGTCGAGGGGACCTCGCTCGAACAGCTGATCACGAGCGTGCCGATGGAGCCCGCCCGCGTCCTCCGTCTCGCGCGTGCGTTGTGCGAGGGCCTCGCCCACGCCCACGACAACGGCGTGATCCACCGCGACTTCAAACCCGACAACGTGCTGGTCACGCGCACGCCGAACGGCGAGGAGTTGCCGAAGATCGTCGATTTCGGGCTCGCGATCGCCGCGGACCGCTCGGACTCGCGGGTCACGTCGACCGGGCTCGTGATGGGCACGGCGGCGTACATCGCACCCGAGCAGCTGATCGATGGCGATGTCGATCATCGCGTCGATCTCTACGCACTCGGCGTCACCATGTTCGAGCTCCTGACCGGCGGGTTGTTGCCGTTCGCCGGCGAGCCGGCCGAGGTCGTCGGACGCAAGGTCGCCGGCGATCCGCCATCGCTCGCAGCGCGCGCGAAGCACCCGCTGCCGCCGGGCCTCGTCGCGGTCGTCGATCGCCTGCTCCAGCGCAAACCCGATCGCCGGTTCGCCGATGCCCGCGAGCTCGCCGCCGCGCTCGACGAGCTGGCCCTCGCGCCAACGCGCGTCCCGGAGCGGCTGGTGGCCGCGCGCATGGACGACACCGTCCTCGAGCGGCGCACCGACGAGGCGAGCGCGCCGCTGCCGACGCAGCCCGTTCGGGCTCACCGGCGGTGGCCGATCGCCCTCGTGTTCGCCGGGCTCGGCAGTGGTGCGATCGCCGCAGCAGCCGTGGTCTCCCACTCGGAGTCGAGCGAGGCTGTCGCGAGCGTGGCGTCGCAGGCTCCCGCCCCGGTGGTCGCGCCAGCGCCAATCACGACGGTGTTGCTCGAACACGCCGAGACCGCGGCAGCGGACCGCTCGAAGCCGGCTCGCACGACGTCGGTCCGCACGGCCATCGCACAGCCAACGCGGGCGCGGCGCGGCAAGCCGAAGGAGCCCCCGCCCGTCGTGGTCGCCGCGACCCCGACACCACCTCCGCCGGCGATCATCGAGCCTCCGCCCCCACCGTTGATCGTGGCTCCGGAGCTCACCGTCTCGCTCGCCGGGCTCGCCGTCGATGGCGCGCTGTCGAGCGCGATGGTGCGCCGCGCGCTCGATCGCGTGCTGCCCGCGATCCGGTCGTGCCGCACCGCCGTCGCTGGCGTGGTCGACGTTCGGTTCTCGATCGGCGAGTCGCGACGCGCGACGTATATTAATGCGACGGGCATCTCCACCGGCGTCGCTGGCTGTGTGGCAAGCGCGATCGGTGCGGTCCGGACCGAGACAGCCCCGGATGTCGGCGACGTGGAGGTCCGCGTGCGAGTGGCCTTCGCGAGGCGCGGATGATCCGCGGCTGGCTCGTGGTCACGCTCGCCACCGGCTGCATCGACGCGATCGCACCCGAGGTCGGCCCGCTCCAGAGCTCCGGCGAAGCGACCTGCAACGCCGATACGGATCCCGGCACGATCGTGCCGTACGCCGACGTCCAGCAACTGTTCGACGATCGCTGTACGCGCTGCCATCGGCCCGGTGGCGAGGGGGTGCAGGACAGCGGGCTCGACCTCACCAGCTACGACGTGTTGCTCGCCGGCGGCACCCGCTCGGTCGCCACGATCGCGATCCCGGGTGAACCGTGCGCGAGCGTGCTCTTCCAGAAGCTCACCGAGGCGCCGCCGTTCGGCGCGCGCATGCCGCGCGGTGACCGCAACCTGTCGACCGCCGAGCTGCAGCTCGTGCACGACTGGATCTCCGAGGGCGCACTTGCCCCCTAGGTTCATCGTCGCGGCCCTCGCGCTCGGGTTGACCCTGCTGGCACTCGGCGAGCGCGCCCTCGCAAAGCCGACCAAGACGTTCGCGGGATCGATCCAGCTCGACTACCTCGCGATCCCCACCGATCACGCCGGTCGCCGGCTGACGCTCGACGGCGCGACCGTCGAGCTCTCGCTCAAGATGACGGTCGATGTCACCGACAAGGTGTCGACGAGCGTCAAGCTGTGCTTCGCCTGCCATGGCTTCGAGATGGGGATGGCCTACGTCGATCTGCGCGTCGCCGACGAGCTGCATGTCCGAGGCGGTCGAATGACGCCCGCGTTCGGAGCCTTCCCCCTGCGCCACGATCCGGCGAACCACCAGACCAGCGACAAACCGCTTCCCTACGACATGGGCCGGATGGTGCAACGCGAGGTCTGGAACGAAGGCATCCTGCCGGCGCCGTGGGTGGACAACGGCATCGAGATCGGTGGCACCCACTTGTTCGCGCACGGCCAGCTCGACTATGCGGTCTATGCGATGGGCGGCCCGAAGGGCGGCGCGGACGCCGCGGACTTCGACTTCATCGAATCGCGCTCCGGCGATCGCTACTACGTCGACAACAACTCCGAGCCGATCCTGGGAGCACGGGTCGCGGGCTCGATGGAGCTGCGGGGACATGGCACGCTCGCCCTCGGCGCGTCGGTGATGGGCGGCACCTACGATCCCGACGCCAACCTCGCCTTCTGGATCGCCGGGATCGATGCTTCGCTCGATCTCGGAGCCGTGATCGTGCGTGGCGAATATCTCGTGCGGCGCACCGAGATGGCGCTCGGCAGCGACCCCGCATCGCGCTTCAAGTTCGGACCCAAGGCCGACGGTACGTTCGACGACTTCTTCGTCAAGGAGGGGTTCTACGTCGAGACCGAGGTGCCGATCGGCAAGGTCGCGCTGATCGCGCGATGGGATGGGCTGCGGCGCCGTGGCAACGTGCTCGCGAGTAGCCCCCTCGACGATCGTACGTCGCTGCTGCGCTACACCGTCGGCACCGCGATCCGGTTCGGGACGCTCCGGCTCAAGGTGTCGGGCGAGCTCTACCAGGCCCACGAGCTCGCCGACGAGGTCGCCCTCCACGTCGGGGTCGCCACGCCGTTCTGATCAGCCGCGTAGCGTCTCGAAGTCGAGCCCGAACCGCGCGAGGTACTTGCGCAGCCGATCGGCATCGTTCTTGGTGGTCCGCGCGGCGAGCGAGCTCGCGAACAACGCGCGCCCGGCGGCCGACAGCGTCGGCGATGCGCGGCACACGCCGATCACGTCGGCGAGCTGGACGCGATCGAACCGATCGAGGGCCGCGGCCCGCTCGCCGAGCACGCCCTCGAGATGATCGCCCGTCGAGGTCGCACTGGCGAGCCGAGCGAGCTCTGCGGTGACGGTTGCCTGATCGATCCGGCCGCCTTCGGCGAGCGTGGCCATCCGGCGCAGCGCGGCGTTGAAGTCGCGAAAGTTCGCCGGCCAAGGCGCGGCCTCCGAGAACCGCACGAACGCGTCACGCGCAAGCTTCGCGAACGAGATGCGTGCTCCGAGCTCGGCGGAGAGTCGCTCGAGCTCGTAGTCGAGGTTCGGCACCACATCCTCGGGGCGCTCGCGCAGCGCCGGGATCCTGAACGTCCACAGCGCGATCCGCGCGAGCAGATCCTCGCGAAACCGCCCTGCCCTGACGTCGGCGGTGAGATCGCGATTGGTCCCGGCGACGAGCTGGAAGTCCGAGCTCACCAGCTTGTCGGCGCCGAGGGGATAGAACCGCTTCTCCTCGATCGCGGTCAGCAGCATCGCCTGCTCGTCGCGTCCGAGCTCGCCGATCTCGTCGAGGAACACCAGCCCCTTGTCGGCCTTGCGCAGCAGCCCCGTGCGCGCGTCGGCGGCGCCGGTGAACGCGCCCTTGACGTGGCCGAACAGCATCGACATCGCGAGATCGCCGCGCAGCGTCGCGCAGTTGACCGCGACCAGCTCGCCGGAGAGATGCTGCCGCGCCTGCTTGAGCTCGTGGAGTCTCCGCGCGAGCGCCGTCTTGCCGGTACCGGTCTCGCCGACGAGCAGCAGCGGATCCTTGGACTTGCTCGCCACCTGCTCGAGCTCGTCGATCATCGCGTTGAACCGCGGATTCTTCGTCGGGATGCCCTGCTTGAGCAGCGACGTACCGGTCTGCGTGCGCTCGCGAAACCGCGCGGCGAGCCGGTCGTAGCGCGCGAGCTCGAGATCGATCACCTCGACCTTGCCGGCGGTCGTGCGCTTCTCGACAGGACCAGGTGAGGACTGCAGCAGCACGCCCGGCATCGCGCGGGTCTCGCACAGCAGGAACAGACAGATCTGGACGACGTGCGTGCCGGTCGTGATGTGGAGGAAGTAGTCCTCGGTGGCGGGCTTCCACGGATATGCCTGCGCGAAGTCGTCGAGCGTCGCGTAGACCTCGCCGAAGTCCCACGGGTTCGCGAGCTCGAGGACGTGCGGGCGGACCTCGGTGTCGGGTGATTCGCGCGCGATGTCCGCGATCACCTGCGTCGCGAGCGGCTCGCTGTTGGCCTGCACGATCAGCTCGAAGCGATCGACCCGAAACTCGGGTTGTTGGCAGATCGCGACGCTCGGTCGCCACTTCTCCCAGCGCTTGTCGCGGAGGCCCGCATCGAGGGTGGTACCGAGGAGACCGATCACGACGCGCTTCTTCACCAGATCTCCGTGTTGGGCACGCGGGTGGTCCTATCCGGATCTCCAACCGCCAGATCGGCGGAGCACTCCAGGCTACGGATCATCGCAGGCTCGCACTGCACCGCGATCCGCTCGCCGCGCGGAGCGCCGGCCCTGGAGCGCATCGGCGAGCACGGGAAGGGGTTCGCCAGATCGGCAGCGATCGCTTCGTGGAACGTGCACAAATCGCGGGTCATCGGAGAAAGGGAAGAGGGGGAGGAGGCAGGTTAAACACCGTTCCCCGCGGATGCGCGTCGAGCAGGTTTGCGCGAAGCACCTCGACACCGCTCGGCGAGAGCTGCGTGTGTTGCAGCTCCAACACGCGCAGGTTCGACGCTGCCGACAGCCCCGCGATGCTGAGATCGGTGATCGGGTTGTCCCGCAGATCGAGGTGCTGTAGCCGGTGTATCAGGGGAGACGACAGAAGTGGGACGATCTTCTCGTCGGTGATAAGGCAGTTGCGCAGTCGCAGATGCGTGAGCGCGCCGAGGCCGCCACTGTTGCAGAGCTGCTTCAGGTTTTCACCAAACGACGTGTGACTGAGGTCGAGCAGCCGAAGTGCCGGCAGGTTGCCGCCGATCGCACGTGCAATGCCTGTTCGGTGGCCGTCGCTCGATTTTCGTCGCTCGCGAAGTTCTTGGAGGCGTAGGACACGCAAAGCGGGCAACAACGGAGCGCGCGCGACGTCCAAGTGCACCTGCTCGAGCTCGAGAATATCGAGCCGGTCGCCCGCCGCCTCGATCCCCGCCGTACTGGCCGCCGCCAACGACAAATGCCGGAGCCGTGGCGCGGTCTCGCACAGCCGCTGCACGAGACCGGGTGCAGGCTGGACAAGCGAAACGGCCTCGAGTCGCTCGACCACCGGTGGTAAGAAGCTCCACTCGAACTCGCGATCGCCGGAGTCGTCGTCGGGAGCGAACGAACGCAGGCGAGGAAGCATGCTCGCCCACCCCGCGAGCGCGGCTCGGTCAGGTGCCGAGCCCGAGAGTGTGAGCTTGAGCTGCTTCACCTGCTGCATCCGCGGTTCTGCGATCAGCTCGGCGCCGCTGCTCGCCAGGTTGAACTCCAACGACTCGAGCGTTGGTGCGAGATCGAACAGCCCCGCCGGATCTTGTCTCAGGTGCGCGTCGACGTGCTCGACGAAACCGCGTTCGAGACGACAGCCGGCCGGCAAGCCAACGGTCCAGCTGTTGACGTGCTGGCCGAGCAGACGTTTCTCGGTCGCGCGGAGTTCGCGGCGGTGCTTGAAGTCGCCGGTCGCAAACACGTCCCCCATCCAGTCTCGATCGACTGCCGGCCACTTCACCCGGCCGAGCCCACACGCGAGCCGCGTCCGTTCGCAGCCCAGCCGGGCGAGCTCGCACTGGATCGCGATCAGCTCGCC
>JANNBP010000049.1:0-51128 GCA_031385555.1 Deltaproteobacteria bacterium | reverse complement strand
TTCGCTGGGCGTCGGCGTGGCCTTGGGCATCGGCATCGGGCTCGCGACGAGTTGGGGAGGCTCGGGAGGCTCGGGAGGCGGACCAGCCGGTCCCTCGCTGTTGTCGAAGGACGCCTTCGACACTGCGCCGATCGCGATGTGGCCGCAGTGGCAGTCGCGCGACTTCCTCGATCGGTTCGCCGGCAGGAACGGATATGGATCGTTCGACGCGTACCTCGATGGAATCGCCGACGGGATTAGCGGGGCGAAGGAAAGCACTGACTCCATCAACCCGGGACTGTTCCCGATCGTCGGCACAACTTCGCTGTTCCTCGACGGAGGATTGCAGCTGGTCCGTGGAATCAAGGACGAGCGAAACGCAGCTCGTCGTGGCGACACCGCCGGGATGTACGCGGCGAGGGGCGAGCAAGCGATCGGCGTGGGCAAGAGCCTGGTGGCGATCGCTTCCGTTGTCGGCCCTGCCGCCGAAGTTGGGGCGACCGTGCGAGCAGGCGCTGGAGTCGCAAGCGCAGCCGAAGGTGGAGGGGTAACCACGTTCTATCGTGGGATGACCTGGGGTGAAGCATCTGAAGTCGTCCAGAATCAGGCATTGGACGCTAGTCGCATTGCTGCAAACCAAAGGCTGAATCCTGGTGCTGCAGGCTCTGGCGCCTACCTAACGTCTCAGGAGAAAGCCGCCGTCTACTTCGGCGAGATTGCCGGACACCAAGGACGGGGGTTGGGACCGGCGGTCGTGCGGATGGACGTTCCAACCAGTCAGTTCAGTGCTTTCGCAGCACGGAGGGGCATCAGCGTGGAAACGCCAATTCCTCGGATGCCTTTCCCTGCGACTGAGACCCTCATTCCGATGGACTACATTGCGGAGTTTAACAGTATGTGTACCTTCTGTTTTCATTGAGGAGACCGAGTGACGATCCTGCTTGTCCAGATTCCTATCGCCGCGGTCTCGATGGACGAATCGATTTTCCCAGATCGAGACGACTCGTACATCCTTGAGCACCTCCTGCAATACTGCGGGAAGTTCGAACCGCTCCCGGCAATATCCATTGAAGTTGAAGGGAGTAACACCCGGGTGATTCGGGGGCACCAGTACTTGACGGTTGCGAGAATGCTCGGGCGGCAAACGATCCGCGCGATCGTGATGTCCCCTCCATCTAGCGTCGACGTGAAGCACCTCATCGCTCGTGCCGATGTAACGGTTCTCGATTGGGAAGAGATCAGGGCAAGAGAAGCCGAGGAGCGCAATCCAAAAGGTTGGCACGTCTACTTTTTTGAGCATCCGTTGTCCGCCGACGAGAAGAGAACCTTCGACGAGGTTGTCTGGAAGCTCTTCAGTGACAAAAACATTCAAATGCACCACGACGACGTCCGGGCAATGGCGGAATTCGAAGCGCACACACCAGTGACGGATGAGGGTTGGAGAGGCATGAGCCTGGCGGCGTTCAGCCGATTTGACCGCGAGCAAGTGCCCATCGTGTCGTACCAGGGCAGACGCTTTCCGCGCTACTAGCCCGAAGGTGCGAAGCGGGTCCGGAGTACCATCGAAGGCGGTGGACGATTTCAGCTTCGGCCTCCCGCCCTCGGTCGGACGAGAGATGGTGTTCGAGATGGCGCGCGAGTTCGCCGACGTGCTGTTCGCGGCGCACTTCACCACCGTCGTTCCGTTCAAGAGCTACGAGGCGCTGCAGAAGGCGCTGTTCGAAGGCGAGATCGATGCCGCGTGGGGCCCACCGGTGATCTGCGCGCGGGTCGAGAGCTCCGGTGGCGTGATCGCTCATCGCGCGATCCGGCGAGGCGGCACCACGTATCGCTCGGCGCTCGTCAATCGCAGGCAGGACCGCTGGGACCTCAGCGTCGTCAAGTCCGGCGCGTTTCGCCCGCGCGCGGTGTGGTGCGACGAGTGGTCGATGGGCGGGTACCTGCTGCCCCGCGGCCTGCTCGTCGCACAGGGCATCGATCTCGAGACCCAGCTGCTCAACCAGCGCTGGCTCGGCTCGTACACCGCGTGCTTCGAATCGCTCAACGAGTACGACGGCGACCTCACCGCCTCGTTCGTCGGCGCCTCGGGTGGCCTCGAGGGAGTCTGGGGGCAACGCGTGGATCGTCTGCAGATCATCGCGCTGTCCGACGAGTGTCCAAACGACGGCATCGTGTTGTCGCCGAAGCTCGATGCGCTGCGGGTCTTGAAGATCCGCGACAACCTCTCCCAGCTGCTCGACAACCTCGACGCGCACAAGATCCTGTGCACGCAGTTCTCCGTCGAGGGGTTCGATATCCCGCCGCACAACACCTATGCCCCGCTGCTCGAGGCGATCGGCTGGACGCCGTTCGAAGACTCGCCTACCGGTCGTTAGCTCGCGAGGACCCAGACCAGGCCGGCGGCGGCCAGCGCGCAGATCGACGACGCGATCCAGAACGTCCTCGGAGTGGGACGCGCGATCGCAGTCACCACCACCGTCGGCGACGGTTCGTCCGTCACCACCGGGCGCGGCCCCGACGACACCAGCACGCCGTCGAGGTGACGCTCTGCCGGATCGCGAAACACCCACTCGCAGTTGCCGGCCGAGAGCAGCACACCGTCGCGCAGCGGCGTCGCCTCGGTGATCCGCACGCCACCCACGCGCGTGCCGTTCTTCGAGCCGAGGTCTCGGACCACGACGCCATCCCAGCCGCGCGTGATCTCGACGTGCTCGCGCGACAGATCCTCGTCGAGGATCACCCAGGTCGCCTCGTCCCCGCGACCGATCACCCAGGTCGCCTCGGGCGGTGGGAGCTCGCGCTTCGTGCCATTCGCCGGCCCACGCGTGAGCTCCAGCGACGGGGCCGCACCGGAGCCGAGGATCCCGCGGACCAGCTCGCGCGCGAGGCTCTCGGTCCCCTTCGGTCCGCCGGCGGCCGTCGGCTCGACGCGCATCTTGACGCCGCCGATCGTCACCTCGACGACGTTGCCGAGCCCCTTCACTGCGCCCTTCCGGACGGTGGAGGGGGTGCAGGGTTGGCGGTCGAGCCAACCCGTTCTGATTTGTACTGGTAGTACCGCTCGAGGACCATCTTCAGATATTGCTGCGTGTACTTGAACGGCGGCACCGTGTAGCCGTACTTCGCGAGCGAGCCGAGCCCGGCGTGATAGCCGGCGATCGTCAGCACCAGGTCACCGTCGACGCGATTCGCGAGCCAGCGCAGCAGCCGCGTGCCGGTCATGATGTTGGTGCGCGGATCGAAGATGTCGCCGGTCGCGCCCATGTCGATCTCGACCTGCGGGTGGACCTGCATCAAGCCCTTGCAGTCCATCGACGACACCACCTTCAGGTCGTAGTCGCTCTCGACCTTGATCACCGCGCGGATCAACGGCACCGGGATCCGGTAGAGATCCGAGGCCTCCTGGATGAACTGGTCGTAGCGGTGGAACCGCTCGGGCGTGTTGTCGGTCGACGGTATTTTGTCGCAGCGCTCGCAGGTGCCGCGGCGCGCCGCGGCCTTCGACCCACGCTCCGGCTCGGAGGTCAGGACCTTCTTCCACTTGCCGCCCGAGGGCTTGATGTTCGTGAAGTGCGCGACGCCCTCGTCGTCGGTCCACGAATAGACGTCGGCGGCTGCGGTCCCCGCGAGGACGAGCAGGACCAAGACCACCGTGCGCATGGCAAAGCGTAGCGCCTGATCCGTGACCCGGGCAAACGCTGTATGGTCCGGGTTGCGTGGTTCACGAAACCGACTACCTGGTCATCGGCTCGGGCATCGCCGGGCTCAACTTCGCTCTCCTCGCCGCCGAGCACGGCCGGGTGGTGGTCGTCACCAAGAAGCGCATCGACGACACCAACACCAACTGGGCGCAGGGCGGCGTCGCAGCGGTGCTTGCCGATGACGATACCTTCGATCGCCACGTCGAGGACACGCTCGTCGCGGGCGATGGCCTGTGCGATCGCGATGTCGTCGAGATGTGCGTCCAGGGCGGGCCCGCGCAGGTCCAGCGCCTGCTCGAGATCGGCGTCCGCCTCGATCGCAAGCCCGATGGCTCGCTCGACCTCGGTCGCGAAGGCGCCCACACGCGGCATCGCGTGGTGCACTGGGAGGACGTCACGGGTCGCGAGATCCAGCGCGCGTTGATCGAGCAGGTGTCGAAGCATTCGAACATCACGCTGCTCGGCGAGCACATCGCGGTCGACTTGCTCTCGATGGCGAAGTACGGCGGCGATCCGGCGTGTTTCGGTGCGTACGTGCTCGACAAGAGCAACGGCGAGGTCAAGACGATCTGCTCGCGCGCCACCGTCCTCGCGTCGGGCGGCACCGGCAAGGTCTACGTCTATACGTCGAACCCCGACGTCGCGACCGGCGATGGCATCGCGATGGCGTATCGCGTCGGTGCAGCGGTCGGAGATCTCGAGTTCGTCCAGTTCCACCCGACGGTGCTCTATCACCCGCTCGCTCGGAACTTCCTGATCTCCGAGGCGCTGCGTGGTGAGGGCGGGGTGCTGAAGCTCGCGAACGGCGACGAGTTCATGCACCACTACCACCCGATGAAGTCGCTGGCGTCGCGCGACATCGTCGCTCGTGCGATCGACAACGAGCTCAAGAAGTCGGGTGCCGACTCGGTGTTCCTCGACATGACGCACCTGGAACCGGCGTTCGTCCGCAATCGCTTCCCGAACATCGCCGAGCACTGCCTGCGGCTCGGCATCGACATCACCAAGCAGCCGATTCCGGTCGTCCCCGCGGCGCACTACGGGTGCGGCGGTATCAAGACCGACAAGGACGGCGCCACCACGGTGAAGGGGCTGTACGCGATCGGCGAGTGCGCGTTCACCGGGCTGCACGGCGCCAACCGCCTCGCCTCGAACTCGCTCCTCGAGGGCATGGTGTATTCGAGCCGCGCCGCCGCTGCCGTGAAGTACTTGCCGCGTAGCCGGCCCTCGCAGGTCGCCTCGTGGTCGACGGGTGACGCGACCGACTCGAACGACGCGATCGTGGTCTCGCTCAACTGGGAGGAGATCCGCCGCTTCATGTGGTCGTACGTCGGGATCGTCCGCTCCGACAAGCGCCTCGAGCGTGCGCGCCACCGGATCGAGAACGTCCGCGACGAGATTCGCCAGTACTACCTGGACTTCAAGGTCACCAACGACCTGATCGAGCTCCGCAACGTCGCGCTGGTCGCGCACCTGATCATCGAGAGCGCTCGCCGCCGCAAGGAATCGCGCGGCCTCCACTACACGCTCGACTACCCGGAAAAGCTTCCCGAGGCGCGGCACTCCGAGATCCAGTTGACCAACGGTCCGGCCAGTAAGTAGATCTAAAAGATCTCGGCGCCTTGAGATTCACATGCGGGCTGTGAACCGCCGTTGACGCGCAGGCTCGGCAATGCCGACTTAGCGCTCGGTGAATCTCCAAGTCCTCGGATCGTCCACCTGGCATCTGCCTCGCACTACTGCGGGACATACTCCTCGCTGCCGGATCTTGACGGACGGCCACGCAGCGTGGGGGGCGGTCGGAGCATGCTGCTCCGGCCGCTTTGCTATTTTCGGACGCGCAGCTCTTCTACGGAAACCCTCTGCTAGTGTTGCGGGGTGTTTCGCCTCGCGGTGGTTCTGAGTCTGGTCGTCGCCTGCGGCGGCCCTCGTGGTCCGTCTAGCCCCGCTGCCGACGGCGTGAAGGCGTACCTCGCCGCGCTCAAGAGCGACGACCCGAAGGACGCGTACGAGATGCTGTCGGACATCACGCGCCGGCGCGTCAGCTATGACGAGTTCTCGCGCCAGTGGAAGGCGAGCACGAAGGAGCGCGCGTGGCAGGTCAAGGTCCTCGAGGAGAGCCTCAAGGGCAACCCCGACGTCGGCGAGCGTGCGTTGATCAGCTTCTCCGACGGCAAGCTCGTGCAGCTCGAGCGTGAAGGGTTGCAGTGGCGCCTCGAGTCCGAGCTGGTGAGTCGCTCGCGTGCGAAGCGACCGCGCGATGCGATCCGGCTGTTCGCCGACGCGGTCCAGCAACGCGATGTCTCCGGGATGCTCGGCATCCTGACCACGCGGCGCCGCGAAGGCATCGCGAAGCAGGTCGAGGGCTTCGTCTCTGGCATTGGCAAGCACGTCAACGGTCCGCTCGAGGAGCTCACCGATCGCGCCGAGCTGCGCTGGGATGAAGGCGGCATCCAGTACCGGATCGTGATGAAGAAGGAAGACGACGAGTGGCGGATCGACGACATCTACATCCGCCCGAAGCCCAAGGATGACGAGGGCACGACGGACACCGAAGAGAGCGATGATCCGTAGCGGCCACCGCGACTGACCCGGTGGCGGTCCGCGGCGGCATCGGGCAGGATGCCGCGATGATCCGGTACCTGACGCTGATCGCGCTCGTGGGTTGTGGTGGGGGCGGTGACGCGGGTGACGACGATGTCCCGACCCCCGACGCGCCTGCGGGCGAGTGCCCCCGCGAACCGGCGGCGGCGGACCGCACGCGGTACGTCGTCGTCGCGCGCCCGTACGACACCGCCGGCAACTCGGCACCGCTGTTCGAGGTGCTCGAGCTGTCCGCCGCAGGGGTGCTGACGCGCTTCGATCCACCGCGGATGTTCGAGCTCGGGAACCGCACCCCGTTCGGCGTGATCGCGTTTACCCCCGACGGCGAGATCGGGCTGGTCGCGATGGACAACGGCAACCTCGGCGTGTTCTCGCTCGATGCGAGCGGTCAGCCCACCGTGATCCACGCGAACTTCGACGGTGCGTTCTACGCCTCGCGCGTGGTCGTCGACGCGGCGGGCGATCGCGCGTGGATCGTCGACGAGAACACCCGCGAAAACGGCGGCGGTGTCTATCAGGTCGCGATCGGCTGCGACGGCACGTTGACCGATGGCGGCATCGTGGCCCCTGCCCGCTCGCCGGGTGGGCTGGGCTTCGTCGGCACGCGCGCGGTGCTCGCGGCCCGCGACGTGCTCGATTCGCCGGCCGGGGATGACCTGCACGTCCTCGATCTCGCCGCGGCCACGCGCCTCGGTGGCGGCGATGCGTTCGGCGACGACGATCAGGCGTTCAGCGGCTTCGCGCTGTCGCACGACGGCACCACGGCGTTCATCGGCGACAGCAACTTCGCGGGTCCGAATCGCGTCGCGATCGCGAGCGTCACCGAGACCGGCGCGACGATGACGGCGGTGATCCCAGACATCACCGATCCGAGCGCGATCGCGGCGTCACCGCACGGGGAGGTCGTCGTGGTGTCGAGCTCGCAGCCACCCGGCGAGGGCATCTACGTGCTCGATACCGGCGGTCCGAATGGAGCCTGGCGAAACCGCGGCGAGATCACCTACGACGGTCCCGCGGCCCAGCTCCCCGGCGACATGACCGTGATCGAGCGCGGCGCGCTCGCCGGCAGCGTCCTGGTGTCGGAGCTGTCGACCGTCCGGCGGGTGGTGTTTGCCGCCGACGGCTCGGTGACGGACGCGGGCTCGCTGGCGTTCGGCGAAGGCCTCGACTCGATCGGCGGCGCGATCGGCGTCACGCCATAGCTGCTATCGTACGGCATGCTGTTCGTCGCGATGTCGGCGCTGCAGGGCCGACCGATGAGCAAGGCCTTCGACGAGCTGCGCGGCCTGGGTGTCGCGGTGCAGCTGACCCCGGGCAATCACGTGACGCCGGGCTTCCGCGAGCACGTCGCGAGCTCGGGCGTGATCACGCGCGCGCATCACGGCTTCGCGTGGGATGCACGGCGCGTGGAGACCTGGGTGGACGGGGCATGCGTGGTGGCGAGCGAATCGGTGCACCCGCCGAAGACGGATTCGCCGAGCGCGACCACCTGGTGGGCGTGGTTCGAGCGCGCGACGACGAGGCCGATCCTCGAGACCATGTATCCGGGCTACACGCTCGGCGATGGTGAAGCGATCGAGCGGTTGATGGATGCAAACGTCACGCTCGCCGTCGACGTCTCGCACGTGTTCATCCAGCGCACCCAGGGCGCGATGACCGACGCGACGTGGCAGCGATTGATGGACTACGAGCACATCGCCGAGGTCCATGTCTCCGCGAACAGCGGCGAGCACGACTCGCATCGGCTGCTCGCGGCGGACACGTTCGGCCTGGCGTGGGCGCGCGAGCGCTTCTCGGAGGGCGTGCCGACGGTCCTCGAGTGCTACATGCACAAGCTGGATCAGGGTGAGCGACAGCGACAACTCGATCTCGTCAGGGAGAACCGATGAGTGACGAAGACGACGACTGGGAAGGTGGAACACTCGACGGTGCGCTCCGCGATCTCGAGCGGTACGCGCAGAAGCTGTTCACGGCGAAGCCGCAGCTCCGCTCGGTGATGATGAGCGTGGCGCAGTACTGGAGCGACGAGGCCGACGACGCCGTGCATGCGCTTGCCGTCGCGTCCGAGCGCGCGACGCCGTTGTGGCCCCACGTCTGTGCCGAGACCACCTGGAACGAGGAGAATCCGGAGCCGATCGCGGGCGAGCTCTGCGAGTCGTGCGGGTCAGACCTGGACTACTTCCCGTGCGACGACAATGGCAGCTCGATCCAGGTGTTCGAGCCGTACTGCCACGAGGACGGCAGCCAGGAGGAATCCATGGCCGAGAACTACACGCCGTTCGCCATCGCGCGCCGCACCGACGCCGGGATCGCGGTCGAATTCGTGGGCACGCTGCATCGCCCCGAGAACCAGATGCTCGAGCCTGGCGAGCGCGAAGCAGCAACGCAGCGAGCCAAGCCGTTCGACGCCCGCGCGCAGGAGCTGTTCCTCGAGGTCTGCGCGAACGCGGCCGACGACGGCCCGCGCCGGGTCCTCGCCGACTACTTGATCGAGCAAGACGATCCGCGCGGCGAGTACCTCTCGCTCGCACTCTCCGAGCTGGACCAGGAAGGTCGCGAGCGTCGCGATGCGTTGCTCGAGGAGCACCGCTGGAGCTGGCTGCATCCCCTCGGTGCGGTGATCCCGAAACAGCACGCGCGGTTCGAGCGTGGCCTGCTCGCGAGTGCGGATGTCGAGATCGGACGCGACGACCTCGCGACGGTCGAGCATGCCCTCGCGTGGGGCTCCGTCGAGAAGCTGCACTTTCTCCCGGGCACCGCGGACTTCGTGTCGCCGGTGATGCGCGCGTTGCGCGAGGTCGGGCCGCTGAGTAGCGACGGGCTGTCGCGACTGGTCAAGGGCGCACCGTGGGCGATCGAACACCTCCGGGTGTCGCTGGCGACGCCCCTCGAGGAGGATCAGCTCGTCGCTTCGCAGCTCCCGAAGCTGAAACAGCTCAGCTTCGAGCTCGCGAGCGGCACCGAGTACGGGCCGCCTTACGGCAAGCTGAAGACCGCGTCGTGGTGGAACCACGTCGAGCGGGTGACGTGGTTGCGCGATGTCGAGGGCTCGGGCCCGTGGCTCGCCTCGCTCTCGGCGATCGCACCGGTGCCGTGGATCGCGGTGAGCGACACCGGCGGTGACGGCAAGCCTGCCGGCTGGGACGTTGCGATGAGCCGTGACGCGATCGAGGTGACGATGCGCGGCTGGACGCCCACGTCGACGCGAACGACGCTGCTCGCGCTCCTCGAGACGTTGCCGGACCTGCCGATCACGCTGCGTCCCTCGCCGACCTGGGAGCCCACGGTCGACGATGTCAGCGCGCTCGCGGCTCCCGGCCGGACCGTCACGCTCGCATGACCGACCTCCCGCCCTACCGGGACGGGTTCGACGGCTTGCCTGGCGCCGCGGCGGTCCGCGCGCAGGTGCTGGACAACTTTCGGTTGTTCGCGCGCTACATCTTCGCAAACCACGTCGACGTCCAGTCGGTGATGGTGTGCATCGCGCAGTACTGGAACGACGAGGCCGACGACGCGATCCACAGCATGGTGATGACGTCGCATCGCCGCACGCCGGTGTGGCCACACCACTGCATCCACGACGATCCGTGGAGCCTCGAGCTCGACCAGACGTTCGGAGATCTCGGCAACTGCTGCCAGGAGTTCTACGCGCAGTCGCTCCCCGACTACTTCCCGTTCCCCGAGCGCGGCGGGGTGATCCCGGCGTTCGAACCCTACTGCAGCGAGGAGCACCACGAGGACGGCTTCCGGCCCTACGCCGTCGCGCGGCGCACCACGGGCGACGACGCCGAGGTCGAGCTGCTCGCGGTGTTGCATCGCCCGCACCTCCTCGCCGACGAGTCGGAGGGTGCCGCCGCACTCGACGAGCGCGCGACCGCGCTGCTGCTCGAGGCCGCCACCGAGCTCGGCCCGCGCCACGTGCTCGCCGACTACCTGCTCGCGCGCGGCGATCCGCGAGGCGAGTACCTGGCGCTCGCACTCGCGCCCGCGCTCGACGCCGAGGGCCGGGCCCGCCGCGATCAGCTCCTCGCCGAGCACGGCGCGACCTGGCTCGCTCCGCTGGGCCGCGTGGTCCCGCGCGACCATGCGGTGTTCGAGCGCGGGCTGCTCGCTGCCGTCTCGGTGTTCGCCGACCTGGACGCGCTCCGCGCCGTCGAGGGATCGCCCGGGTGGAGCTCTGTCGAGCGACTGCACTTCCTTCCTGGAAGCGCCGACCTCCTCCCGGTGGGCCTGCGCGCGCTGCGCGAAGTGGGACCGCTGAGCTCGGCTGGGCTCGCGCAACTCGCGACGGGCGACTGGCCACACCTCGAGACCCTCTGGGTGTCACCCCTACGTCAGATCGACTACGACAACCTGCAACGCGCGAAGCTCCCGCGGCTGCGCTCGTTGGTCAACGACAAGACGGTCTGGAGCGCCATGAAAGGCGAGCCTGCCTGGTGGCGTCAACTCGAGCGGTTGACCTTCGTGGGCTCGTCCGTGACAGTCGACCAGTGGCTGGCAAACCGAGTCCACTCCTCGGCAGAGTTGCCATGGGTCGCGAGCTCCGAGCTCGGTGCCGAGGGCCAGCTTGCTGGCTGGGAGATCGCGGCTAGTAAGATCGAGGCCGGCACGACCTCGGTCGAGGTGAGGATGCGAGGCTGGCACCCCGACGCTACCCGCCGCCGGCTGATCGACCTCCTCGACGACGCTCGACCGCTCTCCATCACCGTCGTCCTCGTCCCGTCGGCGTACTGGGCCCCGACCGATGACGACGTCCGCGCACTGGGGGCACCTGGGCGAACGATCGCGATCGCGACATCAGCCGATCTGGATCGCCCCGTTTCACCGGCACCTCTAAGCACCAGGTCCGTATGAGCGACCAAGCAGAGACGCTCGAGGGCGCTCTCCGCGGTCTCGAACGCGGGCAAGTTGGCGGGCTGGGAGATCGCGACGAGCCGTGACGCGATCGAGGTAACGATGCGCGACTGGACGCGGACGTCGACGCGGCAGACGTTGCTCGCGCTCCTCGGCACGCTGCCGGAGCGGCCGATCACACTGCGTGCGTCGACGACCTGGGAACCGACCGCCGACGATGTCAGCGCGCTGGTCGGCCGCCGCGTCGCGATCGCCTAATCGCGATATCGTCGAGGTTATGAGCCGATCCTCGGAGGACGCCACAGGAGTGTCCACGGTCGTGGCGCCGGGGACGGTGGCCGAGAGCCAGATCACCGAGCGACCAGCGCCCGCAGCCCCGATCGCGGGGCGCTACACGGTGACGCGCCGGCTCGGCAAGGGCGGCATGGGAGAGGTGATGCTCGCGCGCGACGAGCAGGTAGGCCGCGACGTCGCGATCAAGCGGATGCGCACGGCGGCACCGAACGATCGCCAGGTCACGCGGTTCCTGCGCGAGGCCTCGATCCAGGGCCGGCTCGAGCATCCCGCGATCGTGCCGGTGCACGAGATCGGCAAGGACATCGACGGGTTGCCGTTCTTCGCGATGAAGCGGCTCGCCGGCACCACGCTCGCGGAGATCCTGACCGACAAGGCCAACGGGCGCGACTCGCAGTCAAAGCTCGGCAAGCAGGCGCGGTTCTCGCTGCAGCAGATCCTGCGCGCGTTCGTCGAGGTCTGCCTCGCGATCGAGTTTGCCCACGTCCGCGGCGTCGTCCACCGCGACTTGAAACCCGACAACATCATGCTCGGAGACTTCGGCGAGGTCTACGTCCTCGACTGGGGCGTCGCCAAGATCGCCGGCGAGCACGACGACGACTTCACCGATGTCGATTCGAGCGGCGGCTCCGGCGAGAACGCCACGCAGGTCGGCACCACGATCGGCACGCCCGGCTACATGGCACCGGAGCAGGTACGCGGCAGCGCCGGGATCGATGGCCGCACCGACGTCTACACCCTCGGCTGCCTGCTGTTCGAGATCCTCGCCGGCGAGCCGATGCATCCGCGCGGCTACGAGGGCCTGCAGAGCGCGCTGTTCCGCGCCGGCGAGAAGCCGTCGCAGCGCGCGCCGAATCGCGAGATTCCGCCCGAGCTCGACCTGGTGTGCGTGCAGGCGACGCAACCCGAGCGCGAACTACGGCTCGCCACGGCGCGCGAGCTCGGCGATAGCGTGCAGCGCTACCTCGACGGCGATCGCGACCACGCGACCCGCCGGACGCTCGCGAGGCAACACCTCGAGCGCGCGCGCGACGCGTTCTCGGAGTCGATCACCAGCGATGATCCGGCGTTCCGCAGCACCGCGATGCGCGAGGCGGCAGGTGCACTCGCCCTCGACCCCGCACAACCCGGTGCCGCCGAACTGATGGGCCGGTTGATGCTCGAGCCGCCGCGGACGGTCCCGCGCGACGTCGCGGCCGCGATCGCGGCGGACAGCATTCGCTCCGCACGGATCAACGCGAAGGGCGGGCTGCTCGCCGTGATCGGCGGCCTGATCCTGATCCCGATCCTGTGGTCGATGTCGCCGGCCGGTTCGCCGTGGGTGCCCGCGCTCGGCCTCACGATCGTCGTGATGGGTGTCGTCTCGGCGTACAACCTGTACGCGAAGAAGCCGATGACCGGGTTGGTCGTGATCGGCAACATGGTGATGATCGGCCTGATCGCCTGCGGCTACGGGCCACTCCTCGCGGCGCCCGGGCTCGCCGCCGTCCTGACGATGGCGATGGTGTTCACGCCGCGGCTGTCGTGGATGAGCTCCGGCGTCACGGTGGCAGCCTCCGCCGTGATCGGTGTGTTCGTGCCGCTCCTGCTCGAGCTCACCGGCGTGCTGCCGAAGACCGCCTCGTTCGAAGGCGACGGCGTCGTGTTCCACGTGCCGGCGGTGGCGAGCTCGTCGACTCCGGAGATGGTCACCTACGCGATCTACACGTTCGCCGTGATCATCGGCGCCGCGTGGATGGCCGGGGTGATGCGCACGCGAAACCGCGATTCGCATCGCCACCTGATGCTGCAGGCGTGGCAGCTGCGGCAGCTGGTCCCTAGTTGATCACGATCTGCGTGAGCGCCGAGGCGAACACGCGGATCAACAGGCGACCGTTGGCGACCGTGAAGCAACCCGGAGCCGCGCAGAGTGTGACGTCGGCGGCGCTCGCCAGCGCGACCCCACCCGCGGTGACACTCGCCGGTGCGGTGAATGGCGCGGCCAGGTCGCGGATGTCGATGTCGATCGTGAACACCGAGTACTCGGTGCCGGGGGTAACCAAGAGGATCTCGCCGATCGCCGACGCCGAGGCGCCGTCGTGCAGCGTCAGGTTCGCCGTGATCGAACCACTCGGGGTGTAGAGCAGCCGCAGCTCACGGCCGATCGCGGGCGTGGTGTACGAGGTCACGGTGGTGTCGGTCGCCGGCAACAACGTGTCGGCGGCGAGCGCGAACATCGGGATCATCGAACCGGTGCGCTGGAACCGCGGGATCACGTCGGAGGGTGCGTCGACGACGAGCGCCGTGGTGCCGTCGCCGGTCACCAGCTCTCCAGTGTTGACGTCGAGCCACTCACCGGGCGGCAGCACCACCGAACGCGTGGTGGCGCCCTCGACGATCACCGGCGCGATCAGCAGATCGTTGCCGAGGAAGAACATCGCGTCGTCGCAGGCGCTCTCCGGGAACATGAACTTGCACGGGCGATTGACGGGGGTGCCGTCGGCGACGGCCTGGTTCGCGAGCGTCCACAGCAGTGGGTTGAGCTGGATGTGGATGTCCGCATACGTCTTGTAGACGTCGGCGGAGCCCGGCGTGAACAGCGTCGCGTCCCACGGGTTGTGGCTCTTGCCGCCACCGCCGAGCTGCATGATCGTGCCGAACGCCGCGTACTGTGCCCAGCGGAGCAGCGAGTCCGTCGTCGGGAAATCGCGGAAGCCGCCGATGTCGGAGCCGTAGAACGGGTAGCCCGACACCGACAGGGCGAGCCCGCGGCTGATCGCGCTCGGCAAGCCACCGACGTTGGTCTTGCCCTCGCCGTTGTCGACGCCGTGCTCGGAGAAGTCACTGTCGAGATCGCCGGGCCAGATCGCGGTGTTGACGTGCTGCTCGCCCCACGCGCCGGCGCGGGTGAGAAGGAAGCCGTCGTTCTCGGGCAGCGCCGCGAGGTACGCGCGGTGATAGTGCTCCTGGTAGCGGCGGTGAAACTGGCCGTTGTCACCGGCGGCGAGCACCATCGGCAGGATGGCGCCGGCGATGTCGGGGACGATCTCCTCGCCGAAGTCGAGCTTGAAGCCCGACGCGCCACGCGACACCACGCGATCGATGCGCTCCTGCCAGAACTCGGTCGCGCCGGGCCGGGTGAAGTCGACCATCGCGCCCGGACCTTCCTGCCACGGGTAGTCGATCACGCGCTCGGCGTCGTCGGTGACGAAGAACTTGTTCGCACTGCCCTCGGCGTAGTCGGCGGCGGAGATCGCATCCTTGCCGACGTACGGCGTCGACCAGAACAGCAGGTTGTAACCGCGCGCGTGCATCTCGGCGACCAGCGCGTCGAACTGCACGAACTGCTGCTCGTCGACGACGAAGCTGTTGTAGGCGGTCTGCCACGGGTTATCGATCCAGATCGTCGAGCCCGGGATGTTGCGCGAACGCATCTCATCCATGTCGTCGCGCAGCTCGCCGGCATCGGCCAGCGCGTTGCGCCACTGCATCGGCGCGAACGCCCAGCGCGGCGGCAGCTTCGGCTTGGTGGTGAGGGCGACGTAGGTGCGCACGAGGTCGAGGGGCTCGGGTGCGGTGTAGAGATAGAACTGATAGGTGCCGCGATCGGGGAGGTTGAACGTCGCGGTCACGCGATCCGCGGACGCGGCCGCGAGATCGAGCGCACCCGGGCGGTCGTCGGCTGCGAGCATGCCGACGCCACTCTTCGGCCACAGCACCAGCGGCACCGGCACGTGGGTCTCGTTGAGCGACGACTCCGAGGCTGGATCGACGCGCAGCGACAGCTCGCGCACGGTGCCGGCGACGTTGGCGCGGACCGGCGCATCACCGGTGCCATACAGCGGCTCGGTGCCGGGACGCGGCAAGGCGAGCTGGAGCTGCACCGCACCGACGTGAGCGGACGCATCGAGCTCGAGCAACGCGCAGTCGGGCACCGGGCACGGTTCGAGCCGGAGCTTGGTGCCGCCGTCGAGGATGATCGAGGCGCCATCGCTCGCGGTGGCCTTGGTGATCGGCACCAGCTCGACCGCGGGATCGCCGCCGCGCGGATCGTAGAAGTGCTGGTCGTCGATCTCGTCGGTGACGCCGATCGACAGGAAGCCTTCGATCGACAGCGAGCCGACAGACAGCGTCATCGTCGTCAGATCGATCGCCACTGGGCCCGAGCTCACCTGATCCGGTGGAGGCTGCGTCCCGTCGTTGTTGTCACCGCACGCGAGCAAGCAGCTCGCGAGCACCAAGATTCCCCGTGGCTGCACGGCGAGGAACCTAGATCAGAACGTCACTTCTTTTTGCCGAAGAACGGCAGGTAGTGACGAAGTCCGCGCATCGCGCCCTGAACGCCCTGCACCATGTCCGTCGCGATCCCGCCAGTCTTTGGCGCGCGCGGCAGGGCGACGACGTCGATCATGTCGGGGAGCATCTCCGCGATCGGCGTGGCCTCCGACGCCTCCTGCGCACGCGGACCGAAGCCCTGCGACTCGCGAGCCTCGGCGACGCTGCGCGCGAGCACGGTGTGGAGATCCTTGCGGAGCTGGACCTTCTTGAGCACGGTTCCGATCTGCCGCGCCATCTCGCGCGTCGACGGGAAGCGCGATTCTACTTTGAGCGACAGTGCGCGATGGAGGATCTGCGCGAACGGTGCCGGCACGTCGGGGCGCAGCGGGCGCAGCGGCGGCACGATGCCCTCGCGCAGGCGCGTGTACGTGTCGTAGTCGGTGGCGCCGTCGAACAGCTTGCGACCGACCAGTGACTCCCACAGCACGCTGCCGCACGCGAACTGATCCGAGCCCGGGATAGGCCGACCACCCGACACGATCTCGGGGGCGAGATACGACATCTTGCCCTTCACGATGCCGGGCTCGGTGGTCTCCTGAACCCGATCGGGGGCGAGCGCGAGCCCAAAATCGATCAGCTTCACCATGCCGCGCGTGGTGAGGAGCACGTTGTGAGGCGAGACGTCGCGATGGACGATCGGCAGGGGCCGTCCATCGGGACCGAGCCGCTCGTGCGCGGCGGCGAGTCCCCGAAGAATCCCGACGCCGACCGCGGCGACGAGCTCCCACCGCGTCTGCTCGTTGCGCGCGGTGTGATAGCGAACCCAGCTTCCGAGATCGATGCCCTCGATCCACTCGAGAACCATGTAGTAGTGGCCGCGATCGTGGACGAAGTCGTGGACCTCCGACACGTTCGGAGACTGCATCGCCGAGCCGATGCGCGCTTCCTCCACGAACATGGCCACGTAGTTGGGCTGGCTCGCGAGGTTCGCGTGCATCTGCTTGACGGCGACATCGCGGACGAACCCCGAATCGCCGCGCACGCGGCCGCGCCAGACGTCGGCCATGCCACCACGACCTGCCACTTCGACCAGCTCGTAGCGGCCTCCGACGATCAGCCCTGGACGCGGTTCCTCGGCCATGACGCGGATGATCATCATGGCATAGATCCCCTGGGAATCTCACGCGTTCGGGGATTCTCCGACGAAGGTCGATGGATCTTCTCATCGCAGACCATCGGGTAGCGGGTTACTCTCGGTCGAGTGGAGCCCATGGGTCTGACTCGGTTCGCCGATGTCGTCGGACGCGAGGACATCCCTCTCGACCACGCGGCACTGCTCATCGGGGCATGGGAAGAGCCCAAGCGCGACGTCGACGCCTACTTCATGATGCTCGATCGGATCGCGCGCGAAGCCGCACCCGACGTGGCGCGTGCGACGAGTGGGATCGGCCGCGCGCGCGCGATCAGCGATCACCTGTTCGATCGCCTCGGCTTCTGCGGCAACACCGACGACTACTACGACCCGCGCAACTCGTTCCTGGCCGAGGTCCTCGATCGCCGCACCGGCATCCCGATCTCGCTGAGCGTGGTCTACCTCGAGGTCGCGCGTCGCGTCGGCGTGCTCGCCCAGGGCGTCAACTTTCCGGGCCACTTCCTGGTGCGCGTCGCGATCGAGGATGCGTGGCTGTTCCTCGATCCCTTCTCCGCCGGCCGCACGCTGACGCCCGCGGACCTCGAACAACTGCTGCGCAAGACCACCACGCCCGACGCCGTGCTCGAACCGTCGGTGATCGCGGCTTCCACCAAGCGCCAGATCGTCGCGCGCATGCTGGTCAACCTCGCCGGCATCTACGGCCGCAACGGCGATCTGCCCCGCTCGCTCGACGTGCTGGAGCGCTTGGCGATCCTCGAGCCGTCGAATCCGCGGATCTCGCGCGACCTCGCGCAGCTTCGCGAACGCGTCGACGGTCTCAACTGATGCGAGCGGTGATCTTGCTGCTCGTCGCGTGTGGTGCGCCCACGCGCGTCGCCGAGCCGTTGCCGCAACCCGAACCACCCGCGACCGCCTCCAAGCCGGAGCGAGCCGCCACCACCGAGCAATGTGATCGCCTGCTCGAGCACTATCTAGCGCTCGAGCTCGCCGCCACCGGCGGGACGCTCGGCCAGGCCGACAAGCAGAAGCACATCGAGTCGACGCGCGACCAGTTCCACGAGGTCTGCGACCACATGCCCGCGGCGCGCGTGGAGTGCGCGTTGCGCGCGGTCGATCTCGACGGGTTCGCGAAGTGCGACGACGCGCCGTAGCTGTTAGCATCGCCTCCCGTGGCCGACCTGCCGAGTGATCCGTTCTCCGCCGGCTCCGTCGCGAAGCAGCTCGACAACTGCACCTTCTGCCCGAAGATGTGCCGCCACGCCTGCCCGGTCTCGACGAGCAGCGGTCGCGAGACCTTCATCCCGCAGGTGAAGATGGATCGCCTGAACCAGCTCCGGCTGGGTCGCGCGCCGTGGACGACGGAGAACACGGATCCGCTGTGGGCGTGCACCGGGTGCCGGCATTGCACGATGTACTGCGAGCACGACAACGAGCCCGGCCTCGTGCTGTTCGCCGGTCGCGCGGCCGCCGTCCAGCGCGGCACGCCCCATCCCGCGCTCGCCAACTACTCCGAGCGCTTCCGCGCCCGCGAACGCCGGCTCACCACCCAGCTGTCCACGATGTTCGAGGGTCAGCTCGCGAGCTCGGGAGACATCGGCTACTGGCCCGGCTGCGACGCGATCGACAAGGGAGCGAAGGACATCGCCGCGGCGCTCGCGCTGTTCGAGCGCGTCGGGCTCGAAGAGGTCAAGCTCGTCGAGGCGCCGCAGGCCTGCGCCGGCTATCCGCTGCTCGCCGCCGGGCACCGCGACCTGTTCCGCTGGCATGCGGGCCGCGTCGCCTCGTCGCTGCGCGGCTTCCGCAAGATCGCGATCAACTGCAGCGCCTGTCTCTACGCGATGAAGTCGCAGTACCCGGCCGAGGGCGTGAACATGACGGTCGAGATCGTGTCGCTCGCCGAGCTGCTCGCGCCGGTCGCCACCAACCTCGCCTGCCCGATCACCAAGAAGTCGGTCTACTACCACGACCCCTGTTACAACGCGCGCTACAACGGCGTCGTCGAGCAGCCGCGCCGTGCGCTGTCGCAGCTCGTCGAAGTTCGCGAGCTCGGCTGGAACAAGACCGACACCGAATGCTGTGGTGGTGGTGGGCTGTTGCCGAAGACGATGCCGCTGGTCGCCGATCAGATGGCAAAGCGCCGCCTCGCCGAGGTCCACGCACAGGGTGGTGGCATGGTCGTGACGTCGTGTGCGACGTGCACGTTCATGCTCGAGCGCAACGCCCCGCCGACGGTCGAGGTCGCGAACCTGGCGACGGCGATGGCGCTGCTCTCGGGCACGCCGTTCACGGCACCCGCGACGCCCGCCACCGACGACGATGCGTAGGCTGACCGTCGCGCTGTTCGAGCGTGGGCAGCGTCATGCGCGGGACAGCTACCGCGGCGGTGGCGACACGGCGCTCGCCTTCGCGTTCTCCGTCGTGTGCGCGGTCGCGATCGTGGCTGCCGGCTGGTTCACGACGTTCGGGCCCGCGCTAGCGCTCGTCGACAACCAGACCGACCGCGGAGGCTATGGAGATGCGCTGCCGATGATCGGCATCGTGTTGCTCGCGCTCGTGGCGATCCTTGTCGGGACGTTGCTGGGTTGTCATGCGGGGCGCGGGGTTCAGTCGGTACTCGGTCCAACCTGATTCGCAAACACTCGGGATCAGCGCCGAATTGGTCCCGGAATCTCGTGGATCGAAATCAAGCCGTGCCGCTTCCAGCCCTCGCGTAGCAACCAGGTCCTTGGTCGCCAGGTGATCAACGCGAAGTAGGTGGCTGGTGGCCGATACAACGTGGGCAGCTCGGCGCGTTCCTTCCAATCGGGAAACGCGATCGCGCTCGAGTACGGATCGACCTTCCATTCGCGCGCCTTGATGCGCAGGTGCTCGTCGTGGTGGCGCCAGTTATTGAGGACGTAGCAAAGCGCGTTGCGAACCGCGCGCGGCGAGGTCAACGCACGGGCGTTGTAGCGATCCGCGAACACCTGACCTTTGCGTCGGACACCTGTGCGTTGACGGATCGCCCGATTGATCAACTTCGCCGCAGAGATCTGGAACGCCTTCATCCCATTCGCGAGTGATGACTTGCTCGCTGCTTCGACCAGGAGGTGGATGTGATTGCTCTGGATGCTCAGGTGCACGATGCGAAATCGCTCGTGCTTGGCGACCGCGACGGTGGCGTAGCCGATCGCGCGAAACACCTCTCGCTTACGTAGCGAGCTCACCTCGCGAACCACGCGCAGCGTGACGTGGAGTGGGTTGCGTGCGTCGATCTTGGGCCGGCGCTTGTGCCTCTCCGAGGAACGAGGCCCTTTGGGTGGACGTCCGGCCCCCTCGCGCTTCCCGCCGCGGCGGTCTTCATCCGGCGCTCGAAGATCGAGCGCCTGCTGGATGTGGCGCTTGCGCTGGCGAGCCATTCTGCTTTCGTAGCACGAGAACCGGCTCGAATTATCGATTTCGCCGATATTTTTGTAATTATTTACATATACCTAACTTATATTTGATGTGACTCATACTACCTATACGACAGTGTGACTGACTGCCCGACCTTTTCCCCTGCGACTCAACCTGGGTCGCGAGCGCGTACGCCTGCGCTCGAGCACGCCGCGTTCGGGCGACGCCACCGTCCGTATTAGCCCATACCACCAGTGCCTGAGACCGGCCGTCGGATGGCTTCAAGTGGCAGATCCAGATCGCGAACCGCAGCGCCGGATTGGATGACTATGGGAATTGAACGGACGACGCTTGGTTCGCCACCACCGTGACCTGCTTCGACCCGAGTCGCCCCACTACCACCGAGTACGTGCCCGCCGGGAGATCACGAACCTCGAATGTTCCGTTGCGAACATCAGCGAAGACAAGGCCGGGAGGGGTGACCGAATAGACGAACACACTGCCGTCGGGGCCTGGGGCTGTTCCAGCGATCGTTCCCGACGGTTGCAGCACGATGTTCTGGGTCAGATTTCCCGCCGGGATCATCTGCGGCATGATGGCGTCGATGTCGGGGCGACGAGCGCTGAGGGTTGCCCTCCTGTCCACCTCGAGATGCGTGACACCGTCGAGGCGGTAGCGGCCGCGTTTGTCCGTGCTCGTGACGAAGTCTCCGTGCAGTCGAGCGATCAGGGGATCTTCGGCGCTGAGTCGTCGCGAGTTTCTGACGCTCACCTCGGCATCTGGAGCGGGGTGACCGTTGGTGTCAGTCACGTCCCCCGAGATCGTGAAACCGCGACGTGGCGTGATCTCTCCGAGATCCGTGACGCTCCCGGCATCCAGCACGCGATCGGGCAGCACGGTGCGTGCGAAGCCGGGACCGGCGATCAAGAGGGTCCACGTGCCCGGCGGGAGGTGAAGCTCGAAGCGCCCCTTCGTCTGTGTCGTGACCGCGCCTTTGATCGGGAACACGGAAGGCATCATCCAGCCGATCGCGATCTCTGGGACCAGCATTCCGTCGAGGAGGACACGCCCGGAGATGACCGCATCGGTGAAAGGGACTGGTGCCGGTGTGACTGGAACCGAGACTGGGGGCGTTGGCGGTGCCGAAGACCAGCACGCCTCGAGCACCATCAGCAACCCCACCCTCGCCGCCCGCACCGCTTACTTCTTCTTCGGACCGCCGCCCTTCTTGGCCTTGCGACCGAGAAGGCGATCCCAGAAGCCGACCTGCACGAAGCCCTCGTCGAGATCGTCGAACGATTCACCCGGCGCGGGCTTGTGCTGCTTCTCGACCTCGAGACCCTGGCGGAAGAAGTCTTCCTCGAGCTCGGAGAACGCGACGGCGGCGTCCTTGCTCGCGGCCTCCACGTCCTTCGTCACGTCGGGCTTGCTGCCCTGCGCATCGACGGTGTGGGGCGCCGCGGCCTGCTTCACCGCGACCGCGCTGACGGCAGTGTGGATGGCGGCGAGGTCGGCGACCAGGATCGACGGTTCGTTGGAGGTCTCTCTCGCGCGCTTGTCGCGAGAGAGCGGAGACGTGATCTCGCCGGTGGTGTCGTCGGGGCGATCGTCGGCGACCGGTGCGGCGGGCGGCGGGCGAAGCTTGACGCGCGGGCTGTCACCGCCGAGCGATTCCCGGATCACGCCGTCGGAGGGCTCGTCGGTGGTCTCGATCGGAACTCCGATCGGCGTCGCGTCGGAGGTCAAGGAGCCCGCGTCGACGCGCGTGAACGGCGCAGCGGAGTCGGACTTGCCGAGCACGACGGGGGCGATGGATCGCGCGATCGGATCGTTCGGGACCAGCGGCGCTTCGGTGATCGTGGCGATCGGCGTCGCGATCAAGCGCGCCGTGTGATCGGTGGTCGTGACCTCGACGTGATCGGCGACGGCCACCCGCGCGTTCGGCGTCTCCGCGACGACGAGCGGTGGCGTCTCGAGGGTCGGCCGCTCGGAGTCCGGATCGAGGAGCTGCTTGACCAGGCTCACGGCTTCGCTGTCCGACGACGACGCGAGCGCGCCTGGCTCGACCAGCGTGCGCGGCTGCGTGCTGTCCTCGAGCTCCGAGGGATCGAGCAGCATGCGCGGCACGGTGCGATCGTCGTCGCCGGTGGCGGCGGCCGCGCGGACCTTCGACTCGGCCTCGGCACGCGCCTTGGTGATTCGATTCTCGAGGGTGTCGCGGCGCTTGGCATCGCGCTTCGCGGCGCGGTTGCGCTTGCTGTCGCCCTTCGCGGTTTCGGCGACCTTCGCGGTGGCGCGGAGCTCGGCCTCGGCCTTGTCGGCGGCGATCTTCGCGTCGGCCTCGACCTTTGCCTGCTGTGCGACGTCGGCGTCGTGCTTCGCCTGGATCGCGGCGGCAGCCTCCGCCGCGCGTCGCTGCTGGGCGTCGGCAGCGTCGACCTTCGCACGCGCCTCGGCTTCGGCCTTGAACTTGGCCTCGATCGCCGAGGCAGCAGCAGCGTCCTCGGCGGCTTGCTTCGCGAGCGCGACGGCCTTCGCATCATCGGCCGCGATCGCGCCGCTGGCGGTTTGATCCGCAGCGACCTTGTCGGCCGCGGTCTTGTCGGACACCGACCTTCCGGCGGCCCGCTCGAAGGCGAACTTCTGGGCGGATGCACGGGATGCCGCCCTGTCGGTAGCAGCCTTGTCGTCGGCCGCGTTGTCAGGGGCGGCTGTGTCGGCGGCTGCCGCAGCGTCGGCCGCGATCTTGTCGGCAGTGGCCTTGTCGGCAGCGGCCTGGTCGGCGGCCGCTCGATCCGACGCGGCTCTCTCTGCTGCGGCTTGGTCGGCGGCTGCCGCAGCGTCGGCCGCGATCTTGTCGGCAGTGGCCTGGTCGGCAGTGGCCTGGTCGGCGGCAGCTCGATCCGACGCGGCTCTCTCTGCCGCGGCTTGGTCGGCGGCCGCCCCAGCGTCGGTCGCGATCTTGTCGGAGGCAGCCTGGTCGGCAGCGGCCTTGTCGGAGCCAGCCTTGTCGGAGGCGGCTTGGTCGGCGGTAGCCTGCTCGGCAGCAGCCTTCGCAGCGTCAGCCGCGTCCTTGTCGGCAGCAACCTTCGCAGCGTCGGCCGCGGCGGCAGCTCGATCAGATGCCGCTCTCTCCGCGGCGGCCTGGTCGGCGGCTGCCGCAGCGTCTGCCGCGATCTTGTCGGAGGCGGTCTTGTCGGCGGCTGCCTTCGCAGCGTCGGCAGCCTTGTCGGCGACGGCCGCGGCCTTGTCAGCAGTGGCCTTCGCCGCGGTCTTCTCGGCAGCCGCTTCTTGATCGGCGCGCGCCTGCGCATCGTCGGCCCGATGCGGCTCCTTCTTCAGCTTCGCATCGCTCGCGGCGCGCGCATCGGCAGCAGCGCGGATCTCGCGGTCGGTGCGCGCACGCATCTCGATCGCGGTGCGCACGTCGTCCTCGAGGATCTGCTTCTCGAACGGCGACGAGGTCTCCGACTTCGCCCGCGCTGCACCGAGCCGCTTCGCGAGATCAGTGGCGCTGTCGGTGCTGGCGACCGAGGAGGCGATCTTGACGTCCTCGGCGCGGCGGACCTCGGTGGCGACCCGCGCGTGGGTTGGCTTGAGCACGCGGTCGAGCGCGGCCTGCGCGTCGGCTTCGCGCTTCGCATCGGCGTCGAGCGCGATCTCGCCGGCAGCGTCGGAGCGGCGCTTCGCATCGGCGTCGAGCGCGGTCGTGACGTCGGCTTCGGCGCGCTCGACCGCGGCGAGCACGGTCGCAGCCGTTCGCTCGGCCTCGCCCCGCAGCGCACGGATCGAAGCCGCGGCCGTGGTGACGAGCTTGACGAAGCGCTCGACGGCAGCGCGCTCCACCGCGGCACGCTCGGCCGAGCCACTCCCGATCCCCGGCGCCTTGGAATGGATCGCTCTCTCGACAGCCGTCAGCTCTTCCTCGGCACGCTCGGCCGCGGCAGTCGCATCGGTGAGCGCGGTGTCGAGCGTCGCGCGGGCCTCGGCGATCGTGCGCGCGTACCCCGCGAGCTCCGACGCGGATCTCTCGACCGCGACGCGTGCATCGCCGACGCTGCTGATCGTGGACGCATCGAACAGGGTCCCTGCACGCGCGGTCGCGGCGACGAAGCGCTGGCCGGCACTGGTGCCCTCCGCGATCGCTTGCTCGATCGCCTCGCCATCCCCCCGCGCGCGCTCGACAACGGCGAGCGACTCGGCGAGCGCGCGCTCGGCAGCGGACGATTCGACCTCGGTGCGTCGCGCGATCAGCTTGCTCTCGAGTGCGACGCACTCGGCCTCGGCACGCTCGACGATCACGGTGGCCTCGGCGACCGCCCGCTCGGCGGTAGAGCGCTCGAAGGCGGCGCGCTCGGCGGCGGCCTTGGCATCCGTCGCGTTGGAAGACTCGGCTGCACGCGCGGCGGACTTCGCTTCGCCGATCACCCGGTCCGCGGCGGACCTCGCCTCGCTCGCGGCGCGCTCGGCGAGCTTCGTCGCTTCGCGGATCTGCTCGAGCACGCGCTCGACGGAGGCTGCGAGCTCGTTGTCGGCCGAGGCGGCGAGCTGATCGGCGATCACCTGGACGTCGACGATCCGCTTCGCCGCGGCGCGGGCCTCGACCGCGGCGCGCTCCGTGATGTCGCGATCGCGGGCCGCGCGATCGGCGGCACCCTGCGCGCTCGACAGCCGATCGGCGTCCGTCCTGTTTGCTCTGGCCTGGGCTTCGGCGACGAACCGCTCCGCGGCGGAGCTCAGCTGATCGGCGGCACGCTCCGCGGCCTGGAGCTCGCTCGCGGCGCGCTGCGCGGCTTCCTTCGCCAGCTTGTCGAGGCGCTTCGCGTCGGCTTCGGCGAGCCGCGTGGGCTGCGTCTCGACCCGCGCACGCGCCGCGGCAGCGGACGCATCATCGGCGGCCTGTGCCGCGACCTTCGCGTCGGCGAGTGCTCGTTCGGCCGCGGCCTTCGCTGCCTGCTCGTGCTCGGCGAGCTCGAGCATCGCAGCCTCGTCGAGCCCCAACGGCTGGGTCTCGAGCCGCACGCGCACCGCGCGCTCCACGGCACGCTCGGCCATGCTGGCGTCGGCGAGTGCGGAGCCGGCAGCAGCCTGTGCGGCGCGCTCGTTCAACGCGATCCGCGCAGCTTCCGCGACACGTACCGCGGCTTCGAGATCGGCGCGCGTCTTCGCTTGTAGCGCCGCCGTGCGTTGCTCGGGCGTCATCACCGCACGCTCGGCCTGCGCCTTCGCATGGAGCGCCGCCTGCACGGCCTCGTCCGCTTGTTCGCGCGCGATCTCGGGATCGGAGCTGGGCACCGTCTCGGTGACCTCACGAACGACGAGCGGCGCCTCGCTGTCGTCGGCGGAACGCGGATCGGCGGCGCTGCGATTGCGCTCGACGATCGGCAGCAGGTCCGACTTGTGCTTCGACGGGCTCGAGGGCTCCGCGCTCGCCTTGGCGCCCGAGGAGCGCGCATCGATCTGCGCGCGCTCGTTGAGCTCGACGATGTCGGGTGGCCGCTTCGGGGTGGGATCGACCGACTTCGACGGCGGCGGTGGGATCGCGATATCCGACGGCACCGGCGCGATGTCCGAGGGCCGACGAGCCCGGCCCGGCGACGCGTCGTTGCGCGCCTTGACCGTGTCGTCCTCGGCGCGGCGATCGAGCATCGTGCGGTTGCGCTCGACGACCGGCACGATGTCCGAAGCGCGTCGCGAGCGGCCCGCCGGCGAGCCCGCTTCCGATGGACGCTTCGCACGACCCACATCCGGTTCACGCGTCGCCTCCGGCTGCACCTCGGGCGGCGCGATCGCCGGCTCCGCCGAGCGCTGTGCGATCGCTGGCTCCGCGTGTGCGATCTCGCCCGCCGCGTCCGCCGAGCGCGTGATCACGGGAGGGCGTCCCGCGGCCGCCGCGGCCTCGACCTCCGACGGCCGCTTCGAGCGCTTGTAGGTGGCGCCCGCTTCGAGCAACCGCCGCGCCTGCGCGTCGGTCAGCTCGGGCTTCGCCAGCTTCGCAGCGTCGGCCGCCTGCTGGATCAGATCGAGCTCGGAGCGACTCCGCGCGATCGCGGCTTGCACCGATGCGCGCGCCTCGATCGTGCCCGAGATCCGCGCGGCCTCGGCCGCCTTCTGCATCAGCTCGAGCTGGGACCGCGTGCGGGCGATCGCCTGCTCGTTATCGGACACGCGCTTGGCACGCGCGCGATCGTTCTCGGCCTGCTCGGCGGTGATCGACGCGGCCTCCGCCTGCGCCGCCGCGGCCTTCTTCGCTCCGACCTCGACCTCGCGCGCGCGCAGCGAGAGCTCGGCTTGCGCGCGATCGATCGCGAGCTGCGCATCGGTGACTCGCCGCGCCGCCGCGACCTGCTCTGCGTTGGCCACCGCCTCGGCACGCGCGAGCTCGCGCTCCTTGTGCTCGGCGACGGCGCGCTCGGCCACCGCGCGGATCTCGGCGACGCGACGAACCTCCGCCGCTTGCTCGTCGCGCTCGCGCTGCTGCTGCGCGACCAGGTTGCGGATCATCGCCTGCGCTTCGTCGCGGAACCGGCGGACTGCCGCCTCGGGATCGTCGGCATCGGCCTTCGCGCGTGCCTCGGCTTGTTCGCGCGCCTTGGCTTCGGCGACCTTCGCTTCGGTCTCGAGCCGCGCCTGGTCCGCCGCGATCTTTGCATCCTCTGCCGCCCGCGCCTCGGCGTCTGCCGCCGCCGCCGCCCACCCGGATGCTTCCGCCGCGGCAGATGCGGAGAGCTTTGCTTGCTCGGCGGTGATCCGCGCCTGCTCGGCCTTGTCCGCCGCGGCCATCGCGTCGGCATCCGCCTTCGCCTGCTCCTCCTCGCGCTTGATGCTCGCGCGCTCGCCGGCTTCGTCGAAGATGATCTTCGGTTCGTCGAGACCGAGATCGCGCGGGAAGATCTTCTCGCGCATGCTGGTGTCCATCAGCGCCTCGAGCCGCTCGCGTGGCTCCTCGCGCGTGGGCAGCATGATCTCGCCGGAGGTATGCGACGCCGGCACCACCCCGGCGAGCGTCCCCTGGATCTCGGCGCCGACGATGCGCGGCACCAGCGCACCCCAGTCGATGTCGGGTTTGCTCGCGACGGGCGCCAGCGGCTCCTGACCGCGCCGCTTCTTGCGCTTGCGCTTGTCCTTTTCCTTTCTGTGCGGCCCGGTCTCGACACTCTTGAGCGGCCCGCTGTCCGCCGCCGAGCGCTCCATCTCCTCGCGCGCGCCACCGACCAACCACTCCTCGATCGCCAGCACCGCGCGCCAGGTCGCCTTTGGCTTCGGCGTGCTCGCCTCGCGAAGCAGGCCCGCCTCGACCGCTCGCTGCGTCACGCGCAGCGTCTCGAACACGCGATAGGGCGAATCCTCGAGGACATCGGCGAGCACGCGGTGCCCGTCGAACATCCGCAGCACGCCGTAGACCTCGGTGGGGACCTGCTTGCCGTGGCTCTGGATGCGCGCGACATCCTGCTCGAGCACCATCGACGGCGACAGCGATCCACTCGAATCGCGGATGCTCGTCAGGAACCGCTCGGCATCCGCGAACAGCTCGTCGGGTGTCAGCGGGATCTGCTGCCGGCGCACGATGTCCTCGTGCTGGAAATCGAACCGCGCGTCGGTCCACAACAGCAGCTGGTGGAGCGCCGCCTGACCGTGGATCAGGCCGACCTGCGCCGACGTGACCTCGCCATGATAGAAGCGCACCTCGCCGCGCCGCAGGCCGCGGATCAGCGTCAGCGTGGCACTGCGTCCGAGCGCCGCGAGTGCGCGAACCAGCGTGAACACACCGGTGGTCTCGGCGAGGCTACCGATCAGGTGATCCCGCTGCCCCCTCACCTGGCCGCGCAACAGCCGCCCGATCGTCACCACGTCGCGGAGGTGCGCTGGCATCAACACGACCTCGTCCGCTCCCGCCGCCTCTGCCTCGGTCCGCCGCACACCGCGCCCCGCGAACACGATCGGTGCATCGATCTTCGCGGCCTCGAGCCGGTTTCGCGCGCGCCGGATCAGCTCCAGGGCCCGAGTCTCGGCCGTACCACCGATCACCACCAGGCTCGCGTCGCTATCCCCGTTCGAGAACAGCTCGAGGTTCCCGATCTCCGCGGGCGTCGTGCTCATCACACGAACCGGCACCCCCTCACGCTCGAACCCTAGCCCGACCTGGCGGCTCGCCCGGCCGTCGGGATCCAGCACGATGACTTTCGAGGTCCCCGACATGCCAGCCGCGAAGAGTGTGCAGTATAAACGATTGGCAGGACCCGGGCGGGGCCACGTTTCTGTGATTGTTCTAGAAATCCTCACCGGCATCGCGACGCAACGAACGCACCGCGTACTCGCAGGCGGTGGTACGGCCACGCTCGGGCGTTCCCCGTCGAGCACCGTCGTCGTCACCGACTTTCATCTCTCCGGAGACCACGCGCAGATCACGCAGATCGGCGAACACTTCGTGTTCCGCGATCTGCGCTCGACCAACGGTTCCGCCATCGAGCGCGACGGCCGGCGCATCCCGGTCGATGCCGCCGCGCGCTGGGAAGTCGCCCTCGCCGATGGCGATTTCATCCTGCTCGGCAACCCTGCCGATCCCGTGCGGATCTCGGTCCGGATCGGCGACGAGGGGGAGGACGACCTCGGTGATCGCCTGATCGCGTCGCGCTCGATCATGGATCTGCCGCAGCTGGCAGATCAGCTCGACAACGACCCGGTCGGTGCTCTCCGGATCTACAAGGCGCTGCAGCCGCTCGGCGCGCGGCTCGAACCATCCGAGGTCATCGAGGCCACGGTCGCCGCCTCGTTCGAGCTCCTCGCGCGCGCCACCCACGTCGCGATCCTGCTGCGCAGCGATCAAGACAAGGATCGGTTCTCGCTCGCCGTCTCCCGGCAGCGCCCCAGCGCGGACCCGAACGTCCCGACGCCCGTCGGCGATCCGGTGCGCGCCTCGCGTGCCGTGCTCCGCCGCGTGCTCGCCGACCGCGCCGCCGTGCTCACCGCGAACGCGCTCGAGGCCCTGTCTTCGGAGTCGATCCTCGGCGGTTCGATCCTGTCGATCCTCGCCGTCCCGCTGTGGCGCGGCGACGACATCATCGGCCTCATCCAGTGCGACAACCGCGCGTCGATCGGCATGTTCACCGAGAGCGATCTAGAGGTCGCGCTGCTACTCGCCGGTCAAGCCTCGCTCGCCGTCGACAACGCGACGATGTTCCAGCGACTGCGCGTCGCCGCCGAGAGTGCCCGCGGCGAGAACACCTATCTCAAGCGCAAGGAGCAGAAGATCAAGTTCGACAACATCATCGGTGACTCGCCGGCGATGAAGTCCGTGCTCGGCCAGCTCGAGCGCGTGATCGACACCCGCGCCACCGTCTGCGTCGAGGGCGAGACCGGGACGGGCAAGGAGCTGATCGCCTCCGCGATCCACCATCAGTCGGGACGTCGCGACAAGATGTTCGTCGCGCAGAACTGCGCCGCGCTCCCCGAGAACCTCCTCGAGTCCGAGCTGTTCGGTCACAAGCGGGGGGCGTTCACCTCCGCCGACTCCGACAAGAAGGGGCTGTTCGAGATCGCCGACGGCGGCACGCTGTTCCTCGACGAGATGGGCGAGATGCCGCTGACGCTGCAGGCCAAGCTGCTCCGCGTGCTGCAAGAGGGCACGATCCGCCCCGTCGGCGCGACCTCCGAAAAGCAGGTCGACGTCAGGATCATCTGCGCGACGAATCGCGATCTCTCGGCCGAGGTCGAGAAGGGCGCGTTCCGCCAGGATCTCTACTACCGGCTGATGGTGTTCCCCATCAAGCTGCCACCGTTGCGCGAGCGCCGCGAGGACATCCCCGCGCTCGCCGCACATTTCCTCAAGCGCTACGCGGACGAGTACCGCCTCGAGATCCCCGGCTTCACGCAGGATGCGCTCGATGCGCTCGCCCAGTACAACTGGCCCGGCAACATCCGCGAGCTCGAGAACGAGATCCAGCGCCTCGTGATCCAGGCCGAGCCCGGTCACTGGCTCGAGGTCACCGACCTATCGCCGCGCCTTCGCAAGATCGAGGGCACCGTCACGCGGATCGCGCCGAAGCAGGGCACGCTGAAAGAGATGATGGAGCAGGTCGAGCGCTGGTTGCTCACCGAGGCGCTGCGCGATCACGGTGGCAACAAGACGAAGACCGCGGTCACCCTCGGCATCACGCGCGAGGGACTGCACAAGAAGCTCGCGAAGTTCGGCGTCTAGTCCGAACCGAACGAAACTAAGCCGCCTTCATCCCGGCGGCGACGCGCTTCACGAGCTTGCCGAGATCGCGCGTGAACGCGAGCTGGCTCCACTTCTTCCCGTCGTAGACGTGCACGCGGTCCTTGTTCGCGACGACGAGCAGCTCCGCGTTCGCGCACATCCGCAGATCGCGTCGACCGCCGGAGCGATAGCCGATCCAGTGAAACTTCGCCTTGAACACGGGCGTGGGGTGGTCGGTGCCGCGCCACAACGTCAGCGAGCCCTGCTGCTTGTGGGTTCCCCAGTACGCGGTGCCGCCGTACTCGGCGATCCCTCGGACGTCGGTGTCGAGCGTCAGCTTCTGCAGGTTCTTCCCTCGCATCACCGCGGCGCACCCGGCCGAGCCGATCCACAGGTCGCCCGACGCGGCCTCGTGGAGGGCATAGACATGCAGGAGGTCGACCGGTCGCAGCGTCGGCATGCCGCCGCGTAGATCGATCACCGCGCGCGTCCTCGCGTCCTCCGGCTTCCTCGTCAGGATCGTGCCACTCGCGTGGAGCGTGTCCTTGCCCGCGCACAACACGTCCAGATCTCCCTCGTGGAGCGTCGGGAACTGCGAGCTCTCGACGAGCATCAGCAGCTTGCCGCTGGCGACCTCCGCGATGAAGCCGTCGGTGGTGGACTTGCCGTCGGGGCTCTTCTTCGTCCCCGACACGAACGTCTTGCCGCCGAACCGCGCGAGCGCGCTGCACTCCTCCTCGCCCCTGAAGCCGGTCTTCGTGATGCGGGGTTTGCCGTCGACGAGCTCGATGATCCTCGTCGGCTGGACCAACCCGTGCCAGCCCGCCTCCGACACGTAGTTGGCGGTGACACCGTTGGTGGAATACAGAACGTCGGTGGCGAGCGTGTCGAGATCGACGGAGACCACCGCGGTCGCTGCATCCTTGTCGGCGTGGGCAAACACTTCGAGCGCGGCGGTGAGCCGTCGACCGTACAGGTGCACGCCCACCACGAAGTAGTCGGTCTTCTCGTTCGCCAGCAACTTCTCGAACATGGGCGAACCTACCGTGTCAGCGGACGGAGATGTTCGGCTACGGACGCCAGCGCACCGTGGTGCACCCGGCACGTCGGGGCCCGGTCACCGACGTATCCCAGTAGTTTGCGGCTGCCCGCGCGCGCACGACGATCGCCGCGTCCCCGACGTGGTTCTCGACGGGCAGGCGGGCACCGTACGTGACCGCGAGGCCAGAAGCACCGGTAGGCGGTTGCCTACCAACCAGGCTGTGTCGACCCCGAGGGCGCAACTCTGTGCAACCCATCGTCGCGGCAGGCGCTGTAGATTCCCGCGCATGCATCTCTACGTCGGTAGCAAGCGGTACTCCTCGTGGTCGTTGCGCCCCTACGTCGCCCTCGCGGAGAGCAAGCTTCCCTTCGACTGCACGACCATCCTCCTCGACCAGCCGACGACGAAGGCCGAGATCGCGAACGTGAGCCCGGCGCTCAAGGTTCCGGTGCTTCATCACGAGGGCCAGGTGATCTGGGACTCACTCGCGATCTGCGAGCTCGTCGCCGAGCTCGCGCCGAAGGCGAAGCTGTGGCCCGAGGATCGGATGCAGCGCGCGAAGGCCCGGAGCATCAGCTGCGAGATGCACAGCTCGTTCGCGGCGCTGCGCAAGCACATGACGATGGAGCTCCACGCGACGCGCCCGACGCCGACGGATCCCGAGGCGCTCGCCGATGCGAAGCGCGTGCAGGAGATCTGGCGCGACTGCCTCGCGGCGAGCAACGGCCCGTTCCTGTTCGGTGCGTTCTCGATCGCCGATGCGATGTTCGCGCCGGTGGTCACCCGGTTCACGACATATCAGGTGCCGGTCGACGCGCGGATCAAGGCATACCTCGACGCGGTCGCCGCCCTCCCCTCGATGCAGGCGTGGGCCGCCGACGCCGCGAAGGAGCCCGTCACGCGCTAGGGGCGGGCTTGTCGCGCTGCCAGGCGTCGAGCGCTTCGTGTGCGACCTTGCGCGCTTGATAGATCTGCGCGTCGTGGTCCGGGCGCTTCGCCGTCAGCTCGATCACGTACCCGTTCGGATCGCGTAGATAGATCGAGTCGATGAACTGGTGCCCGGCGATGCCGCGCACGTGCTTGCCCATCGCCTTCGCCTTCTCGATCATCACGCCGAGCGCACCCTGCTCGACCTCGAGCGCGATGTGGAGGTCGTAGTCGTGCTGCTCCTTGAAGTCGAAGGGCCGCGTCGGGTCCTCGAAGAACGCGAGGGCCGAGCCATCGCGCATCGCGTAGAACGAGTGCAGCACCTTCGTGGGGCGTCCGCTCTTGGTCTCGGCGATCTCGAAGGCGTTGACCAGCGGCAACCCGAGGAAGTCCTCATAGAACTGCCGCGTCTCTTCGGAGTCTCTGCAACGGTAGGCGTTGTGGTGGAGGCCGCGGATCATGTTCATGGCAGTTACCTCTCGATGGACCCGGATGGCTCGGGGTTGGACACGGGAGCCGGCGTGGGGCTCGCCGGCACGCTCGGCGCGGGAGGGGGAGACGCCTCGATCCCGGGCCAGCTGACCTCGACACCTCCGCGCTCGCTGCTCATCCGCAGCCGGAGCTGCGCTAGTGCGGTGGTGGGTCGCTTGAAGCGCACGACATACGCGGTGGCGAAGTCACCCATGGCGGGGTACTCGGAGCGCAGCGTGAGCATCGGACGCTTGTCACGCACCAGCTCGAGCGGCTCGAGCTCGGCGCCCGCGTCGTCGAGCATGCGGACCCGCCACACGCTCTTCTTGCGATCCAGATCGTTCTCGCGGCGGTCCCACGTGGTGACCAGCAACTCGAACTCGAGCGGGCCCTGGGCCTCGGCCTGCGCCTGTGCGATGCGTTGCGTGCGAGCGTCACCGGTGAGGCCGCGACTCGTGGCGTCCTTCTCCGCATGCGCGCTCCGCCACGTCGGCGACTTGTAGATCGCGGCGAGCTGGAGCACTTGCTGGTAACCGCCGTCGAGCGTGCGCTGGCGCGTGACTTCGTTGGTGGTGCGTTGATACGGCGATTGGCCGACGCAGCCGAGCAGGACAACCAGGAGGACGACGAGCTTCATAGGAAGTTGGTGCGGGCGTAGAGCGTGGTGAGGGGGATGGTGGGGAACAGCTGCGCGATCGCCTCGCGCCCACCTTCCATCCGATCGACCAGGGCGATCGCGTGGACCGGCACCAGACCGGCTTGGGTGGCGCGCTCGAGCGCCTTGATCGTGGCGGCACCCGTGGTGACCACGTCCTCGACGACGACCACCTCGGAGCCGGGGGCGATCCCCGGATGCTCGAGGTACTGGTTGGTGCCGTGACCCTTGGGCTCTTTACGAACCAGGAAGGCCGCGAGCGGAGCGCCCTTCTGGAACGACAGCACCGAGGTCGCCGTGGCGAGCGGGTCGGCACCGAGGGTCAGACCGCCGACGGCCACGGCCCTGGGTGCGACCTCCTTGATCACCGCGTGGAACAGCTCGCCGATCAGGCAGGCCCCCTCGGCGTCGAGCGAGACCTGCTTGCAGTCGATGTAGAAGTTCGACTTCTTCCCCGACGACAACGTGACCTCACGCTCGGCGAACGCCTTCAGGCGCAGCAACTCGAGGAGCCGCGCGTACGGCGTTCCGAGCGTGCTCAGGCAGGTGAGTGCCGGTCGTGCATCTCGATCACCCATCGCGGGGACGCTACCACGGCAGGTCGCATTGACGGGTCTCAGATCACCCCCTAGAGTCCCGGGAACTCGTGCATCTCGTCGACGAAAAGCAAGCCGTTCCCCTCACGTCGGAGGCCGAGCTGCTCGAGTACTTCGCGAGTGCGGGCAAGCCGCGATCTGCGTGGCGCGTCGGATCCGAGCACGAGCTGATCGGCGTCTGGCCGGAGTCGGGCGAGGCACCGACCTACGATGGCGAGCGCGGGATCGGCGCGCTGCTGCAATGGTTCGCGGATCGCGGTGGCACGCCGGTGATGGAGACGCTGTCGACGGCCAGCGAGTACGGCGCGGTGTTCGCGGCCGCGGCGCACGGCGCCTCGACGGTGAACAACATGATCGCGCTCGTCCGCGGCGATTCGCAGCTGACGATCGAGCCGGGTGGTCAGTTCGAGCTCGCGAGTCGTCCGGTCGACGACGATCGCAAGCTGGTGATGGATCTCGAGGAGTACACGGATGCCCTCGGCCGCGCCTCGCGCGAGCTCGGCATCGCCTGGCTCTCGATCGGCCTGCGTCCGTTCGGCAAGCGCGAGGACGTCCCGTGGATGCCGAAGCAGCGCTACGAGGTGATGCGCGAGTACATGGCCACCGTCGGGACGCGCGGTCAGGACATGATGGTGCGCACGGCCACCGTGCAGGCGAACCTGGATTTCTCCGACGAGGCCGACGCCGCGGCGAAGATGGAGTGCCTGTACTCGGTGACGTCCATCCTCACCGCGCTGTGGGCCGCGTCGCCGATCGTCGAGAACAAGGTCAGTGGCTACCAGAGCTACCGCGCGTGGATCTGGCGCGACACGGACAACGCGCGCGCCGGGCTGGTGCCGTTCGTGTTTGGCCGTCAGGACGTGTTCGAGGGCTACACCGAGTGGGCGCTCGACATCCCGATGTACTTCGTCTACCGAGGCGGGTATCGGCGCGTGCCCGCGGACCTGACGTTTCGCAGGTTCATGGCCGAGGGGTTCTCCGGCGAGCACGCGACCCGCGAGGACTGGGCGCTCCATCTCTCGACGCTGTTCCCCGAGGGCCGGCTCAAGAAGTTCATCGAGGTTCGCGGCTGCGATTGCGGATCGATCGAGATGATCGCCGCGCTCGCGCCGATGATGCGCGGTGTGCTCTACGACGTCGATGCGTGCAAGGCAGCCACCGCGCTGACCACCGGCCTCGACTTCGCGCAGCGGCAACAACTCGCCAACGATGTTCCGACGCAGGGTTTCAAGGCTCGCGCCGGCGCTCACACGCTCGGGGAGCTCGCGAAGGAGCTCGTCGCGATCGCGAAGGCCGGGCTGACGAAGGTCGCTCCTGCCGCGGTCTCGCTCCTCGATCCCGTCGACGCGATCGCGCAGTCAGGTCGCACGCAAGCCGATCAGATCATCGAGATCTGGAACACGCATGCCGGTGATCGCAAGGCGCTGATCAAGGCGTTGGCGCATCCCGGTCTCGCCGGTTAGATCCGGCAGCCCGCGACGCCGCGCTCGTAGCCGCGCTTGAACGATCCCGAGCGCTGCTCCGCGGATCCATGTGTCCACGTCTCGGGCTGGACGCGCCCCTGGGTCTTGCGCTGGATCGTGTCGTCGCCGATCTGGCGCGCGGCGTTGAGCGCCTCGTCGATGTCGCCGACCTCGAGGAGCTTGCGCGCTTCGGCATCCTTCGCCCACGCACCGGCGAGGCAGTCCGCCTGCAGCTCGATCTCGACCTGGTTGACTTCTCCGCGGCCGAGCAAGCCGCGCAGATTCTGAACATGGTGACCGACCTCGTGCGCGATCACGTACGCCTGCGCGAAGTCGCCGGGCGCACCGAAGCGCTCGCGCAGATCGTCGTAGAACGCGAGATCGATGTACACGCGCTTGTCGAGCGGGCAGTAGAAAGGACCGACCGCCGCACTCGCTGTCCCGCAGGCCGAGCGAATCGCGCCGCGGAACACCTCGAGGCGCGTAGCCTGGTAGCTCGGCACCTCGCGCGCGAACGTGGTCTGCACGTCGTCGAGCACGAAGCCGACGAACTTCACCTTGTCGTCCTGCGTCGCGGGTGACTGCTGTTGCGTCATCGCAGGCTGCGATGATCCGCCGCCGGAGCACAGGTTGCCGCCGTACATCAGCGCCCCGACCACGACGATGGCGACCAGGATGCCTTTCCAGCCGAACCGGCCCGCCACTGCGAGCAAGCTGCCGAGGCCGCCCATGCCCATGCCACCTCCGGCGACTCCCATGGATTCACCGCGGCGGTCGTCGACGTTATTGCTTTGATGTCCTCGGTCCCAGCGCATGTGCAAAGCGATTGCAAACACGCTGCCATCAGAAGTCGTCGCAGCTCGGCGAGGTCGGCAGGCTCGCGGAACCTCGCCGCGCACAAATCGTATGGCGTGTCACCGACCATCACCGCGCGCGACCGCTCACCGCCGAGCTTCGCGAGCGCGACGATACCGGGGGGCGGCTTCGAGTCCTCCACCTGTCTTGGTCTCGATCGGACGTTCGCGATCTTCAGAAAGGGGCTCGAGCTCGTCCGCGTTTGCCGAGCCGCAACGCGTGCACCGGCCAGCGGGCGGACTGTCTCGAGCCACTTGTCGAGTCCCGTCGAGCAAGTCCAAGCCTGGACTGTGGTGCTAGTCGTCGTCGTCGTCGAAGTCGATCAGCACACCATCTTCGGTGCTCGCACGTGGTGCACGACCGCGCGGGAGCCGCGGCTTGGGAAGTTGGTGCTCCGACGGCGGCCGGATCGTCGCGCGACGCTGCGGTGAGTCGCTGCGCGCGAGCTCGGTGGCTGCGTGTGGCACCGGCGCACTCTGCGCGGCCAGATCATCGAGATCGACATCGAGCATCTCGAGTGCCGACTCGAGATCGATCTCGTCGCTCGTCGGTTGCGGAGGCTGCACCCATTGATTGCGCGAGCTGTTGTCGTCCCATGCGACGTTCGGCGGCGGGCCGGACATCGACGATCGCTTGGTGCGCCCCGCACTGGGTTCCGCGAGCGGGATCACGTCGCTCTGATCGAACCGTCCCGGCGGCGAGAAGCCCGTCGGGAACTGCGCGTGTGGCTCGTCGAACTCTTGCGCAGGCGTGAAGTGATGACTCGATTCGTCCTCGTCGAAGCCGGCGAGCGCGTGGCCGGCGCTGGCGGCTAGATCCAGCTCCAGCGGCGCCGCGTCGTCATCGTCGCCGAGATCGAGGCGCATCGCGAAGTCGGACTCGCGCAGCGGCGGCTCGGCGTTCAGCTCGTTCTCCGGCGGGAGCGTGAACTCCCCATCGGGCACATCCCCGGCGAGGTCAGGCGGATCCTGCGGCAGCGCGTGGTGCGCCGAGACCTCCGCTTCGCCCGACGCCGTCAGCAGGTCGGCATCCTCCTCGTCGGCTTCGGCGAGGATCTCGAAGTCGTCGATCTCCTGGATCTCGTCTTCGAAGCCCTGGATCGGCGGCTGGAGCCCGAGCTCGTCGGCCGGCTCGTCGGCGAAGCGATGGATGAAGTCCTGCTGGTACTCGGCCGGCAGGGGCGTGACCTCGGCCTTCGCGGCCACGGGCGCGGGAGCCTCCTCCTCATCCTCACTCTCGTAGATCTCCGCCGGCGGCAACCCGATCTTGCTGCGCAGGTAGTGACCGCTGGCTTCGCCGATCCCGAGATCATCGTGCTCGCTCTCTTGCTCCGCCTCGGCGAGCTGCTCGTCGAGCTTGTGCTCGAGCTCCGCCTGGATCGCCGGGGTCGTCGCGATCGGGCCGACCTGCGTGTGCTCGACCTCCTCGAAGTCGGACTCGCCGAGCTGGTGGATCTCGTCGTCGATCTGCTCGGGCTCGACCTCGTGCTCTTCCTCCGCGCGAGGAGGCTCGTCGAAGTCGAGCGGGACGTGATCACCGATCGTGGTCACCGCTTCGTGGACCTTCGGGGTCTCTGCGACGGTGTCGGCCGGCTCGGGCGCGACGATCGCTTCGTCGACGAGCTGCGCCACCGGTTCTTCGATCGGCGCGGGCTCGACCTGCGTCGCGACCGGCTCGGGGGCGACCGGCTCCGGTTCGGGGACCGCGACCTTCGCCACGATCTCCGGCGGTGGTGCCCAGCTCGTCGGCGCGCCCGCGTGACCGCGCCGCACCGCCATGCCGCCGAGCTGACGTGCGAGCTCGGCCGACGCGGCTTCGACATCGATCTCGATGGGCGCGGCCTGCGCTTCGCGCAGCGCCTCGAGCTCGCCATCGAGATCGCCGCCGGCGAGGGCGCGCGCGCGGGCGAGCACCGCCCCGATGTCGACCTCCATCTCGTGGTCGAGCCCCGGCACGATCACCGCAGCCACGGGACCCGAGGCACGATCGATCAATTCCTGAAGTCCGGGGCGCCTCTTCCGCGGCGCTTCCGGTGCGAGCGGTGCGATCTGGATCGCCTTCTGAACGGCGAGCGGCCCACTCTGACGGCGCGGTGCAGTGAGCAACGACTCGGAGGGAGCCGGCTCGATCGGCGCGGTGGGGATCGGCGCGCTCGCGGGATCCTTGATCGCGGTCTCGACAAGATCGCCACGCCGCGATGCATCGAGGTCCGCCGGCAACGGCAGCGCGACGTCGGGGAGCCCGAGTTGCTTGCGGCGCTCGAGCATCCGCATGATCAGATCGCGGCTCTCCTTCGTGACGCGCATCAGCTCGATCGCCATGCCGAACGACGCCTTCGGATTGTTCGGGTCCGGCGGCTTCGTCGCCTTGACGCGTCCGAGGCCGAGCAGCACCGCGGTGTCGTTCGACAACCGGAGCTCGAACTTGATCTCCGAGCCCACCGGCTGCAGGGACTTGGTCGGCAGGAACAGTCCGGACTTCCCGACGTTCGGCGCGAACCGGTCGATCATCGCCTCGACGTTGTCGTAGCGAAGCTTGATGCGGAGCACGACCGGACCCGCCGGGCGCGTCCCGCCTGGTGGATCGGGCGGCATGGGGACAAGGCCGTTTGACGGGCCAACCAAATTATCAGGCCGGATCGCCAACCACGTCAAACCGCAGGCCATGTTCGGTGCTGGGATCACCTCTAAACACCCGTCCCGGCTGGCCGAGTCACCTGATCATGATGCGTCGGGTCTCCTTGTTGCTGATCGCTTTGTCTGGTGTGGGATGCGAGATCTGGAATGCACCGGATCGGGTCCACGAGCTGGAGGGCCGGGTCGACGAGCTCACCGCCGAGGTCTCCGCGATGAGCGGCAAGCCGGTGGGTGTGGGTAAGCCCAAGACCGCGGACAAGCACGACGCGAAGCCTGCCGACGAGCATGCGAAGCCCGTCGACAAGACGGGGCACGACGCGAAGCCCGAAGACCAGGCCGACAAGCACGGCAAGCACGCGGGACCGCCGAAAGATGTCGACGCGACCGAGGGGAACATCGATCTCGGCCTCCATCCCGAAAAGAAGGGCTCGGTCGCCGAGCTCGCGAAGAAGGTCGGCAAGGACGGAGGCAAGCCCGAGGACAAGCACGAGAAGCCGCACTGGGCCTACGAAGGTCCGCTCGGCTTCGAGGCCTGGGGCAAGCTCGATGACGAGTGGAAGGCCTGCTCGAAGGGCAAGCAGCAATCGCCGATCGACATCGCACCGCACGCGGTCACCGCCTCGGCGATCGAGTTCCACTACAAGCCGACCGCTGCGGCGATCGTGGACAACGGCCACACGGGTCAGATCAACGTCGCGCCCGGGAGCTCGATCGAGATCGACAATCACACCTACGAGCTCGTGCAGTTTCACACGCACACGCCGAGCGAGCACACGATCGCCGGCGAGCGCTTCCCGCTCGAGGTCCACCTCGTCCACAAGGATGCCGCGGGCAAGCTCGCCGTGATCGGCGTGATGTACGAGGAAGGCGCGGACACCAAGGCGCTCGAGCCGCTGTACACGAAGTGGCCGGCGACGAAGGAAGCCGAGAGCAAGCTGCGCAAGGCGTTCGATCCGACGGCGCTGCTGCCCGCGAATCACTCGGTCTATCGCTACAACGGCTCGCTGACGACGCCACCGTGCACCGAAGGCGTGGTGTGGAACGTGATGCGGCGCTCGATGTCGGAGACCAAGCCACACCTCGCCGAGATCGCGGGTCACTACAAGAATGCGCGCAGCGTGCAGATGCTCGGGGATCGCAAGGTTCAGTAGTCCCAGGACTGATCCGTCTCAGATCGCGAGACCGCGTACGCGCGACGTGTGTCTTCGTCGTCGCGCCGCTGACCTACCTCGCGAAGTCCTGCTTGCCGTCGAGCGCGGACTTCTTGACCGCGACGACGGTGAAGGGATCGACGAGGTACATCGAGTCGTCGACGACGTAGACGCGACGAGGCCCGGCCGAATCGCCCTCGATCCCGAGCGCGAGGCTCTCGAACGTCTGCTCGGCGATCGCGACCCGTCCGATGCCGTCACCGTGCAGATGTCCTCCGACGATGCTGACGATCGCGAAGTACACGAAGCCCGTGTCGAGCGACGCATGCATGCAGGAGAACTCCGTCGTCGACAGCAACACGGTGGTCACCTCGGTCGTCAGATCATACGCCGTGATGATGCACAGGGACGGCGGCACGGGATCGTCGGAGCGTTGCAGCTCGTACTCGGTCGAGACACTCCACACGACGTGCGAGTCACTGGCAACGAGCCCTACCGGCGCGACCTTGTTCACGCCGATGGCATCGACGGTCCCGATCATGGCCTGCTCGGCAGCAGCGGTCCCGGTCTTCGGAAAGCGCGTGATCTTTGCGACGTGGCCCGGCTCGGCGTGCTCCATGTAGAACAGCGAGCTCGTGTTGGCGGCCAAGCACTCGGACATCGACTCGCACGCATACGTCGGCGCGACCGGGAGCGGCGTCGGACTACCTCCTCCGATCGGGATCGTCGTCAGCGTGTTGGCACCACCATCGGGATTCTGCGGCCCCACCGGACCGCAGCACGGATAGTCGGGATGGTCGACCCCATACCGGCCTCCCCCAGCCTGCCAGCCCGCGACGAACACCGAGGTGGCGTCCGTGATGATGCCAGCAGGGAACGTGCGCTGGGTGCTCGCCTGAACAAGTCCGAGCGATGGGTCCACCATGATGCCGAGGTCGAGCCCGTCCGACCCTGTCGCCTCGTATGCCCAGATCCCCACCGCAGAGACGCGTGGTGCGTGCAAGGTGGTGGCGAACGACGCGTCCGCCTTGCCCGCGTCACCGAGGATCACCGGATCGAGCTTGGCGGCCTTCTGGAAGACCTCGACGGACAACGGTACCGGCGGGGGACTGGTTCCACATTGGTTGGTCGTGAAGGGCTGCGCGACCACGTACGCATCGGTGTCGGGGCCGATCGCGACACTGCCGACGTACGCCCCATTGCACTCGAAGCTCGGGGAAGGGGCTGTGTAGAGCACGGTCGCCTCCGTCGGATTCGAGGGAATCGGGCCTTCGCCGAAGCACGCTCCAAATCCGAGGGCGAACAACGGGAGCGTGCGCATCAGAAGGCCACCGTGCTGCGCAGACCGCCGAACAGCGACAGGAAGGAGGCCTCGCTGTTTCCATCGTCGCTGTCCACGACCTTCTCGTCTCCGACCACGGTATAGGCCGCCTCGACGTACGCGCCGATCTGCCAGCCGGCGAAGCTCGGTCGTGGGTGGTAGTTGAGCCCCCCACGAAATCCGACGACGATCGAGGGGAAGAAGCCGCTCTGCTTGGGTTGCGGCTCCCCCGCGCGATACGGCGTCCATTCGGCCGACCCGAAGCGAAAGCCCGGTGCGAGACCGAGGTAGGGATCGAGCCGTCGTTTCGGCAGCACGTGGACGTACAGCTGCGGCCCCACCATCAGGTACGAGCAACTGCGGAACTGGTTCCGCTCGCCGAAGTCGAATGGCGTCGACGGCATCGGGCCTGCCCCGTCGAAGCCACACGAGTCAGCCGTCGAGATGTCTCCGTATTCGACGTACGTGCCGAGATTGACGCGACGACCGAGCCGCAGCGCGAGCTCCGCACGAACCGTCGCCACCAGCGGCCTGTCACCCCTGAGCTTGATGCCGGTACCGAGGCTCGCTCCGACCTCGAAGCTGTCGGAGTCTTCCTTCGGGCTGCCGAACACGAGAGCGCGCTCCAGCTGGACGTCGATGCTGCGGCGCCCCTCGCCGACGACGACCTCGCTCTGGTAGGGACGCATCCCTTCGGAGACAACCCGTAGCGTGTGACCGCCCACCTTCAGCTTGCCCTCGAAGTGACCGTTCCGACCTACCTCCTTCGCGTCGATCAGGATCCGCGCACCGGGCCGGGTGAGCACGATCAGCGTGCCTTCGCGCACCCGACTCTCGATCGGCTCGATCGGGTTCGGCGGAAGCTTTTCGAGCACGGGAATCGCGATCGACGTCGTGCCCGGCCCCGAGATCTTGAGGGGATGCTTCCACTCGATGTAGCCGGGTGCGTTGGCGACGATCACGTGATCGCCCGGATCGATCGGGATCTCGGTACCCACCAGGGCGGTGATGTCGACGTTATCGCGGCGGACCCCGAGGCCCGGGATCAAGGTCGGCGGTGGCGTCAGCGTCAGCTTCGCGAGCTTGGGCAGCAGGGAATCGGCACGGCCCTTCGCGAACGCTTCGCGCGGGTCGCTCTTCGCATGGGCGAGCTCGACTGCACTGATGAACTCCGCCCACGCGGTGGCATTGCGACCGAGATGCTCGTGACAGTCGGCGAGGTGGAGCAGCACGCCGATCTGCGCATCCGCGTTGTAGCTCGTCTCGTAGAGAGGACAGGCTTCTGCCCACTTGCCTTGCTTGGCGAACGCCTCGGCTTGATTGAAGGCCGCAGCTGCCGTGGCCTGATCGGCACGAACGGGCGATGCTCCGATCGCCGCACATGCGACGGCGATCCAGATTCGCTTCATAGCCGGCCTCCCATCCCCGGTGGATCCGGTGGTTTCGGATCCGGTGGCTTCGAAGCCGAGCCACCTCCGACCGGCGGTGCCGCGCTGCCGAGCTTGGTCGGCGGTCTGGGCCGCACGGCGTTCGGCACGATCTTCGTCGACGCCGACCCCGCCGGCATCGACTTGACCGCGACGAGCTTCAGCGCCTGTTCGTCGTCCCGGTCTGCAGGCGCGGTCACGCGCAGATCCTCGTAGCCCTCGGCTCTCAGGACGAGCACGACTCTTCCTTCCTCCGGCGACCGCTTCTGCGCGTACGGCGTCTCGCCGAGGAGCCGGCCATCGATCGTGAACACCTCGGCCTTCGGCGTCGACGTGAGCTTGAGCTCGACATCTCGCTTCGGTGTGGGTGCGACCGCTGGTGGGGCTGCCGCGGTGCTCGCCGGTTGAGCCGGGTCACGCAGCGCGAACCAGATCGTGCCCACACCGAGCGCCGCGACCGCGACTCCGCCGAGGATCAGCCCGGCCTTGCGCCGGGGAGCAACCTTGTCCTCCCAGACGCCACTCGCCTGCGAGATCGTCGTTGGACTCGGCGCGGCTGCGGCACGTGGCCGAGAGCTCGGGTTGCTCGCGTGGCGTCGCGAGGATCCGGACCTCGGGTCGGGTAACATCGTCGGCGCGACACCGAGCAACGCGGTCGGTGCGACACCGGAGCGCAGCCCACTATCTTGTTGTAGTGCACGGTGCACCGCCGCCATCGTCTGTGGCCGATCGTCGGGGGCCTTCGCGAGCATCGACGCGATCAACTGATCCAGCGTCTCGGGAACATCGCTGAACAGAGCGCGTGCGATCGGCGGCTCGACCAACTGATGCTTCGCGATCAGCTCGCCGGTCTCGCCGACGAACGGGGGAACCCCGCAGACCAGCTCGAACAGGATGCAGCCGAGCGCATAGATATCGCTGCGGTGATCGATGTTCGCCGCCGACTTGCACTGCTCCGGAGACATGTACCGCGGGGTGCCGAACACCATCATCGAATGCGTCTGCACGCTGGACCCCGTGGCCTGGGCGAGCTTGGCAATCCCGAAGTCGAGGACCTTGACGCGCTCGCCACGCGGCATCGCGGGATCGGTCATGAGGAAGATGTTGTCGGGCTTGAGATCGCGATGGACGACCCCGGTGCGGTGCGCCGCGTCGAGCGCCGACGCCACCTGGGCGACGATCTCGATCGCTGCATCGATCTCGAGCCGACCCTCGCGCTGCAGGCGGTCGCTCAGGCTCTCACCGTGGAGCAACTCCATCGCGATGTACGCGACCCCATCGTCGCTCGTCTTCGTACCCGAGACCTGACCGCACTCGAACACCGTGACGATTCCAGGATGCGTGATCTTCGCCGCCGACCGAGCCTCCTGGAGGAACCTCCGCAGGATGTCGGGGTTCGCGGTGTGCTCGGCATGCATGAACTTGAGCGCGACCTCGCGATCGAGCTGCGTGTCGCGCGCGATCATCACGAGACCAAAGCCACCCTCGCCGAGCTTCTTCCCCAGCTCGTACTTCCCGACCTGCATCCCCGGTGCAAACCCCATAGCCCTCCCATCATAGCCCAGGTGCATGAAGTGGGAGCAACCGGCGACTGCAAGGTCACCGACGAGGAGCGTCCGGGTTGGCTGATCTACGATCCGGCTTGATCCGATGGGCCGCCCTCGGCGGCGTGGGCCTGAGGACTACGCGCGATCACCGGTCACGACACGCGTCGCACCTACTTCCCCGGCAGCTGGAGCAACCCCTCGCAGCGCTGATACTCCTCGCAGCCTTTCGCCTTGGCCTTGCACTTCGCGTACTCGCGCACCTCCTGCCGAATCTTCTCCGCTGTACCGTCCGCGCCGCAGGATCGTCCGCGAACGCTCCCCGCAGGTCTCGAGCATGTGATCGCACTTGATGGCGATGTCGACTCGCTCGCAGGTCTCGTCGCGCTGGTCTTCGCAGCCGACCGTCAGCCACACGCCGCCGATGACGACGAGCATCGGCGACATGATCCAGGGCCTCCGCTCGTGGCCTCCGCCGCTGGCGCGAGCAGGCGCGAGCCGCAGCCTCTCCTCTCGATAGCGTTCATGATGCTGCTGAGACTCGAACCCGACGGTCTTGTCGAGCGTGGTTGGAGTTGTCACAGCCGGCGCTGCGAACCCACGCCGGAGCGCTGGGGCAAGCGGCTGGACAGCATCAGCCGCAGGACGCTCCCCGCTTACAAGTTCAGGTCTCCGCTACGCAGCGCTCGCAGGCCTCGGGATCGAAGGTCTCGGCCTCGGCGGGCCAGCGCTTGAGGAGCTTGCCGTTGGGGCGATTTCCCGGAGCCTCGAGGTACGCGCGACGGTGTTGCATCGTGTGCCCGGCATTCGAGTTCGCGATGAAGCGGCTCTCGCCCATCTCCCACGGCTCGCGATACGCCCCGACGTGCGCGTCGACCTGACGGAGATACGCCCGCTGATCCTCCGCGGGCAGGGATTTTCGGATCACGCGATTGATCGCGCCCTGGACCTCATCCCAGTCGCTCGCCAGCGGCTCGTCGGCGAGGATCGCGTCACGGGCGACCGCGAGCTCGCCGACCCGGAGGTGCGTGGGTAGCTCGAGCAGCATCGCCTCGATGACCTCGGGAAACGGTGCGATCGCCGTGAACGTGTGGCGCGCGACCTCCTGGTACGGACATCGGATCTCGACCACGCGCGGCTGGACCGGCCCGCTGCACCCGTCGTGGTGGAAGTACTCGCCTTGGCTCAGCCGCCCGCGACTCGAGCGACCGCGGACGTCGCGATGCAGGGCGTCGTCGCCGCCGACGGCTTTGCAGACGACCAAACCGACGCGGTCGATCAGCGAGAAGAACCGCTCGCGATGCTCGGGAGCGAGCAGGATGTCGTTGACGTAGTCCTTCGGCGGCGTGCTCTCACCGTCGAGACCTTCGACGACGAGACCGAGCCCCGACCACGACGCCACGCGGAGATCCCAGGCTCCGAAGCGTTCCCGAACGTCAACACGACGAAGCGTGCGAGCGGGAGCCACCATCACGCGTGCTGTTCGACCCAGCTACGCGCGAGGTCGAGCGCGGCCGGTACGCCGGCCACATCCTTGCCGCCACCCTGCGCCGAGTCGGGCTTGCCACCCGCCTTGCCGCCGAGCTTCGCGGCGACTTCGCTGAGCAACTTGCCGGCCTGCACCTTGTCGACCAGATCCTTGGTCACCATCGCGAGCAACTTGACCTCGGCGCCGCCGGTGCCCGCGAGCACGATGACTCCCGACACCAGCTTGTCGCGCAGTTGATCGCCGGTCTCGCGCAGCACCTTCGCGTCGTCGACGTCGACCGCCACCGCGAGCACCTTGATGCCCTTGATGGTCTGGACCTCGGCCATCAGATCGCGCCCGCCGCCACCCGACGCGAGCTTCTGCTTGAGCGCCGCGAGCTCCTTCTCGAGGGTCTTCGTCGTCGCGATCAGCTTGTCGACGCGCGCGTTCGCTTCGAGCGGCGCGACCTTGAACTTGCCGCCGATCGCGCCGAGCTCGGACTCGAGCTTGCGCAGATACTCGAGCGCGTTGATGCCGGTGACCGCCTCGATCCGGCGGACACCTTGCGCGACGCCTTGCTCGGACACGATCTTGAACAGCCCGATGTCACCCGCGCGTCGCACGTGGGTGCCACCGCAAAACTCGAGCGACTCGTTGCCGATGTGGACGACGCGCACGGTCTCGCCGTACTTCTCGCCGAACATCGCGACCGCACCCTTCTGCTTGGCCTGCTCGATCGGCAAAACCTCGACCACCGAGTCCCTGTTCGAGCGGATGTCCGCGTTGACGAGGTCCTCGACCTGGCGCTTCTCGTCGTCGGTCAGCGGTGCGCGATGCGCGAAGTCGAAGCGCAGGCGATCCGGCGAGACCAGCGAGCCCTTCTGGGCGACGTGATCGCCGAGCACCTTCTTGAGCGCGAGGTTGAGGAGGTGCGTTGCCGAATGGTTCGCGCGTGTCTGATCGCGCTTGTCATCCGCGACCGTCATCTTGAAGTCGTCGCCGACCTTCAGCGTGCCGCTGCGCACCTTGCCGAAGTGAACGAACACGTCGCCCGCCGGCTTTTTGGTGTCGGTGATGTCGACGATCGCTGCGCTGCTCTGCACCACGCCGAGGTCGCCGACCTGGCCGCCGGACTCCGCGTAGAACGGCGTCTCGCCGAACACCAGCTGGACGTCGTCACCGGCGTTCGCGGTTTGCACGCGGACTCCACCGACGAGGATCGCGACCAGCTTGCCGTCGCGCAGCGTCCCCTCGTAGCCGTGGAACGTAGTAGGTCCGAGCTCGTTCGCGAGCTCCTTGAACGCGCCCGAGACCGCTTCCTGATCGGAGCCAACGAACTTCGAGAGCTCCTTCGCCTTCTTCATCTCGGCGTCGAAGCCGTCCTTGTCGATGCCGAAGCCGCGCTCGTTCGCGATGATCTCGGTGAGATCGTCGGGGAAGCCGTGGGTATCGTAGAGCGTGAACACCTTGTGACCCGGCACGTTCTTCTCGCCCGCCTTCGCCATCCGCCCGAACTCGTCGTCGAGCATGCCGAGGCCGCGCTCCAGCGTGCGGCGGAACAGCTTCTCCTCGTCGAGTGCGCGGTCCTTGATCGTGCCGGCGCGCTCGCCGAGATCGGGATACTGCCCGCGCATCTCCTCGATCACCTGCGCGCAGACCTCGTGCATGAACGGGGTCTCGATACCGAGCAATTTTCCGTGGCGCACCGCGCGGCGGAAGATCCGGCGCAGCACGTACTCGCGGCCGGTCTTGTCGGGGAACACGCCGTCACCGATCAGGAACGTCGCGCACCGCGCGTGGTCCGCGATCACGCGCATCGACGTATCGTCGTCGGGGTTCGCCCCGTACTTCTTGCCCGCGAGATCCGCGGTCCGCGCGAGGATGCCGGTGAATAGATCGGTGTCGTAGTTGGTGCTCTTGCCCTGGACCACCGCGGTGACGCGCTCGAGGCCCGCACCGGTATCCACCGACGGCGCCGGCAGCGGCGCGAGGGGGCCGTCCTTGACCTTGCGCTCGAACTGCATGAACACGAGGTTCCAGATCTCGAGCCAGCCCTGCCACGACGCCGGATCCTGCGTCGGCCACGCGGCCACCTTGCCCGGCGAGAAGAAGTGGATCTCGGTGCACGGCCCCATCGGGCCCGTGTCGCCCATCATCCAGAAGTTGTCCTTCTTGCCGAGGCCGATCACGCGCTCGTCGGAGAAGCCGGTGACCTTCCTCCAGATCGCGCGCGCTTCGTCGTCGGGCAACACGCCCGCGAGCTCTTTGTCGCCGCCGTAGACGGTGACGCACAGCCGCGAGGTGTCGATGCCGTAGACCTTGGTCAGCAGCTCCCACGCGTACGCGATCGCGTCTTCCTTGAAGTACTGGCCGAACGAGAAGTTGCCGAGCATCTCGAAGAACGTGTGGTGCCGCGGCGTCTTGCCGACCTCGTCGAGATCGTTGTGCTTGCCGCCGGCACGCACGCACTTCTGCGAGGTGGTCGCGCGTTTGTAACTGCGCTGCTCCGCGCCGGTGAACACGTCCTTGAACTGGACCATGCCGGCGTTCGTGAACAGCAGCGTCGGATCGTTGCTCGGGACGAGCGAGCTCGAAGCCACGACCTCGTGGTCGTGCTGCTTGAAGTACTCGAGAAATGCCTTACGAACGTCGGCCGCCTTCATGACGAAGGCAACCTAGCACCGACTACCTTAGTAGAGGTAGCCGACGGTGAAGGCGGCGCCGATGTACATGTCCGTGGCGCCCTTGACGTCCTGGGTCTCGTCGTTGTCTCGGCCCGTCGCCAGCGTGCCGGCGGAACCGTCGAACTTGTAGCCGATGCGTTCGATCTTCAGACCCGCGCGTGCGAACAACGCCTTGCTCAGCGAGTAGTCGCCCGAGACGGCGAAGTCGATGCCGCTGACCTTGCCCTTGCCGTACCCGGTCATGTCGCCCTTGGTCATCTGACCGGTCTTCGAGATCAGCTGGTAGCCGAGGTCGGCGTTGAACGTCAGCTTGCCGACGGGCAGCTTGACGAACGCGCCCGGCTCGATCGCCGTGTAGTTGACGTTCGGCAGGTCGGAGCCCATCTGGATCTGGAACGACTGCTTGCCGAACGCGAGGCGACCACCGACGACGATCGCGTCGGGCTTGCTGCCGAGCGGATAGCGGAACACACCGCCGAGTTGGAAGCGGTTCGCCTGCGTCTTGAGCTTCGTGCCGTCACCGGTCTTGCTCGAGATCAGCAGCGCCTGGTCGTACATCGCGCTGAGTCCGATGCCGGTCAGCACGCCCTTCTTCTTGTGACCGAACGCGAGCGGGTACGCGGTGATGTCGAGCAGCGCGCCCGGCGCGGGCACGCCGTTGTAGTTGGGCGGCTTGCCGAGGCCCGGCCCTGTCGACGGACCGAGATCGCCGTCGGCTTTCCACGACAATCGGCGCGCGTTGAGCGAGATCCCGAACACGGCGTCGATCGCGCGGTTCGCCGGCGTCACGGCGTCGGGACCGGTCAGCTTGACGCCGGGCTCGACCGAGTCGACGACTTCACCGTCGGAATCCTTCGCCGCGACCTTCTTGCCCTTCTTGGGCTTCGGGTTCGGATTCTCCTCTTCCTCGGGATCCTTCTTCGGCTTGAGAGCGGTCTCCTCGCCACCGGCGTCGTTGCCCTTCTCGAGCTTCTTGGTGCCCCCGAACTTCGACGGCTTCTCCTCCTCGTCTTCCCCCTTCTTCGGCTTCTTCGCCGGCTTCGCCTCTTCGTCCTCACCCTTCTTGGGCTTCTTCGTCGGCTTCGCCTCTTCTTCGTCCTCGCCCTTCTTCGGCTTCTTCGCCGGCTTCGTCTCCTCTTCCTCTTCCCCACCGCCACCGCGCACGGATTCGAGGTTGTCGATCGCGTCGATCAGCTCGTCCTTGATGTCGCGCGCGGCCTGACCGTCGAGCTTGGTGCCTTCCGCCTTCGTGTTGACCGTCGACAGGATCTTGCCGCTGGTGCCGGCGCGCAGCTTGAGCTTGATGATGTACTCGTCGCGACGCTTCGAGATCGTTCCCTCGATCACGCCGTCGACCTTCATCTTCTTCGCGACCTTCTTGACGTTGCCGTCGTTGACCTTCTCGGCCGACAGCCCCTCCGCCGTGGTCTCCCACTTCGAGGTCGACACCACGGTGTGGTTCTTCTTGATCAACTTGACGAGCGCGCCGTGGAACTTCTCCGCCTTCTCGTCGCCGTCGAACGGCAGGATCACCACGCGCTTGCGTTCGGCGTGCGCGCGCGCCGCGAAGCCCGCGACGAGCAGCAAGGCAGCGAAGCCCAGCCAGATCCTATTTATCGAAGCTTTCGATCTCGAACTCAGCATGGCTGGCTGCTCCCGTGTTGGTGTCAGAGGTCGGCTTCCAACCAGCCTCGCGGCCGGCCGAAACGCCTCGGAAAAGAAGTGCAAAGTCGGAGGGGCTGGTCGAGTTCTTGACCGCCTCCTCGTAGGTGACCAGGCGTTGTTTGACGAGCTGCGAGAGACTCTGATCGAAGGTCATCATGCCGTACGGGTGGAGTCCCTCGGCGATCGCGTTCTTGATCTCGCGCGTGCGGGTCGGCTCTTCGATCATCTCGCGCACGCGCTCGGTGTTGACCATGATCTCGAGCGCCGGGACCATGCCCTTGCCGTCGGCGCGGGGCAGCAAGCGCTGCGAGATCACGCCCTTGAGCGTGGCCGCGAGCGAGAGCCGCGCTTGTTGCTGCTGGTGCGTCGGGAACATCGAGATGATGCGGTTGACGGTCTCGGTCGCATCGACCGTGTGCAAGGTGGACAGCACGAGGTGCCCCGTCTCCGCCGCGGTCATCGCGATGTGACAGGTCTCCGCGTCGCGCATCTCGCCGACGAGGATCACGTCCGGGTCCTGGCGCAGTGCCGCGCGCAGCGCCCGCGAGAACGACATCGTGTCGAACCCGATCTCGCGCTGGTTCAGCACGGACCGCTTGTCGCGGAACGTGTACTCGATCGGGTCCTCGACCGTGACGATGTGATACGCGTGCTGCGTGTTGATGTAGTCGATCATCGCGGCGAGCGTGGTCGACTTGCCGGAGCCGGTCGCACCCGTGACCAGGACGATGCCGCGACCGGTGTTCGCGAGGTCGAGCACGGCCTGGGCAAGGTTCAAGCGATCGAACGGCGGCACCTCGGGGGGGAT
>JANNBP010000041.1:0-2982 GCA_031385555.1 Deltaproteobacteria bacterium | reverse complement strand
GCGGCGGAGCCTCCGGCGAGCTCGATGGCTCCGATGCGCCGATCCGGATCCGCACCAGCGAGGGTGACGTGCGGATCGCAGGCGCCGGCAAGTCGCAGTTCAAGCTCGCCCCCACCGGCGATGGGGCGGTCGAGGTCGCCGTCGATCAGGGCGAGCTGATCGTCAAGTCGAGCACCGGCGAGCGGCGTCTCGAAGCCGTCAAGAAGGACGCCGTTGCGATCACGACGCCCACCCAAGACAAGCGCTTGCCGATGATCGTCAAGCCCACGCCTGCGACCGCCTCGATCGGCTTCCCCCAGAGCGTGTCGCCGCGGATCGACGCGCGCTTCCGGTGCGTGTTCGGCCTCGAGATCCCGCTGCGCTGGAATGCGGTGGCCGGCGCCACGAAGTATCGCGTCGTCATCGCGAAGGACATGTCGTTCCGCTCGGTGGTGTCGAACCAGGAGCTCACCGGGACCCAGCTCGCCTTCGCACCGAAGCAGCCGGGTACGTATGTCTGGCGCGTCGCGGCCCGCGACAAGCGTGGGTACGGCGAGTTCGGCTTCGCGCGCCGGATCTTCTGCAACTAGGGGCCCGAGCCCCACTCGGTCGAATGTAACCGGCGCGCCCACCGCCGGCACTGTGGCGGCATGGCGTTTCGTTCTTGTGTGGTCGTGCTCGTGGCGTGTGGCGGTCGCGTCTCGACCATCCCGATCCCGGTCACCGAGGCCACGGCCGAGCTCACCACGCAGCCCGTGCTCCGCGACGACCTGTCCTCGCCGTTCACCCTGACCGCGTCCGACGGCAGCGGGCTCGCGGTGACGAAGCTCGAGGCCAGGGCGGTGATCGAAGGACCGCTCGCGTTCACCGAGCTGCATCTCTACTTCCGCAACCCCGAGCCACGCGTACGCGAAGGCACGTTCCAGATCACGCTGCCACCGCGCGCCGCGATCTCGCGGTTCGCGATGGAGCTCGAGGGCCGGCTCGTCGAAGCCGAGGTCGTCCCGAAGTTGATCGCGCGTCGCACCTACGACGACTTCCTCCACCGCAGGCAGGACCCCGCGCTGCTCGAGCACGCAGCCGGCAACCAGTTCACAGCAAAAGTATTTCCGATCGCGGGTGGTGCCGACAAGCACCTCGTGATCAGCTACAGCCAGCCTCTCCCCGGCCTTCGCTACACCCTGCCACTGCGCGGGTTGCCGCGGATCGATCGCGTCGATGTCGACCTCGCCTCGCTCACGGCGGACGGCACCCGCCACCTCGACTCGCTCCACGAGCGTGCGTGGCAACCAGATCGCGACTTCGAGACCACCACGCGCGGCACGCCGATCGCGATCGGCAGCGCCGGCGCGGTCGCGGTGCAGCTCGAGCTCACCGCCACCACCACGTCCGATGTTCCGAAGGCGCTGACGATCCTCGTCGACACCAGCGCCTCGCGCGCCCTCGGCTACGAGCGCTACCTCGCCAGCGTTCAGCATATGATCGCCTCGATCGCCACGCGCTGGGGTGCACTGCCGATCGACGTCGTCGCGTTCGATCAGGACAGCGAGCTGATCTACGCCGGCGCCGCGAGCGGGTTCCGGGATGCGCATCGGCGGTTGCTCGTCGAGCGCGGTGCTGCCGGTGCCTCGGATCTCGGGCAAGCCCTCGCATGGATCTCCCCGCATGCACGGCAACGCCTGCTGATCGTCGGCGATGGCGTGATCACCGCCGGTGCCGAGGGTCGCGAGCTGGGGGAGATCGCGCAGCGCCTCGACGTCGAGCGCATCGACGTCGCCCTCGCCGGTGGGCTCCGCGATGACCGCGCCGCGACGTCGCTGGTCGCCGCGAAGCGCCACGGTGCCGTCCTCGATCTCGCCACCGACCCGATCGCCGTCGCGCTCGGCGAGTCCGTGACCGACCTCGCGATCGAGATCCCCGGCGCGAGCTGGGTGTATCCGCGCCGGATCGCGAGTGCTCGCAGCGGCACCAAGGTGATGGTGTACGCGCGAGGCATCGCGTCGTCGACGGTCGACGTCCTCGTGGGCTCGCTGCGCCGGCGTCTCCAGGTCCTGCCCGTCGCGCGGCCGCTGATCGAGCGTGCCATCGCCGGTGCCGAGCTCGCCGAGCTCGCCGAGCACCTCGCCGCGAAGCCCAACGACACCGCGCTGCGCGCCGCGATCGCGAGCAAGTCCGTCGCGGCGCGCGTGTTGTCGAGCGAGACCTCGATGCTCGTCCTCGAGACCGATGCCGACTACGCGCGCTATGGCATCGATCGCCGTGCGCTCGGCGAGGTCCTCGTCGTCGGACCGCACGGTCTCGAGACCCGCAGCCGCATGCCCGCAACGCTCCCCGGTGCGAGCACGCAGCCCGCGCAGGTCGCGACCCGCGATCCGCTCGCGCCGGATCGTCCCGCGACGCCCACCCCGACGCCCGACACCGATCACGATGGCATCGTCGACGTCGACGATCGCTGTCCATCCGATACCGGGACGTTCGACGGAAGTGGCGACGAAGACGGCTGCCCGGATCGCGGTCGCGTGATCGTCACGGACTCCAGCATCGTGATCCTCGAGCCCGTGCACTTCGAGTCCGACAAGGCGGTGATCCACCCAAGGGCGTTTCCGATCCTCGACGCCGTCGTTGCCGTGATGCTCGCGAACAAGGACATCGCGCTCGTCGAGGTCGGCGGTCACACCGACCGTCGCGGAGACGAGGCGCGCAACCTCGAGCTCTCCGACCGCCGTGCGCGCGCCGTGCGCGACTACCTGATCGCGAAGGGCGTCGAACCCCAGCGCCTGACCGCGCAGGGCTACGGCGAAACCCAGCCGGTCCGCGCCGGCAACACGCCCGATGCGTGGGCGCGCAACCGCCGCGTCGACTTCCTGATCCTGCAACGCGCGGGCACCACCGCATCGCAACCCGCTCCTCCTTCCCCACCGCCACCTGCATCCCCCCCCCCCCCCCCCCCCCCCCCCCCCCCCCCCCCCCCCCCCCCCCCCCCCCCCCCCCCCCCCCCCCCCC
>JANNBP010000009.1:0-4461 GCA_031385555.1 Deltaproteobacteria bacterium | reverse complement strand
ACCTTGATGCCCTTGGCACCGAACTTCATCGCGGTCTGCGTCGCCTTCTTCATGGCGCGGCGGAATGCGATGCGGCGCTCGAGCTGCGTCGCGATGTTCTCGGCGACGAGCTGCGCGTTAGTCTCGGCCTTGCGAACTTCGATGATGTTCAGGAACACCTCGTTCTCCGTGAGTGCCTGGACTTCCTTCTTCAGCGTCTCGACGCCCGCGCCGCGCTTGCCGATCACGATGCCGGGACGCGCGGTGTGGATGTTGATCTTGGCCTTGTTCGCCGCGCGCTCGATCTCGATGTACGAGACGCCCGCGTGGTTCAGCTTCTTCTTGATGAAGGCCTTGAGCTTGAGGTCCTCATGCAGCCACTTCGCGTAGTTCTTGGTCTCGAACCACCGCGACGACCACGTCTTGATGATGCCGAGGCGGAAGCCGATCGGATGCGTTTTCTGTCCCATAACTATTTGCCTTCCGCTTCGTCCGTGACGACCACCGTGAGGTGGCTGGTGCGGTGATTGATCCGGTTCGCGCGGCCCATCGAGCGTGGCATCCAGCGCTTGTTGATCGTGCCGCCATCGACGGCGATCGTGTGGATGCGCAGGTCCTCGACGGACGCGTCTCCACCCGAGCGGTCTTCCGCGTTCGCAGCGGCCGACTTGATCGCCTTCGAGATCAGGCCGGCGGCCTTCTTCGGCAGGTGATCGAGCAGCGCGACCGCAGCCTCGACCGACTTGCCGCGGACGATGTTTGCGACGACGCGCATCTTGCGCGGCGACATCGTGATGTTTCGAACAATCGAGCGTGCCTGCATAAGCCCTACTTCTTCCGCTCGCCGGTGTGACCGTGGAACGTGCGGGTGTGGCTGAACTCGCCGAGCTTGTGACCGACCATCTGCTCGGTGACGAACACCGGGATGAACTTGCGACCGTTGTAGACGGCCATCGTGATGCCGACCATGTCGGGGATGACCATCGAGCGGCGCGAGTACGTGGTGATCACCCGCTTGGCCGGGTTGGCTTCCTTCTTCGCCGCTACGATCTTCTTGGGGATGTAGTGGTCGACGAACGGACCTTTTTTGAGTGAACGGGGCATGGGATCTCTTCTTCGCTCGTTACTTGCTGCGGCGGCGGATGATGAACTGTTCGGTGCGCTTGTTGTGGCGAGTCTTGAGACCCTTGGTCTTCTGACCCCACGGCGTACACGGGTGACGACCACCAGAGCTGCGGCCTTCGCCGCCGCCCATCGGGTGATCGACGGGGTTCATGGAGACGCCACGCTGGTGGGGGCGAGTGCCCTTCCACCGCATGCGACCGGCCTTGCCCCACATGATGTTCGCGTGCTCGCTGTTACCGATCACGCCGATCGTGGCGCGGCAATCGATGTGGACGCGGCGCATCTCGCCCGAGGGCAGACGCAGCGTGGCCCAATCGGTCTCCTTCGCCATCAGCGTGACGCGCGCGCCGGCCGAGCGACCGAGCTGTGCGCCGCGACCGATCTTGAGCTCGACGCAGTGGATCTCGGTGCCGACCGGGATGTAGCGGAGCGGCAGCGAGTTGCCCGGCTTGATATCCGCCGAGTTCGCCGACACCACGGTGTCGCCAACGGAGAGCTTCTGCGGCGCGAGGATGTACGCCTTCTCGCCGTCCTTGTACTGGATCAGGGCGATGCGAGCGGTGCGGTTCGGGTCGTACTCGATCCCGAGCACGGTTGCTTCGACGCCGGTCTTCTGGCGCTTGAAGTCGATCGTGCGATAGCGCTGCTTGTGACCACCGCCGCGGAACCGCGACGTGATGCGACCGTGGTTGTTGCGACCGGCGGTCTCGACGTTGTGGGCGAGCAGCGCCTTCTCGGGCTCGTGCTTGGTGATCTCGCTGAAGTCCTGCGTCGACGCCTGACGCCGACCGGGCGAAGTGGGCTTGTACCGCTTGATCGCCATGGTCCTAGACTCCCTCGAAGAATTCGATGTTGTCGCCGGCCTTGAGCGTCACGAACGCCTTCTTCCAGCCGGGACGACGACCGGAGAACCGGCCGATCCGCTTCACTTTGCCGCGCACGATCAACGTGCGGACGTCGGTCACCGTGACCTTGAACAAGGTCTCGACGGCCTGCTTCACTTCGATCTTGTTCGCGTCCTTCGAGACCTCGAACACGACCTGCTGCTTGTACTCGCTGCCTTCGGCGTGCGACGAGGCGCCGCCACCGGTCTCGCGCAGACGAGCGCTCTTCTCCGTGAGGAGCGGGCGCTTGATGATGCTCTGTGCGTCCTTCATGACTATTCCTTAGCCGCGCCGGTGAGCGAGGCGACGATTGCCTTGACGGCGTCCTGCGTCAGCACGAGCGTCTCGTGGCGGAGGATGTCGTAGACGTTGACGCCCTCGGTGGCGAGCCACTGCGACGTGCGCAGGTTGGCGGCGCCAGCCTTGAGGTTCTTGTTGTCCTTCGAATCGACGATCAACACCTTCGCGGCGGTGGCGTCGTTCTTCTTCCTGTTGCCGAGCAGCGTGTTGATCACGGCGGCGACTTTTTGCGTCGAGCCCTTGGGGCCATCGACGGTGAAGCTATCGACCACGATCACCTTCTGCTCCGACGCGCGAAGCGACAGCGCCGAGATCAGCGCCTGCTTCTTCACGTTGCGGGGCAGCTTGTAGTCGTAGCTGCGCGGGCGCGGGCCCTTGAACGTTCCGCCGCCGACCCAGTGCTGGGCCTGCTTGGAACCCTGGCGCGCCTGGCCAGTGCCCTTCTGCTTCCAGACCTTCTTCGAAGAGCCGCGGACTTCGCCGAGGCGCTTCGTGGAGGCGGTCCCGGCGCGACGGCGCGCGAGCTGCCACTTCACGGTCTCCCACAGGATGTGCTCGTGAACTTCGGCACCGAACACGGCGTCGTCGAGATCGATCGAGCCGACCGACTTACCGCTGATGTTTTTGACGTCTAGCTTCATGGTTTATCTCGTTCGAACCTGGTTCGAACTCAGGTCTTGATTTCGACGTCGACGCCGGCCGAGAGGTCGAGCTTCATCAACGCGTCGAGGGTCTGCTGGGTCGGCTCGAGGATGTCGAGGAGCCGCTTGTGCGTGCGGATCTCGAACTGCTCGCGCGACTTCTTGTCGGTGTGCGGCGACCGCAACACGCAATACTTGTTGATCTTGGTCGGCAGCGGGATCGGGCCCGCCACTTTGGCGCCGGTGCGCTTGGCGGTCTCGACGATCTCACCAGCGCTCTGGTCGAGCAGCTTGTGGTCGTACGCCTTGAGACGGATGCGAATGCGTGGGGTCGTCGTCATGGGTTGACTTTCTCTCAGCTACTTCTTGGCAGGCTTGGCAGGCGCCGGAGCTGCGGCGTCGGCCTTCTTCTCGACCGGCTTCGCTTCTTCGAGGATCTTCGTCACGACGCCGGCGCCGACCGTCTTACCACCTTCGCGGATCGCGAAGCGGAGACCTTCTTCACAAGCGATCGCGGAGACGAGGACGACGTCGACCTTGATGTTGTCGCCCGGCATCACCATCTCGGTGCCGGCCGGCAACGTCACGGTGCCCGTGACGTCCGTCGTGCGGAAGTAGAACTGCGGGCGATAGCCCTGGAAGAACGGGGTGTGGCGACCGCCCTCTTCCTTCTTCAGCACGTACACCTCGCAGGTGAAGTGGTTGTGCGGCGGGATCGTGCCCTTCTTGCAGAGCACCATGCCGCGCTCGATCTCTTCGCGCTTCGTACCGCGGAGCAGCACGCCGACGTTGTCGCCAGCCTGGCCCTGGTCGAGCAGCTTGCGGAACATCTCGACGCCCGTGCACGTCGTGCTCTGCGTCGGCCCGAGGCCCACGATCTCGAGCTCGTCGCCGACCTTGACGATGCCGCGCTCGATGCGCCCGGTGACGACCGTGCCACGACCCGTGATCGTGAAGACGTCTTCCACCGGCATCAGGAACGGCTTGTCGAGCTCGCGCACCGGCTCGGGGATGAACGAGTCACACGCTTCCATCAGCTTCGCGATCGACTGCACGCCGTACTCGCTCGCCTCGCCCTCGAGCGCCTTGAGCGCCGAGCCGCGGATGATCGGCGTGTCGTCGCCCTTGTAGCCGTTCTTGTCGAGCAGCTCGCGGAGCTCCATCTCGACCAGGTCGAGCAGCTCTTCGTCGCCCTTGCCGATCATGTCGCACTTGTTCAGGTAGACGACCATCGCCGGGATGTTGACCTGGCGACCGAGCAGCACGTGCTCGCGCGTCTGCGGCATCGGGCCGTCCGGCGCCGACACCACCAGGATCGCGCCGTCCATCTGCGCCGCGCCCGTGATCATGTTCTTGATGTAGTCCGCGTGGCCCGGGCAGTCGACGTGCGCGTAGTGGCGCTTGTCCGACTCGTACTCGACGTGCGCCGTCGAGATCGTGATGCCGCGAGCCTTCTCTTCCGGCGCCTTGTCGATCTGATCGAACGCGGTGAACTTCGCGAAGCCCTTCACCGACTGGCACTTCGTGATCGC
>JANNBP010000575.1:0-13478 GCA_031385555.1 Deltaproteobacteria bacterium | reverse complement strand
CGTCGCGCGTGCGATTCATCCGGTGCTCGAGATCTCCGGCTACAACGTCTTCACTTGGTCGCCGACGCTCGGTGGCGCGATCGGCGCGATCTATGGCGGGTTTGTGGAGCTCGACGACGCGATCGGCGACGACAAGTCGGCGAAGCCGGGTGCGCGCCCCGCCGCGAAGCCGGCCGCGAAGGCAAAGCAACTCCCTCCCACCGACGACGAAGTTTAAGGCATGTTCCGGCGGTGCTACGCATCGCGCTTGTCCTGATCGCTCTCGTCGCATGCGGGGATAACGTCCCCGGCAACATCACGCTGCGCACCGGCCCGACGTTCGAGCCCGCGCTGACCGAATACGCGAAGGCCACGGCGTTCCCGCTCCACGTCGGCGCGCTGGATGCGGAGGTCGACGACGGCTTCTCGATCACCGTGGTCGAGGATCCGGCGCTGCCCGCGCAGGCGTATCAGCTCGCGAAGAACAGCGAGAACGAGATCACGGTCGCAGCGAGCGATGTCCTCGGCGCGCAGTACGGTGCGACGGCGGCGCTCGAGACCATGGGCTTCCGGTTCCGCCACCCGTACGACACGCTGACGCCGAACACGGTCGCGATCGGCACGGTCGATACCGAGATCCATCGCCCGGAGATCCGCGTGCGCGGCCTCCAGCTCCACACGCTGCATCCGATCGAGCCGTACTTCGCGTTCTGGGAGCCGAGCGCGCAGAACACGGCCGACGCCCACCGCATCATCGACTGGCTGATCAAGAACCGCGGCAACTACGTGCAGTGGGTCGCACTCGACGACATCCTCGACCCGACCCGCCACGCGGCATGGAAGCCGTTCACGCGCGAGATCATCGACTACGCGCACCTCCGCGGAGTTCGCGTCGGGCTCAACATCCAGCTGTTCGGCGCGGCGAACCTCCAGCTCGCGTACGACCTGGTCGACGAGGAGAAGGATCCGGTCGCGCCGCAGATCGCCGAGCGGTTGCCGGCGATCACGCAGGATCTGCCGTTCGACGTCTACGACCTGTCGTTCGGCGAGTTCTTCAACTCCGAGCCGCAGGCGTTCATCGATTCGATCAACGAGGTCAAGAACCAACTCGCGGTCGCGGCGCCGCAGGCCGAGATGCACGCGCTCGTCCACGTCGGTGCCGAGCAGATCGTCAACTTCAACGGCGAGGAGCTGATCTACTACTTCCTCGTCAAGTTCGCCGATCCCGCGATCATCCCCGACGTCCACACGGTGATGTTCTACAACCTGTACGAGACCGCCGGCGGCGCGTACCAGAGCGAGGACTTCAGCGCGCATCGCGAGTTCCTCCTCGAGCGGATGTGCAGCGGCAAGCCGCACGCGTATCAGCCCGAGACCGCGTACTGGGTCGCGTTCGACAACTCGGTGCCGCAGTACCTCCCGCTCTACGTGCACAACCGCTGGCTCGATCTCGAGATGCTCGACGCCGAACCCGGGTGCGGCAAGCTCGACAATCACATGCTGTTCTCGTCGGGGTGGGAGTGGGGTTACTGGCTGCACGACGTCACCGCGCTGCGCGCGAGCTACGAGCGCCCGGCGACCTCGACCGACTTGATCGCGGCGGAGTTCTCGGGCGATCTCGGCCCGGCGACGGCATCGGTTGCGAAGCTGATCGAGATCCAGCGCGAGCACCTGATGCTCGGCCGGTTGATCCAGTACGTCGCGGGTCGCGATCTCGCGATCGATGCCGGGCGCCGCCTCGACATCGTGTCACAGCCCGATCGCGTGACGTTCGAGGATCTCGAAGACTCCGAGCCGTCGGCGCGCGGTGCGTTCCAGGCCGACGTGATCGAGCCGCTGATCGCGTACCGCACGCAGATCGAGGATCTCGAGGCCGAGCTCCTCGCACTCGATCTCCCCGACACCCGGTGGACGCGCGAGCTACGCGACGGCGCGACGATGGATCGCTTGCGCGTCGACTACATCATCCACCTCTACACTGCGACGCTGAACAAGCTGATCGGTGACGACGCGACTGCGACGGAGGACCTCACTCGTGCGCGCTCGTTGCTCGGTGCGGCGCAGCAGGTGGTGACCCGCCGCCACGGCGATCTGCACGACGGGCTGGGTGCGAAGCTGACCGGCCCGACCGAGAATCAGACGTTCTATCAGTACGGCTACCTCTTCATGGCCGACACGCTCTGCTACTGGAACCGCGAGCTCGTCCAGGTCCAGAACATCCTGACCGGCACGTCGGAGGCCACGCCGAGCTGTCTGCTGTAAGGCAATCCGGCTGCCTGGCAACCCGACAAGCCGGTGCGACACCAAGAGCTTTTCGTTGGTTAGCCGGGCATGAACCCTGCTCTTTCCCGCGTCGTGCGCGACATCCGCTTGTTCATCCTCGGACACCTGACGCTGATCGGCATCGCGGTCCTCGGTAGCCTCTAGGTCGAGATCGCGCCTCGAATCGTGGGGGGCACGCTCCTGGGTCTCAACGGCGGCGAAACGTCGGCCATGAATTCCGCGGTGTTGTAGGGGCAGAGCCGGTCGGCAGCACGAAGCTCGGTTCCCTAGTCGGGATCTAGTTCGCCGTCGATCAGGATGCCGATCTGATCGATCGATCCGTCGTAGCGACCCGCGGGCACCTGCGCATCGCCGCTCGCGAAGGGATTGTCGAGCACGAGCGACGACTGATCGACCTTGCGCGAGGTCGCCCAGGTTCGCGACCAGCCGAGCGTGAAGGTGAAGCCCGCGGCCTTGCCCTCGATCCCGAGGCCGAGCGTCTCGCCGCCGAGATCGCCGAACGTCGGTGACTGCTTCTGCTTGGTGACGCTGCCGGTCACGTGTGCAAAGCCCGCGGTCGCCCACAAGAAGCCCTCGATCATCTCGACATCGACCGAGCCGCGGATCGCGCCGTGCGTACGCAGCGAGATCCGCGACGGCACGCTGGTCAGATCCGCGGTCGCGCCCGACGGGCCGTCGATCACCTGCATGCCCTGGATCTTCCACGCTGTATCTTGCGCAGATCGCCGCGCGAGCGCGACCTCGCCCCCGAGCTCGGCGACGAACCGCGAGCCGACGTAGCGCGCACCGGCGCGTGCGGTGAGCGGGAACTGGTAGTCGAGCACCGCGTGGCTCTTGTCGGGCGACGACGACGGCCCCATCGGGCGCGTGCCGATCGCGAGGACATCGGCGGAGATCCGCGCGCGATCGACCCACGCGAGGGACGCACCGAGCTCGAGCGGCGAGTCCTCGGCGATGAACAGCAAGCCGCCGACCAGCGATGGCACGAACGCATCGGCGCCCTCGAACCCGATCTCCAGATCGTTGAGCGCGCTGCCGATGTCGTCGCGACCCGAGAACCCGGCCCACAACCGGCGGATCTCGATCACCGAGACGCGCGACGCGCCGACCGCGACGCCGAGTGCGAGCGAATCTCCGAACCGGCGCGCGAGGCCGGCGGTCACCGTGTCCCGGCGCACGCCACCGGCGATGCCCGCGTAGCGGAAGTCGAAGGCGACGTCGATGTTCGACGGATCGGCGATATCGGTCGGCCGGCGCAGCGAGCGATCCGAGACCGCCGACGTCATCACCGCGAGGCCGAACGTCCAGTCGCCGGCGGAGCCGAACGCGGCGGCGTGAGGAGCGACGCTCGAGGGCGCCTGGTCGTGCACCGACGGTGCGCCGGCGGTGGCGCTCTGCCAGTCGAGCTCGTCGTCGACGAACACCATGCCGACCTCGCCGCGCTTGCCCGCGCGCCGCGCGATCGCCGCCGGGTTGGCGAGCAACGCGCCGCCGCCGTCATCGCCGACCGTCGCCGTACCAGCCCGCCCGATCGAGCGGGGCGAGCTCGTGACGACCAGCCCACCAGCCTGCGCAGTTCCGCATGCCAGGAGGCAGACCGCGACCAGACGCACGCCGAGACTGTACATGTTTCGGGATATTTCCAGCGCACCTGGACCGCCAGGATGGGCGAATACTCGTCGAGTGACGGCTGATTCCGACATCGCGATCGTCTACGTCGAGGACGACGAGCGGCTCGCGCGGCTGACGACGCAGTACCTGACGTCACACCGGATCACGGTGCACCTCGTGACGCGCGGCGATCTCGCGGTCGCCGAGGTGGTGCGGTTGCGGCCCGACGTGGTGCTGCTCGATCTCAACCTGCCCGGTGTCGATGGCGTCGAAGTCTGCCGCCAGCTGCGCAGCAAGCTCGACGTCCCGATCATCATGGTGACCGCGCGCACCGAGGAAGCGGACCGCGTGATCGGGCTCGAGGGCGGCGCCGACGACTACGTCGGCAAGCCGTTCCAGTCGCGCGAGCTGGTGGCACGGATCCGCGCCCAGGCGCGGCGTGGCCGCGGTGAATCGGGGCCCCGCGCCGAGCGCATCGAGTGCGGCACGATCGTGATCGACGCGACCACGATGGAGATCAGCGTGCGCGGCAAGCCCGTGTCGCTGACCACCGCCGAGTTCCAGCTCGTCCACGTGCTCGCCCAGCGCGCGGGTCGCGTGCTCGGCCGCGAGCAGCTGCTCCAGCTGCTCCACGGCACCGCCGACGAGGCGTTCGATCGGTCGATCGATGTCGTGGTCTCGCGCGTGCGCCAGAAGATCGAAGAGGACCCGCGCAATCCGCGGCTGCTCAAGACCATCCGTGGTGTCGGCTACGTGCTGACGCCGGGCGAGACATGAGATCGCTCGCATCGCGTCTGGTGGTGATCGGCGTGGTGCAGATGCTGCTGCTCGCGATCACGGCGATCGTGATCTTCATCGCCGAAGGCCCGCACGAGCCCGCGCGTCCCGAGGACTATCTCGTGCAGTCGCTGATCCAGCGGCTCGAGGACTCCACGGACGATCAGAGCAAGCTCGATACCGAGCTCGCCTCGCTGCGCGATCATCGGATCGAGGCGTCGATCTACGACGAGAACCGCCAGCTAGTGGCGACCAACGTCGATCCGCCGCTCGCGATCCCGGAGCGGCGGGGTCCGCCGCGGCGGCCTCCTGGGGGCGCGTTCTCTGGACAGGGCTTCGGTGGGCCAGGACCCGGTGGGTTCGGTGAGGGTCGCGGCCCCGACGGTCCCCGTGGGCCGGACGGAGGTCCCCACGCAAACCCGGAGGCTCACCACCCGACGAGCGCCGCGGGCCGCGGATCATCCTCCTCGATGAAGGCAGCCCGCATCGCATGCTGCTGCGCGTCCACGTTCACGACGGGGCCGGCTTCATGATCGCGCGCGGCGTCAACGGCGATCCTCCCGGGCTGACGGGGCCGATCCTCGTCCTGATCTGCGGCTTCACGATCCTCGTGCTCGGCGCCCTGATCACGGCGCGCTGGATCCTGCGACCGATCGATCGGCTGACCGAGACGGCCCATGCGCTCGGCAGCGGCAACCTGTCGGCGCGCAGCAAGCTGGAGCGCTCCGACGAGATCGGTGTGCTCGGCAACCGGATCGACGAGATGGCGGATCGCATCGAGGCGCTGCTCGTCACCGAGAAGGAGCTGCTCGCAAATGTCGCACACGAGTTGCGCACCCCACTCGCTCGCATCGGGGTCGCACTCGACCTCGCCGGCGAGGGCGACTCCGAAGCCGCGCGAGCCGCGCTCTCGGAGATCGCGGTCGATGTCAGCGAGCTCGAGGAGATCGTCGACGACATCCTCACCGCGATGCGCGCCGAGGTCGCCGGCACGTTGCCGTTGCGCAAGGCGGTCCTCGAGCCCTCGTCGATCGCGGACGCCTCGGCGTCGCGGATGCGCCAGCGCCACCCCGAGCGGCCGTTCACGATGACCGTGGCGAAGGAGCTCCCCGCGATCGACGCGGATCCGGTGTTGTTCCGCCGCGTGATCGACAATCTGCTCGAGAACGCACACAAGTACTCGCCCGACCGGGGCACCTCGATCGACCTGACCGTCGGGCGCGACGGGGACCGCGTGTGCTTCGTGGTCAAGGATCGCGGCATCGGGATCTCCGGCGAGGATCTGCCGCGCGTGTTCACGCCGTTCTTCCGCGGCGATCGTAGCCGGTCACGTGAGACCGGTGGGGTCGGTCTCGGCCTGACACTGGCCAAGCGGATCGTCGAAGCCCACGCTGGAACGATCGATGTGACAAGCGAGGTGGGCGCCGGCACCACGGTCCGCGTGCGTATCCCGACCCTAACGTAGCCGGCGGTCGTTGGTGGTGGCGTGCAGCTTGCTACACCGGCCGGGTGAGCTTTCTCGGCTGGATGGCGTTCGTCAGTGGCTTGTTGCTGCTGATGGCCCTCGTCTCGAGCTACGTCCGAGACCTCCCCATCACGACCTCGGCCCTGTACCTGATCGTCGGCGTCGTCATCGGTCCCCTGGGTGTGGACGTGATCTCGCTCGATCTCGTCGACAACGCATTCCTGCTCGAGCGCATCACCGAGGTCGCGATCGTGATCGCGCTGTTCGTAGGCGGCCTCAAGCTCCGGCTGCGGCCGTCCGATCCAGCGTGGCGAGCCGCGATCATCCTCGCCGGTCCCGTGATGATCTTGACGATCGCCGGCATCACCGCGGTCGCGCATCTGGCGCTCGGTCTCCCCTTCGCCGGTGCGTTGCTGCTCGGTGCCATGCTCGCCCCCACCGATCCGGTGATCGCCTCGACGGTCACCGTCTCCGACGCGCGCGACCGCGACCTCATGCGCTACGGCCTCTCGGGTGAAGCGGGGCTCAACGATGGCAGCGCGTTCCCGTTCGTCGTCCTCGCCCTGACCGCCGGGAGGCACGACGGCGCCGGGACGTGGATCGCGAGTTGGGCCGCACACCGCTTGTTGTGGGCGATTCCCACCGCACTCTGTCTCGGCTACATCCTCGGCAAGCTGATCGGCAAGCTCGCGATCTGGCTCCGCACGAAGCATCGCGAGACCAGCGCACCGAATGATCTACTCGCGCTCGCGCTGATCGGCGTCGCGTACGTCGCGGCCGAACTGATCGGCGCGTGGGGATTCCTCTCCGTGTTTGCGGCTGGCGTCGGTCTCCGCGCCGCGGAAGTCGCGGTCGTGCGCGAGTCACCGCATCCCGAGCATCGAGGCGCGACCGTCGAGCATCCGCCCGCCGAGCAGATGGTCGCCGCACAAAACGATCGCGACGCGTTCAAGCAACCGGCGGTCGCCGCCGGCGTGCTGGTCTCCGAGACGCTGTCGTTCGGCGACACGATCGAGAGGCTCGTCGAGTTCACCATGATCGTGGCAGTCGGCGTCGCGCTCTCTACTCATTGGGACACAAGAGCGATTCCGTTCGCAGCGGTGATCTTCCTCGTCATCCGCCCGCTCGCCTCGCTGCTGCTGGTGGTCACCCCGACCTCGCGTTCGCAACGCTGGATGATGGCCTGGTTCGGGATTCGCGGCATTGGCAGCCTCTACTACCTCGGCTACAGCCTCGAGCATGGCCTTGGCGGTCCCCTCGCCGAGGAGATCACTGCGCTCACCATCTCGGTGATCTCGCTGAGCATCTTCGTTCACGGCATCTCGTCGACGCCACTCCTGCTCCGCTACGAGCGCGCGCTGAAACAACCCGCAACGGACGAGACATCGCGGGGAGACCTGGATCGCCGAGCGTCGAGGCCATGAAGCTCCTCGTTGCCGCGTTCACTGCTCTCGTGATCCCGTTCGCGATCGCCGCTGCTGATCGGCCCCGGCCACCGCCGAAGCCGCCGCAGGAAGCGATCGATGCGTGTGCGAAAGCCAAGCGTGGAGATAGCTGCTCGTTCGCACATCGCGACCATCAGCTCTCCGGCACGTGCGAGTCGCCGCCCGATGGCAGCGCACTCGCGTGTCGCCCTGATCAACCACCACCACCTCCACCGGAAGCCGTGTCCGCGTGCGCGAGCGCGAAGCAGGGAGACACCTGTTCGTTCACGCTCGGAGAGCGCTCGCTGTCGGGAACCTGCGAGCGCGGACCCGATGCGGCCCAACCACTTGCGTGTCGCCCGCCGCGCCGATAGCCCAGGCCCTACGCCTACACTGTATCGTCAGCAGTCGCAGGCGTCGCAGTTCGGTACCTACTCTAGAGTCGGCCGCTCGCGCCGCCGCCGAGCTCAACGTCGTCCCGTTAGCGGACGATCACGAGCAGCCGCAGCACTTGCCACGCGACTTCTCGCAGCTGGCATTGCCGCTCGCGCACTTCTCGGTCGCCCACGCGTCGTTGTTCATCTCCGCCGCGATGCCACAGATCTTGGTCGCGGCATCGCAGATCGCATCGGCGATCTGACATGTGTCCTTGCACGTCTGGCTATCGCCATGCGTGCACGTCGGGTCGTCGCTCGGCTTCACGGCCAGCGTCTCCGCCGTCGTGCAGGGTGGCGCCGGGCAGAGATTCGCGGCGACGGAGGGTGCTAGATCTGGGCGTGGACCTGCCTGGAGCTTCGCGAACTCGGTGTTGATCTTGCTGTCGAGCTCGGTGATCCGCGCCTTCGGATCGCTCGCCATGCCCGGAACGCTGGGACCCGCGGTCGGGGGTGCTGTGGCCGTCTTGTAGCTGCCGCCACCGCACGCCACGATCGCCGCGATCGCGACGCCGACGCCGAGCGCTCCGACGGTCTCCTTGATCGGGCTCATGCGGGCTCCACGATAGCTGGCTCGACGACCGGCGGCTTCGTGCTGCAGTTGCAGCAGCGCTGCTTGGCTTCGCGACACGACGCCTTCGCGCTCGTGCACTTCTCCTGTGCGCGATCGTTCTCACCCAGCTCGTCGGCGATCCGGCAGATCAGATCGGCGTTCTCGCAGATGTGCCCCGACAAGGTGCAGGTATCCTCGCAGGGCTTCGGCACGGCGTGATTGTCGGCGCAGACGCGCTGGGCATCCTTGACGGACTTGTTCTTGAACTCGACCAGCATCGAGCTCGCAGGATCGAGGGGCAGGTTCATGTCGGCGCGGAACTGTCGGATCTGCGTCCACAGCGCGGTGATCTCGTTCATCTTGTCGATGCGGTTCTCGGCCGGACGACTGCCCCCGACCGCGCATGACAGCACGAGCGTGGCGAGCAGCAGCCCGGAGAGGATGCCCTTCACTGCCGCTCCAGCTGCTTCTGTAGCGTCTCGTTGATCTTGATCGACTTGTCGAGAGCCTCGATCGCCGCCCGCTTGTCCTCGATCGACTTCGCGTCACCGCTGCCCGCGGCACTCGCGCGCGCGTAGTGAATCTCGCCCTTGACCGTGTAGAGGTTGGCGACGAAGAAGCTCTCGCGCGTCACGGCTGCGAGGCCTTCCTCGACCACGCGCATGGCTTCATCGGTCTGGTTCTGGCTGAGCAGTAGTCTCGCGAGCAGCGCACGCGCATCGTTGCGTACGTCGTCTGCCTCGGGCGCGTTCGCCGGGAACCGCAGCGACAGGATCTGGCGGACCGCGGCGATCGCTTCGGTGACCTTGCCATCGGTCATGTAGACCTTGGCCTTGTAGTGAAAATTCTTCGCCTGGCCGAGGGCGATCATCAGCTGCTCGTCGATCACGTCGTCGGCGTCTGGAGTCTTCGTCACGCTCGGCGTGGGTTTGCCGGTCTTGTCGGGCTGTTCGACCGACGACGAGCACGACATTCCGATCGTGAACGCGGCGACGACGCCGATCACCCAGAGGTATGATTTCTTCATCGTTTCCCCCCGAAGCGGCGGTCGCGATAGCCCGCGAGCCGGTCAGAGAAGATGGTGTCGATTCGCGCGCTGGTCTTCACGGTCGCCTCTTTCGCGCACTCGATCGCGGGTCCCAAGTCCGAAGAATGGAGAGCTGGGGCGGTTGGCGGGCGAGCCAACCGCGCCACCTCGCACTCGCTCGAGATCTGACCGATCAACGCGTCGGTCGGACGCGACTTCCACTCGAGCGGGATCGAGGCCGTGGGTGCGTTCGGCAGCACGGGCACCTGCGGCTTGCGGATCACGAGCAGCACGATCGCGGCCGCGGCGACCAGGGACGTGGCGCTCGCGACGGCCCACGGCAACCAGCGCCGCTTGATCGGAATCACCGGGGCACCCGACAGGCTGGTCGCCGCGTTGCCGCCGCCGATCGCCAGGCGGAGCGCATCCTCGACCACCGAGCGCTGCTTGCTCGGCGCGAGTGGCAGGGCCCCGTGCGTCGCGCGGATCACCGTGGCGACCTCGAGCAGCGCGCGATCGTCGGTCGACATCGCCGGCGGCATCCGCCCGCTCGCGAGCGTCTTATCGACGAGGTCCGCGAACGCCTTTGCGTGGGCGAGCTCCGCGGCGGTGGGCTCGGCATCGGGATCCGGCACGTCGCCGGTCAGGAAGTCATCGTCGTCAGTCTTCATGAGGCACCTGCCTTCGGATCGCGCTCGCCGAATGCTTTGCGGAATGCGCGGACCGCGCGGAACAGCAGCACGTCGAACGTGCCGATCGTGACGCTCAGCCGCTTCGCGCACTCCTCGCGCGACAGCTCTTGCACCAGCCGGAGCTCGATCGCGGTGCGATAGCGCTCCTGGAGCAACCCCATCGTGTCGTCGATCCGATCGCGATGCGAGCGGCGCTCCTGATCGGCCATCAGCTGCGCATCGGCGTGAGTCGTCGGATCGCTCTCGCTCGGCACCTCGTGGACCAGCGCATCGGCGAGCCGGCGCGACCGCTTGCTCTGGCGGTGGACGTCGAAGACCTTGTTGATCGCGATCTGCCGCAGCCACGGATAGATCGACTTCCCCTGCCAGGTGAACCGATTGATCTTCTCGACCGCGGTCGCGAGCGTGTCGCGCAGGACCTCCTCCGCCGACGCGGTGTCCCCGAGGCGCGGGAGGATCACCGTCCCGTAGAGGGGTTGGGCGTAGCGTTCGAGGATGGGGCGCATGGCGTCGAGGTTGCCGCGCTGTGCCTCCTCGACCAGCCGCTGCTCCTGGTCGAGCTCACGTTGCTGATCGCCTGCTGGTTCGGAAGCCACAGACACCTATCCAACGCCGCGTAGGGACCGCATCTTACAGGTCTTCCTGGGTTGGCCGGGCTGGCCCTGGCCGGGTGCCATCGTAGCGGACCTCCATCAACTCCAGCCCATGGGCGGGCGCTGTCTTTCCGGCCCGTGTTCGGTCCTTCGATGCAAGGATCTCGGCCACTTGCGCGGGAGTGAACCTCCCGGAGCCGACCTCGGCGAGGGTCCCGACGAGGATCCGCACCATCATCCGCAGGAACGCGTTCCCCCGGACGTCCACGGTGAGCAGCCCGCCGTCCTTCGCGATCACCACCGACTCCATCCGGCGGATGGTCGTCTTGGCGGTGCAGCCGGCCGCCCGGAACGCCGCGAAGTCGTGCTCGCCGATCAGCACGGCCGCGCCTGCCCGCATGGCCTCGAGATCGAGCGTATCGGGTTGGTGCCACGCGCGACCGCGCCAGCGTGGGGAGCGATCCGGCTGGGCGAGGATCGTGTAGCGATAGTGCTTCCCGGTCGCCGAGAACCGCGGATGAAAGTCCTCGGGCATCTCGCGCGCCTCGCTGATCGCGATCATCTCCGGCAGCATCGAGTTGAGCGCGCGACGAATGCCGTGCAGCGGGATCGTGCGCTCCGTCTTGAACGCCGCGACCTGACCGCGCGCGTGCACACCCGCATCGGTGCGCGAGGCGCCGGCCACCGTGACCTCGTGCTGGAGCAGCTCCGCGAGCGCGGTCTCGAGGTGCGCCTGCACGGTCGGCGCGTTCGCCTGGCGTTGCCAGCCGTGCAGCGAGCTGCCGTCGTACTCGACGATGAGCCGGATGTTGCGCACGGGAGCGTTCTACTACGACGGCGGTCGATGTCTCGGTCCGAGCGTCCATACATCAGGTGCAACTCGAGATGCGGATTTCCTCGATCGAGAAACCAACCCGCGGTTGAATCGAAGGTTCCCCGGTAACCATCCGTCCTGTGAAATCTCTGCTCGCAGTTGCATTGACCGCGACTCCCACTCCATCTTCCCAAACAGAGACTGGCAGCGGATCCGCTTCGCCTGCGAAGGCGCCGGATACCGCCACCAACAAATGCGTTCAGAGCGGTGGTCGTTGCGGCAACAAGCTTGCAACCAATGCCTGCTCGAAATTCGAAGAGGGCTGCGCCTAGAAGGACCACTCGAGGCCGGCGGTCCCCGAGGACTGACCGCGTCGCGTGTCGTCGCGATACAGGTAGCTGCCGTCGTAGCGCAGGAACAGCGCACCATGCGGTGCGAACGGGAAGTGGTAACGCAGGCTGAGGCTGAGGGCCGGGCCGGTGCCCTCGCCGAACTGGACGCCGACGCCGGAGCCGAGCTCGACCCAGCGCGTGACCAGCGTCGCCGCCGACACCAGCACCTGCCCGCGCGGGTCGCCATCGACGAGCCACAACGCGCTGTCGAAGCCGGCGAGCGTGCGACGGCCGACGCGGAGCTCGAGGCGCGCGCCCGCCGTGAGCAGCGAGGTCACCTCGCCACCGGAGCGCACGAGCCCGCCGCCGAGTGAGCCGGCGATTCGCCATCGCTTGCGACGACCGTTGGACGACGCGGTCACGACCGACTCCAAGTCAGCGCCGCCCGTGTCACGAAGCGACAGCGACCGCGGCTGCGCGCGGACGCCGTCTTCTTCAACGTCGGCCGTCTTCGACTCTTCGCTGTCGTCGCGTGCTGGCTTCTTGCGGGTCTTGCTCGGCTTGTCGTCACCGTCATCGGGTGCTGGCATGGGAGCGTTCGTCACCGGGGTGTTCTTGGCGTAATCGGCGTCGAGCTTGCCGCTCTGCTGCGTCGGCGGGCGCTTGTCGGGCGCCGGCTTGCTGTCCGGACCCTCGGTCTTCTTCATCGGCTTCTTCGGTTCGGCCTTCGGCTCGACCTTCGCCGGCGCCTTTGTTCCATTGCGGGCGACCATCGGATCGGCCGGCTTGATCGGCTTCGTCACGACGGGCTTGTTCGCGAGGCCCTCGCCACCCGCGTCCTTGCCACCCTTCTCCTTGGTCACGCGCTGATCGACGGCGTTGCGATCGACAGTGGTCTCCTTCTTGACCTGCTGCCACTTCATGCCTGCGGGCACCGAGACCGGCACCGCGATGCTACGCCTGACGCCACCCTGTACGATCACCTCGTCGCCGACGGCGACCATCGACGTGTACGGCGACACCAGGCCGTAGCGGATCGCGTGCGCGGCGACGACCTCACCCGTCGCGCGCGACGCGATCAGCTCGTCGAGGCGGTTGCGCGCCCAGCGCCGCGCGAGGGGCCCCATCGGCGTGGTCGCACCCTCGAGCGGCTTGCGCAGGGGCAGCGCATCGATCGAGAACAGCTCGCCGCGCGCCCGGCCATTCGCCGCGACCGCTCTGCGCACGCGCGCGAGCACCACGATCGCCTGACCAGCACCGAGCCGAGGTAGCGTCCCGGGGACAACATCGCTCGCTTGCAGGGTTCCCCAGGTGACGCTGAGCGGTGCCGGCGCGGCGGCGAGGTCCGACAGTGTGGCCTTCGCGAGCGCCGCGAGATCGTCGCCCGGGATCGCGTAGCGCACGGTGCCGCCGGTCGAGGCGGCGATCTGCGAGAGCACGCCACGCGCCGGTGCGGGACCGACGCCGATCACGTGCACCGGGACGCCGAGCTTG
>JANNBP010000546.1:0-3575 GCA_031385555.1 Deltaproteobacteria bacterium | reverse complement strand
GCGGAGCCGAGCCACGGAAGCCTCGGCAACGCGATCGGGAAGTAGCCCGCGAAGTTTGGCATCGCGGAGGGCGTTGCTCCGGGGCCCTGGTTGCGCATCCAGTTTGCCTTGCACTGCCCGTCCGCCGCCGGGTTCGAGGTGTTCTCGAGCCGATCGAGCAGGCCGTCGCCGTCGATGTCGATCATCATCGCTTCAACTGTCGGCGAGCGATCCTCGTTGAAGCGCTTGCCCCACCCCAGGTTGAACCAAGGCGAGCCTCCTGTTCCTGCCGTGTTCAGAATGACGGCCGGATCGCCGTACGTGAAGGTCACGGGCGGCAGCGCCACGCTCGGCGAGTCGATGCCGACGGCGGTTTCCTGGATCGACGTGAGCAGACGCACGGGGGATGCTGACCCACCGCAACTGTCGCCGGTGTAGTTGAGACTGATGGTCCGCGTGTGATCCGGCGTGCTCGATCCGGGAGCAAACGCTGTCGCGACGACCGACGTCAGCTTGCTCGCACCGGTGACGACGAGTCGCCCGGTACGGTAGTCGAGCTGGCCTCCGCTCCTGAACTGCGACGATCCCACGCAATCTGTGCCAGATGTCCAGTTGAATGCGACCTGCGCGAATGGGTTCGGCATCGCGGCGATGGCGTTCTGCCCCCACGTGATCCTCGTGATCCGGCACTCCGCGTTGATGTTGCCGCTGTACTCGTACTTGATCGCGTTCCCGAACACATCTGTCGAGCGAGTCAGTGGCGCGTAGAAGTCGTCGACCTCGCACTTGTCGGTGATGAGACCGGTCTCCCCGTACAAACTGATCGAGCCGTCGGCGGCCCGTGCTCGCCAGCGTGCTGCTGCGCTCGGGATCAAGCGCTCGAAGCGCGTGTAGCTGGTATCGCCGTTGGCGATGCGATAGGTCTTCAGCACGTCCGGTCCCCGCAACTCCACGGGCTCGATGATCTCGACGAGCCGCGACTCACCGACCATGAATCGGTTATCGGTCCCGGCGGCCATCGTGCCGCGCGAGGTGTCCTTGCGGATCATCCCGATCGGCAATGACCAACCGGACGCGATGCCGCCGTAGAACGGAGCCTGCGATGAATAGGTCAACGCGAGCGACGGCGCCATACCCTGTCGTCCGGGCGGCACCTGGATCGGATAACTATACGAAAGCGCACCGGTCTGCGTCGACACGGAGGCGTCCCCGCTACGCAGCGCCGCAGCCTTCGCGGGATCCGCACCGATCACCGGAGATGCACGCACGTCTCGCTGCGTGCTGACGCCGTCGTCAACGGGTCACGTTGTTGGAGATGGCTCGCTGAGCTCTTCGCGACGTTGGTGGTCTCGGCCGCGATCACCCTACGAACGCTGGCATCCACAGGCGCTCTCAGGACTTCTCGAGCAACTTTCTCAAGCGGTTCATCGACAGACCTCGACCGGCTCGGATCGAAACGCGCGCCCGAGCGATCGTCAGCACATCCTCGTCATTCAACTCGATCTCGGGCTGGGGCTCGTCGACGACCGGTACGAGCTTCGTTGCTTCAGGAAACTTTGCGCGGGGCACGATCTTGCCGTTCACGACCTTCGCGCGAGCGTTGGGCATCTGTCGAGGGTACAGCTAGCGACCGAGCCGCGTGCGGCGGTCGGGCTTTGCAATGGAAGGTGAATGGGTCAGCTTCCAGAGGACGGCGAGCAAGCGGTCGAGCAAGGCTCGTTCCTCGCCCCGCGTCACGAGCCAGCCCCACGCCTCTCCGGCATCGAGCGCGGCCTTGACCTCGTTGGCACTGCCCTGCGCGATCTCGTAGTGTTTTCTCCGGTTGCCGTTCTCGAACTTCTGGCCCTCGGCCAGGTTGAGCAACACGCTCTGCGCTGCACGCTTGAGCTGGTCAGCGAGCTCGCGATCGTTTTCCTGAAGGATGGGAACGACGGGGCGAAGTGAGACGATGAGTTGCTTCGCGATCTCGTAGGCGATGAACATGGTGGCGGTCTCCTCGGCGATCGTTTCTTGGCCCCAAGCTCCTCGGGGCTTCCGAGGAAGGGCGCGCTCTCGCCCGTTGCGGTAACGCGCGCACGAGGCGTGACGGTCGCGCTGCGATCGCGTCCATGTTCGATCGGGCGTGCAACCCCGTGGCGGAGGCGTGCCTTGCGCAAACGCGGTGGCGACCGGCGCGTCTCGGTGCGCGCGGGACCGCAGGGCGAGCGCGTCCTTCCGAGGCCCAGAGCAAGATACCGAGGCGCACTGCGATGCATGGCGAGATCGCGTCACCGTTCAGGCCGGCGAACGGCTTCGTCGCCGATTTTGGATGCGACCCGGCGAACGGCTTCGTCGCCGATTTTGGATGCGACCTCGGCGAACGGCTTCGTCGCCGACCCCGGATGCGACCTCGGCGAACGGCTTCGTCTACCGAAGCTGGTCAGTGATCGTGATCGCAGCCGGGGCCGTGCTCGTGCTGCTCGTGTGAGTGGTTCTTGATCTCTTCACGGACCTTGTCCATGTCGAGCTCCTTGGCTTGCGAGACCAGCTCCTCGAGCGCGGCCGGCGGCAACGCGCCCGATTCGCGGAACAGCAGCACGCCATCGCGGAACAGCATCAACGTGGGGATCGCCTGGATCTGCGCGGCACCGGCGAGCTCTTGCTGCGCCTCGGTGTCGATCTTGCCAAACGTCACGTCCTTGTGCGTTTCGGAGGCCTTCTCGAACACCGGCGCGAACGCGCGGCAGGGGCCGCACCACTCCGCCCAGAAATCGAGCAGGACGATGCCGGGCTTTTCGATGGTGTCCTTGAAGTTGTCGGAATTAATCTCGACGGTCGCCATAGAGGCCAACCATGGCAAGCCCACCGGGTTCTCGCAAGTCGCGTGCTAGCCTTCGACGTGGCTAAATTCCGCATCAGCTACAACGCACCCGTTGTTCTGACGTTCGCGATCCTGGCGGTGGTGGTCCAGCTCCTCGGGAAGTCCGTCAACCAGGAGTGGTTCGCGACGCATGGAAATCTCGAGGGCACCGCGGCGTGGGTCGGCTTGGTCACCCACATCCTCGGGCACTCGGGATGGGATCACCTGATCGGCAACTTCATGCTGATCCTGTTGCTCGGGCCGATCCTCGAGGAGCGCTTCGGTTCGCTGTCGCTGCTGATCATGATCCTGATCACGGCGCTGTTCTCCGGGCTGATCGATGTCGCACTCGGCGATCGCACGCTCGGTGCGAGCGGCATCGTGTTCATGATGATCCTGCTCGCGTCGACCGCGAACATCCGGCAGGGCGAGATCCCGCTGACGTTCATCGCGGTCGCCGTGATCTACATCGGCGGCGAGGTGATGAAGGCGTTCGACAAGGACAACATCTCGCAGCTCGGCCACGTCCTCGGTGGCATCTCGGGGGCGGTGTTCGGCTTCCTGAGCGCAAAGGGCAAGGCGCCGGATGCGCCGGTCAAGGGCATGCTCGCAGGGGCGCCGGTCAAGGCGAGGCCAAAGATCTAGGTTCGCTCGTGCTCGTGCTCTGGTCGTCAAGAGGGCGACAGGCTCCGAGCGCCTGGTTCGATCGGCAGGCGGCGTAGACGGACGCCGGATCGTGCACGAGCACGTGCACGTG
>JANNBP010000537.1:0-5842 GCA_031385555.1 Deltaproteobacteria bacterium | reverse complement strand
CGACGACGACACCGACGCCGGCGAGAGCGTGCGCCTGCGGCACCGGTACCTCGATCTGCGGCGCCCTGCCCTGCAGCGGAACCTGATCCTGCGCTCGCAGCTCTACCAGACCACGCGGCGGTACCTGTCCGACCACGGATGCCTCGAGATCGAGACGCCGTTCATGGTGAAGTACACGCCGGGCGGCGCGCGGAACTTCCTGGTTCCCTCGCGGCTCAACCCCGGCAACTTCTACGCGCTCGCCGAGTCGCCGCAGATCTTCAAGCAGCTGCTGATGGTCGCGGGCTACGAGCGGTACTTCCAGATCGTGCGCTGCTTCCGCGACGAGGATCTACGCAACGAGCGGCAGCCCGAGTTCACCCAGATCGACATCGAGATGTCGTTCGTCAACGAGCAGATCCTGCAGGCCACGATGGAAGGCCTGATGGCCACGCTGTGGAAGGAAGTGCTCGGCATCGAGCTGAAGCTCCCGCTACGGCGGATGGGGTACGCCGAGGCGATGGACAAGTACGGCGTCGACAAGCCGGATCTCCGCCTCGATCTGACGCTGTGCGACGTCACCGAGGAATTCAAGACCAGCGGCTTCAAGATCTTCGAGGGCATCATCGCGGGTGGCGGCATCGTCAAGGCCTTGCGCATCCCGAAGAACGAGAAGTTCACGCGCGCGCTGATCGACGAGCTGCCGAACTTCGGCAAGCAGTTCGGGCTCAAGGGTGTGACCACGGTGCGCCTCCAGGAGGGCGGTGCATGGCAGGGGCTCAAGGGCGTCTCCGACGAGTCCCGCGCCGCGGTCAACGCGAAAACGGGCGCCCAGGTCGGCGATGCGATCGTGATGGTCGCCGACAAGTGGAAGGTCGCGAACACCGCGCTCGGCGGCATCCGGCTCCACCTGGGCGAGAAGCTCGAGCTCACCCGCAAGGGCGAGTGGCAGTTCATGTGGCTCACCGATCCGCCGCTGTTCGAGGTCGACGACGGCGAGATCGCGGCGGCTCACCACCCGTTCACGTCCCCCCGCAGCGAGGACGAGGAGCTCCTCGAGAGCGCGCCCGAGAAGGTGCTCGCCCGCGCGTACGACCTGGTGCTCAACGGCGTCGAGGTCGGCGGCGGCTCGATCCGGATCCATCGCTCGGAGCTCCAGGCGCGCGCCTTCAAGGCCCTGCGGATCTCCGAGGAGGATCAGCGCGCGAAGTTCGGCTTCCTGCTCGACGCGTTCAAGTATGGCCCGCCGCCACACGGTGGGATCGCGTTCGGCCTCGATCGCCTCGCGATGCTGATGACCGGAGCCGAGTACATGCGCGACGTGATCGCGTTCCCGAAGACGCAGCGCGGCTCGGATCTGATGACGGACTGTCCGACGAGCGTGTCGGCGAAGCAGCTCGCCGAGCTGTTCATCCAGGTCGTGCCCGACCTGCCGGTCAAGTGAAGCTCGCCGTCCTCCTCGCGACACCTCAAAGGTGCTTGCTCGCCTTGCAGCTCGCTGGCGTCGCGGCGTGCGGGAGCAAGCCCGATCCGGTGGTCGAGGACCTGACCTGCCCGGCGGTGGTCGAGCACGTCGCGAAGCTGACGCGGCGCTCGATCGACTACGCGAGGCCGATCGCTCCGGAGCAACTCTCGGAGACGGACCCGCGCTACATGCGGCAGCTTCGGATCGATCAGGAGCTCGCGAAGGCCTGCGGCACGCAAGACATCGGGTCCTACGGCCCGTGCGCTCGCAAGCTCGTCGTCGATGCGATGGCGAAGGAGTGCGTCGAGCGCGAGTGGAGCGAGGATCGCCGGCGCTGTCTGGTGACCGCGCAGAACCAGGCCGCGATCGATGCCTGCGGCCCGTCGCCTGCCCCGATCCTCGAGGCTGCGCCGACACCACTCCCCACGCCCATCCGCTCGCTCGGCGAGGACTGCATCGGCGACCCCGATTGCGCCGCGCCGGCGAAGTGCGTCGTGTGGACGACCGAGGGTGGCGAGCGGAGCTCGACGTGCGAGATCCCCTGCGGACCGAAGCCCGACTACGCCTGCCCGCCCGGGCGGAGCTGCGTCCATCAAGGTGGCGGCCCGAGCGAGGTCTGCCTCGAGAGGAAGTGACCTGGTGGCGTTGTCGAAGCCTAGCTCGCCCACACCGGCGTGATCTCGACGGCGATCCGCGTCCCGCGCCGGATCACGCCGAGCTTGGCCGGTTGCTCTGCCGGCCACGAGCGCAGCGCGCGATGCAGCGCCTCGACGCCGGTGACCGCGGTCGTCGCGAACCGCACGAGCAGATCTCCTTCCTTCAGGCCGGCGCGCGAGGCCGGGCTGGCAGCCTCGATCGACTGGACCTCCACCGCCGACGCACCGAGGTTGTGGTGATACGCGAGCTTGCGATCGAGTGGACGGCCACTCACTCCGATGCCGAGCTTCGCGCGACGCACCCGGCCATGCGCGAGGAGTTGCGACAGCACCCACGCCGCGGTCTCGACGGCGACCGCGAAGCCGATGCTCTGCGAGCGCGCGATGATCGCCGTGTTGACGCCGAGCACACGACCGCGACCGTCGAGCAACGGACCGCCGGAGTTGCCGGGGTTGAGCGGTGCCGTGTGCTGGATGACGCCGTCGATCAGCCGGCCGCGCTCGCGCGTGTGCAGAGAGCGACCAAGCGCGGAGACCACGCCGGTCGACACCGTCGACTCGAAGCCGAGCGGGTTGCCGATCGCGACCGCGAGCTGACCGACGCGTGGGGTGAGCGTGCCGTCGACGGAGAGATAGGTTCCGGACAGCGCCGCGGGATCGACGCGCACGAGCGCGAGGTCGGTCGCCGGGTCGTCGCCGGCGAGCCGGCCATCGACGGTCTCGCCCCCCGATGTGCGCACGCGAATCTGCGAATGACCGCTGACTACGTGGCTGTTGGTCATCACGTAACCATCGGGCGTCACCACGAAGCCGGAGCCGGCGCCTCCACGTGCACGCCAGCGCGTGCCCGGGATCTTGCCACCGACCTCGAGGCTGACGACGGCAGCCCCTGCCCGCTCGACGACGTCGACCACCGCGCGCGAGTACGCGTCGAGCAGATGGTCGTCGGTGGCTTCCGACGGCGACGCCGCCGCGATCACGACTTGCTGCCGATCGTCGCCGTCACCTGCTGGCGAACGCCGCCGCGGAGGAACGCGATCGTCACCGAGGCGCCGGCGCGATCACCGAGCGCGATCCGCAGCGAGTCCGGTCCCTCGATCTTGGTCCCGTCGAGCTCGACCAGGATATCGCCGACCAGCAGCCCCGCTTGCGCAGCCGGAGAGTCGTCCTCCAGGCTCGCGATCAACGCGCCCGCTTTCGTTGGATACGCGCCGACGCCGAGATAGCCGCGACGAACACCGCCGTGAGCCTCGAGCTCGGCGATCACGCGGCGGAGCGTGATCGTGGGAACCGCGAGGTCGCTGCCCCGGAGCAGCGTGCGCGTGTTCATCCCGATCACCGCGCCCTCGCCGTCGACCAGCGGCCCACCCGCGAAGCCGCGTGGGATCTGGCGATCCGACTCGATGTAGCGATCGAGCTTGCCGTGGTGGTGGGTGCGGAGCTCTGGACCGAGCACGCCGATCGCGCGCAGCGATGCGCGGACCGTGCGACCCGGCCGGCCGATCGCGAGGGCGAGGTTGCCGACCGAGAGCTCGCCGACCTCGCGAAACGTTGCCGGCGTCAGGCCACCGGAGGCGACGCGCAACAGCGCGAGGTCGGTGCCGGGGTCGCGACCGATCACCTCGGCGTCGCGGAGGTCGAGGTCGCCGTCCAACCCGATTCCGACCTGGGTTCGATCGGGAGTGTGGAAGCTGGCGCTGATCACGAGATCGGCGGACCAGACGATGCCGCTCCCCCCTCCGTGTCGCCGCGAGACGTGCACGGTGGAGGGACCGACGATTGCGACCGCGCCGGCAAGGGCGTTGTCGAGACTGCGAAAAACATCGAGTGCGGGCTGAGCCATGCTGAATCTCCTGAGGAACTTCAGGCATCGTGGCCCCCGAGGCCGCTGTCGAACATCCAGCCTTCGGGCAGGTCACCCACGGTTTTCCAGGCAGGTCTGTGCGGAAAACCGACAGGGTCTACGCGTAGTTCGATCCCCTTTCCCACCCGGATAGGCAGGGTTGACCTGGGCACCTGGCGTGCACAACTTGTCGTTTCACGTCGTCGTCTCCTGAAAGGTCCGTCCCATGACCCGCAATCCAAACATCTCGATGGCCGCCGTGAGTGATCCCATCAAGGTCGCTCTGCTGACGGATGATCCCCTGCTCCGTGCCGGTCTCTCGAGCCTGCTCGCGCAAAATGGCGCGATCAGCATCGTCGAGGAAGGTGCCGAGGTGGCGCTCTGGGATGCCGGTAACGACCCCACCAAGACCCTGAGCCGCCTCTCGGTGCTCAAGTCGCTCGACATGCCCGTGGTCGCTGTCGTCGGAGATCCCGCACATGTGGCTCCGGCGCTCGCGGCCGGCGCACGGGGTGTCGTGCTTCGCGATCAGGTCGGCCCCGGTATCCATGCCGCGCTGACGGCGGTGCGCAGCGGTCTGACGGTGATGGACACCGCCCTCGCGTCGAGCCTGGTGCCGTCGCAACCGGCCGCGAACACCAACGTGGTACCTCACGCGAAGGGTCGCGGCGAGCTGACCGAGCGCGAGCGCCAGGTCGTCCAGCTCCTGTCCGAGGGCTTGTCGAACAAGTTGATCGCGGATCGCCTCGGCATCAGCGATCACACGGCCAAGTTCCACGTCAACGGCGTGATGATGAAGCTCGGCTCTTCGACCCGGACCGAGGCGGTCGTCGAGGCGATGCGTCGCGGCCTGATCCGGCTCTAGGCTGCTTCTTGCGAGCGGCGTCTACCGGCAACCAGCCGTGGACGCCGAGGTCGATCAACCCGACCTCGCTGATGGCGACGCCCTCGTCCTCGAGGAGCTGGCGCTGGATGGCGGCACCCACCGGGTCGTGGATCGCGATCTTGCCGCGGGTCTTGCTGGCCTTGCCGACGATCCGCTGCCACGGCAGCTGGTCTTCCGGCTTGCTGACCTTCAGCGAGGCGCCCGCGATCCGTCCCCCACCGGGGATGCCGGCGAGCTCGGCGACCTGCCCGTAGGTCGCGACGTGGCCGCGCGGGACCTTGCGGATCACGGCGTAGATCTGGCGGTACAGCGTCCGTACATGCGCCGTCAGAGCGTCGTCCACAGGCTCGGTTGCTCGAGAGCGGCGAGGCACGGCTGAACTCTACATGTGCATCAGGTGCGTTGGCTGATCCGTCCTATCGCTTCTCCGGGATCAGCTGATGAAGGTGCCACGCCTGGATCTCGATCTGGCGACGTCCGGCGCGCTGCGCGAGCGCGATCGACCGCACGAACAACGCCAGGACCGTGGTGATGCCAACGCTCGCGGCGATCAGGAAGATGATCGCGGCCACCCCCTCGAAGGCCACCGCGGTGGGCGCGGCGATGTACGTGCCGTCGAGCACCTTCCACGTACGCTCCCAGAGTCCGAGCGCTTCGAACACCAAGGGCAGCAACAACACGCTCGTCGAGAAGCCGACGACAAGCCAGGGCCGATGGATCAGGCGCGGAAATGCCGCGAACGAGGCGGCGGTCCCGGCGACGATCCCGGGCAACAGCAGGAACGGGCTCGTCAACCTGCTGATCAGGAGCAGGATCGCCGCGTTGATGATCAACGCGAACCAGATGTGCACGCCGCCCTGGCGGGGCAGCAGGATCGACGCGGTCGAGCCGACGACGATCAACAGGATCAGGGCGCCGAACACCGACCATTCACGAACGCCCATCCACAGCAGGAGTGGGATGAACGCCAGGTACGACAACAGCGCGTACGTGGCGAGCGTGCCCTGGACCAG
>JANNBP010000483.1:0-19375 GCA_031385555.1 Deltaproteobacteria bacterium | reverse complement strand
ACGCGGTAGCCGAGCCGCGCAGCGGCGATCGCGACGGTGCCGGTGCCCGTGCCGAGATCGAGCAGTCGACCGGCGTGACCCTCGAGCGCGCGCTGGAGCGACGGATCGATCGGATCGTGCGTCCACGGCAGCTGATCGAGTGGCGTCGTCGACCACAGGCGCTCCCACCCGCCAGCGTCCGTGGGGAGCCGAGGGCGTGGCACGACGTGGGTGAGGAGGTGACGGACGATCTCGATCACCGCCGATGGTGCGGCCGCGGGACCGAACATCGGCGCGCGATCCTCGGGGCGCTCCGCGACCTCGATGCCGAGCGAGCCGTGCACGATGTAGCGCCCGTGCTGCCGCAGCTTGTCGAGGTTGTCCTGCACCGGTGGCGCGCCGAGCATCGCGTCGTTCATCGAGGGTGAGATCACCACCGGCGCACGCGTCGCCGTGACGATCGCGGAGACCAGATCCGAGCAATCACCGGCGGCGATCCGCGCGATCGTCGTCGCGCTCGCAGGCCACACGAGCACGAGCTCGGCCCAGCCGGCGAGGTTGATGTGCGGAACGGGCGCGTCCTCTGCGCGTTGCCACAAGCTGCGCCACACGCGGTGATGTGTGAGGGCGTCGAGCGCCGGCACCGAGACGAACCTGCGCGCCATCCGCGTCAGCGCGATCCGGACGTCGCAGCCGATCGCGTGCAGGCCGCGCACGAGCATCGGCGCGTCGACGGCGGCGACCGCACCGGTGATGCACAACACGACGCGACGCCCGACCACCGGCGTGGTGCGCGGCACCTGGGTCGACGGGACGAGGACCTTCTCGCGCTCGAGCAGCGCGATCAGGTCGTCGACGGGCTTCGCCGGGACCTCGCCACCGCTGCGCGACGCGAGCTCCGCGAACACCGCCTCGCGCGTGGCCGGCCGCGCGTGGATCTCGAGCACCGCGCGAACCAGCGCCGCCGAGGCATCGTCGAACCGCAGCGCACCCGACGGACCGAGGAGCGTCGTCGAGTCCCCGTGATCGACGATCTTCACGATCGCAGCGCGGATTCGTTCGATCATCACGCCGACGATAACTCAGCGATCACCCCGTACGATGATGATCCGCGGCGGCAAGACTGTGCGATCGGAGATGAACGGGTAGAGTAGGGCGCTTTGTCGGCGCCCATTCGTTTGCCCTCCGGGGTGCGAGACTTCCTCCCGCGTGCGGCGGCGCGGCGGCTGTCGCTCGCGGCTCGGCTCGGTCGGGTGTTCGAGAGCTGGGGCTACGCGCGGATCATCACGCCGGTGTTCGAGTGCGCGGACGTGCTCGAGCGTGGCATGGGCGGCGATGCGCGCGCGGCGGCGATCCGGTTCGTCGAGCCCGGCACCGGCGAGGTCGTCGCACTGCGGCCCGACATCACGGCGCAGGTCGCGCGCCTGGTGGCCACCCGGCTGGCCGAGCACGAGGGCACGGTGCGGCTGTGTTACGAGGGCGCGGTCTATCGATTGTCGGGGCGGCTCGCCGACGAGATGGGGCAACGCGAGATCCTCCAGGCAGGCGTCGAGCTGATCGATCTCGCGGCACCGGCCGGCGATGCCGAGGTGCTCGCGGTCGCGGCGGCAGCGCTCGCCTCGGCGTCGCTCGCCGAGACGCGCCTCGATGTCGGCCATGTCGCGCCACTGCGCTACGTGATCGATCACGTGCCCGAAGCCGCGCGCGAGGATCTGCAGCGCGCGCTCGCAAAGAAGGACCGCGCCAAGTTGCGCGCGATCGCGGGCGCGCTATCGCCCGAGCTCGCACCGCTCGTCGCCGAGCTCGGGTCTTTATGGGGGGCGGCCGGGTCGACGCTGCAGCGCGCGACGGCGCTGCCGTGGCCCGCGGAGGTTCGCAGTGCGCTCGATCAACTGCGCGTCGTGCTCGACACGTTTGCCGAGCTCGCGGATCCGCCGGCACCCGAGGTCACCGTCGATCTCGGCGACGTGCGCGGCTTCGACTACTACACGGGCGTACGCTTCGCGGGCTATGCGGGCGGCGCCTCCGACGCGGTGCTGCGCGGCGGTCGCTACGATTCGTTGATCGGTCGCTACGGCCGGCCGGCGAAGGCGACGGGCTTCGCGATCGATGTCGAGGCGCTCGCGCAAGCCCAGCGCGCGGCGGATCAACCCCTCGTGATGGCGCGCGGCGTGGCGGTGTTCGGTCAGGGTGCGCCGGCGATCGCACGCGGCCTGCGGCTCCGTTCGATCCGCGCCGTGACGTCTCCCGAGTTGCCCACCGCGAGCTGGCTCGTGCACGCCGGCCTCGATGCCGCGGTGCTCGTCGATCGCGGCGAGGTCTTGCGGGCTGATGGTTCGACTTCGGTCGTCGCGATGACGCCGGAGGCCCTTGCAACGTTGCTCGCAGGAAACGGAGGAAGCTGATGTCCGTCGTGATCGTCGTCGGTGCCCAGTGGGGTGATGAAGGCAAGGGCAAGGTCGTCGACCTGTTCACGGAGCGCGCCGATACGGTGGTGCGCTACGGCGGCGGTGCGAACGCGGGCCACACGCTGGTGATCGAGGGCAAGAAGCTCGTCACCCATCTGGTGCCCTCGGGCGTCTGCCATCCCGGCAAGAGCTGCGTGCTCGGCGACGGCATGGTGATCGATCCGCAGACGCTGCTCGAGGAGCTCGCGGATTGTCAGGGGCGCGGGTTGCTCCAGCGCGGCGAGCTGCTCGTCGGGCTCGGCGCTCACGTGATCCTGCCGTATCACAAGATGCTCGACGGCCTCCGCGAGGATCACGCGGCGAAGAAGGGCAAGTCGATCGGCACGACGCGGCGAGGCATCGGTCCGGCGTACGAGGCGAAGGCCGCGCGGCGCGGTGTCCGGATCCGCGATCTGTACAAGCCGGCGCGGCTCGAGGCGCTGGTGCGCGCCAACGTCGACGAGCTGACGCCGGTGTTCGCGCACCTCGGCGGACGGATCGTGGATGCGGACGTCGCGACGTGGATCTCCGATGCCCTCGCGTATGGCGAGCAGCTGCGCCCGCACACCGGGGATGCCGGTCGCCACGTAGCGGCGAAGATCGCGGAGGGCAAGCACGTGTTGTTCGAGGGCGCCCAGGGCTGTCTGCTCGATCTCGATCACGGCACGTATCCGTACGTGACGTCGTCGTCGACGATCGCGGCCGGTGCCTGTCAGAGCGCGGGCATCGGCCCGACGCACATCGATAGCGTCGTCGGCATCACCAAGGCGTACGCGACGCGCGTCGGCGAGGGCCCGTTCCCTACCGAGCTCCACGGCGACGCCGGCAACGCCCTGCGGATCGCGGGCGGCGAGTTCGGCGCCACCACCGGCCGCCCTCGCCGCTGTGGCTGGCTCGATCTGCCGGCGCTGCGGATGGGCGTGCGCCTCTCGGGGATGCAGTCGCTCGCGCTGACCAAGCTCGACGTGCTCGCAGACCTGCCGGAGATCCGCGTGTGCGTGGCCTACAAGCTCGACGGGAAAGAGCTCGACGAGCCGCCGGTCGATCCGGACGACATCGCGCGTGCGGAGCCAGTGTACGCAACCTTCCCGGGCTGGGGAAAACTCCCAGCGAAGGCGCGCGACATCGCGGACCTGCCGGAGCCTGCACGTGCCTACGTCAACACCATCGAGCGGATGGCCGGCGTCCCGTTCTGCCTCGTCTCGATCGGACCCGATCGCACCGAGACGATCCGGTTCCTCGATCCGTTCGCCTAACTACCGCCAACGGCTGGCGTTCCGCACGAGGTTCCCTGTACGATCATTTCTCCAAGGTGTGGGGATCCTAGGGGTCCCACAGCTCGAACCACGGGAACGGTCAGATCATGAAGATCGTCTGCGACGCTTGCCAAGCCAAATACTCGATCTCGGACGATAAGGTCCAAGGCAAGGTTTTCAAGATTCGCTGCAAGAAGTGCAGCAACATCATCGTCGTGCGCGGCGGTGCGGGCGCCGCGGAAGCCCCGGCACCCGCGCCGGAAAAGGACACGCGCGTCTACGACTACGGCTACGAAGGCGGCGAGGCCGCAGGTGGTGGTGGGGACGACGCCGTGTGGCACGTCGTGATCAACTCCGATCAGGTCGGTCCGATGACCGCGGCCGAGGTTCAGCAGCGGTTCGCGGCGAACGAGATCGACGCCGAGACCTATGCGTGGCGCGAAGGCTTCGCGGACTGGATCCCGCTCTCGCAGGTCGATGCGTTCGCGGATCTCGTGTCGTCGGGTAGCACCACGACCGCCGCCGCCGGTAACGGCAGCGCGAATGTGGCGGCGATGTTTGGTGGTGGTGGCGGCGGCGGCGGTGAAGAGGCCGGCACCGTGCGCAGCGATCCTGGCGATCTGTTCGCGTCGGCCTCGAGCGGGCGCGCCGCCGTCGGCGACGACGATGGCGATCTCTTCGGCAGCAAGCCGGTGACCACCAAGGAGCAGGCGTCGACGGCATCGTCGAAGCTGCGCGGTGAGCGCAACGAGAACTCGGTGCTGTTCTCGCTCAACAACCTCGCGCAGCTCGCGAGCGACAAGCCGGCACCGATGTCGTCGTCTTCGTCAGGCGGTTCCTCCTCGGGGCAGGCCACGGGCGCTGCCGGTGGTGAAGGCTCCGGTTTGATCGACATTCGCTCGATGGCGAATGCCTATCTCGGCGGTAGTGGGTCGCCGGGTGGCGCAAAGCCGGCGACATCGTCGGCGATCGGCTCGATCGACGATCTGCCCGTGTTCGGCGGCGGCGGCTTCTCCGAGCCTGCCGTGATCGTTCCGACGGCCCGTGCGCAGGGCAACAGCAAGATGATGTACATCCTGATCGGCTCCGTCGGCCTGCTGGCCGTCGCGGCGATCATCCTCGTCGTCGTCATGCTCAACAAGGGCGACAAGAAGCCCGACGCGGTCGCGGTCGTTGATCCCACGGGCGAGCCCAAGAAGGTCGGGGAGGGCACCAAGCCTCCCGAGGATACGAAGCCGGACGACACCAAGAAGCCGGACGTGGCGAACCCGCCGGAGGATACGAAGAAGCCGGACGTGGCGAAGCCGCCCGAGGATGCGAAGAAGCCGGACGACACCAAGAAGCCGGACGTCAAGAAGCCGGATCGTCCGGCGGTCGCGAAGGTGGATCCGAAGAAGCCGGTCGAGAAGCCGGTCACGGTCGCGAAGGTGGATCCGAAGAAGCCGGTCGAGAAGCCGGTCGAGAAGCCGGCCGCGGGCGGCTGCGACGAGGTGTCGTGCGTGCTGTCGAACTACGAAGGCGCGTGTTGCGCGAAGTACAAGAAGGGCGGCTCGACCAAGCCGACTGGAACGACTCCGCCGGCCGCGAACAGTGGTCTCCCCGAGTCGCTCGACCGCGGCATGATCGCGGAAGGTGTTGGCCCGGTGAAGGCCAAGGTGATGTCGTGCGGCGACAAGTCGTCGGCGAAGGGCACCGTCAAGGTCTCGGTCAAGGTGAACCCGGATGGCGGCGTCGCGAGCGTGTCCGTCAAGGCGACCCCGGATCCGGGTCTCGGCAACTGCGTGTCGAGCGCGATGTCGCGCGCGCGCTTCAAGAAGACGCAGACCGGCGGCACGTTCGGTTATCCGTTCGTGTTCTGAGACCTGCTCGCCGATCACGCAGCTCGCAGAATCCCGATAACTTTCGGGTCGTCTCGGATCGTCTCGGATCGTCTGATGGGCCGTTGGGGAAATAGCAACGACTGGCGGATCGAGGTGAGACGTCGGCGGCAAGTCCCCCAGCCAGTCGCACCGGCAAACGCAGCTGCTCGCAGCTCCTGACCGAAGTGATCTGCATGCGAAGTCAGCTACTTCGCGGTGGGGTCGATTGGCACAAGTCCGGCACCCGGACGCAGGCACATGCGCTTCCGCTCCCTCGTTGTTGTTTTGGCATCCCTGCCGCTCGCCGCGTCGTGCGCCGATGGCGGCTCGGGTGATGAAGGACCGACCCCGTTCGATGACGACAGCGAAGTCGGTCCGGACACCGTCAACAATGGAGCGCCCCCCAACGACTCGCTGCCCGATGACACCAAGGCCGACCAGGTGCTGCCGCCGACGTTCTCGGTCGCCGACCAGTCGCCGGTGAAGAGCCAGGGCAGCCGCGGCGTGTGCTCGATCTTCGCGTCGACCGCGATGATCGAGAACCTCTACATCAAGGCGGGCATGCCGGCCACCGAGGCCGACTTCTCCGAGCAGTACCTCCAGTGGGCGGTCAAGAACCTCGACGGCGCGTTCGCGAACACCGGCGGTTCGAGCTCGGATGCAAACCTCCGCACGACGGTCGACTTCGGCACGGTCAAGGAGGCCGAGTGGGCCTACGAGTCGTTCCCGTGGGGACCCTCGAACGACGCCGCCTGCACCGCGTCTGACGGCGAGAACCTGCCGACCAAGTGCTACACGAATGGCGAGCCGCCGGCGACCGTCGAGCTCGCGCGCAAGTTCAAGCTGCCGTCGTCGCGCTGGATCAACAACAACTCGATCAAGTCGCACATCTTCAACAAGAAGGTGGGCGTCAACGTCGGCATGACGTTCTTCTATCAGTCGTGGAACCACCGCAAGTCCGAGTTGCCCGTCAACAGCGAGTACTGGCGCCAGGGCTACGTCACCTATCCCAACGCCGACGACAAGACCAAGTCGCTCGTGAAGCGCGCGGGTCACGCGATCCACATCGTCGGCTGGGACGACAACCTCGAGGTCTGCACCCGCGACAAGGAAGGCAAGGACGTCCTCGGCGCCGACGGCAAGTGCGTCATGGAGAAGGGCTTCTTCATCTTCAAGAACTCGTGGGGCACGGTTGGCTTCGGCATCGCGCACCCGAACGGTCCGGGCTACGGCTATCTCTCGTACAAGTACGTCAGGGAGTTCGGCTCGGCGGTCACCGCGGAGCTTCCGGCGCTCGATGCACCCCGCGAGGTCTGCGACGCCGGTGGCGACGAAGATGGTGACGGCCAGGCGAACTGCGCCGACGCCGAGTGCGCGATGCACCCGGCCTGCACGGGCGGCGGCAACGAGCACACGTTCAACGCGACGCCGGGCTCGGCGATCCCCGACAACGGCGAAGTCTCGAACACGATCGACGTCGCGGACGACGGCTCCATCGCCGACGTCAAGGTCACCGTCGACATCACGCACACGTATCGCGGCGACCTCAAGGTCTCGCTCGTCAAGGGCGCGGCGACCAAGGTGCTGTTCAACGGCGATGGCGGCTCGGTCGACGATCTCAAGCAGACCTTCACGGTGACCGGGCTCGACGGCCAGGCGCTCAAGGGTGGCTGGACGCTCAAAGTCCAGGACACCGCCTCGCAGGACGTCGGCACGCTCAACAGCTGGAAGCTCGAGGTCAAGACGAACTAGTCATCACGGTCGAGCCAGCTCGACCTCCCTACGTCATGCGAGGCCCCTGATTACAGGCTCCTCGTACGCCGGCGCCCTAACACGGCGCCGGCTTTTTTTTCGGACACGAAAAACCCGGCATCCTCCCGGACGCCGGTTCCATCGCTTTCAACGAACGCTTAGTTCTTGTTGTCGAACTTGATGCCGTCTTTGACCTGCGAGATCGCGTCGTCGACGAGCTTGATCGCCTTGACGCGGTGACCGCCCTTGTCGGCGGTGGCAGCCTTGAGGTCGCTCAGCGCGGTCTCGAGGTGACCGAGCGCCGACTTCATCTTCGGCTGCGGATCCGCGCTGGCGGTGTTCATCGCGTTGTTGCCAACGACGATCGCGAGGGCGGCGGCGAGTGCGAACGAGGTGAGCTTCCAAGGATTGCGCATAGTGTCTCTCTCCCTTTGTGAGTGAACCCAGACCCTACCGCGGGCCTGCGAGTTAAACGGACCGCGCACCAGACGATCAAACCGTGCCGGAATTCACAGGCTCGGGTAGTTTTGCCCCGTGCTGCTCGAGCAGGTCGCGGCGACGAGTCGGGCGATCGCCGGGGCGAGCAGCCGCAAGAAGAAGGTCTCGTTTCTCTCCGCACTGTTGCGTGAGGTCCCGGGAGCGGAGCGGGCGGCCGTGGCTCGCTACCTCGCCGGCGAGACCGGCTACAAGACCGGGATCGGCTACGCCACGGTCGCCGAGCTTCGCTCGGTCACTCCCGCTGCCTCGGCGTCCCTGACGATCACGGAGGTCGAGCAGGTGTTCGCCGAGCTCCCCACGCTCGCGGGCACCGGCTCGTCGCGTGCGAAGAAGGACACGCTCGGCGCGCTGTTCGCCCGCGCGACGGACGGCGAGCAACACTTCCTCGCCGCGATCCTGATCGGCGAGCTTCGCCAGGGTGCGCTCGATGCGCTGGTCGTCGATGCGATCGCGCTGACCACGGAGCTACCTCCGAGAGCCGTGCGCACCGCGTACATGCTCGCGGGCGAGCTCGGCGTCGTGGCAGCAGCCGTGCTCGCGGATCCCGCGGCGGTGCACGGGTTCGGCCTGAACGTGTTCCGCCCGATCCTGCCGATGCTCGCGCAGACCGCGGAGGATGCCTCCGCCGCGCTCGCCGAGTCCCCCGATGCCCCCCTCGCGTTCGAGCTCAAGCTCGATGGCTTTCGCCTCCAGGTCCACAAGGACGGCGATGCGGTGCGCGCGTACTCGCGTGCGCTCAACGACGTGACGGCCGAGGTGGGGCCGCTGCTCGAGGTCGTGCGTGCGCTGCCGGCGCGTCGCTTGATCCTCGACGCCGAAGCGATCGCGTATCGCGCCAACGGTCGGCCCCTGCCATTCCAGGACACGATGAAGCTGAAGGCCGGAGGTGCGATCGGTCAGACGCTGACGCTGTCCGCGTTCGACGTGCTGCTCGTCGACGACGACACGCTGCTGACCAAGCCTGCACGGGAGCGATTTGCGGCGCTCGCAACCGCGGCACCTGCGCTCGCCGTCCCGCGCGTGGTCACCGCCGATGCCGCGGAGGCGACGGCGTTCTACGATCGCGCGATCGCCGGCGGTCACGAGGGCGTGATGGCGAAGGCGCTCGAGGCTCCGTACGACGCCGGTCGTCGCGGCGCCGCGTGGCTCAAGATCAAGAAGGTACGCCACCTCGACCTCGTGGTGCTCGCGGCGGAGTGGGGCTCGGGTCGGCGCAAGGGCAAGCTGTCGAACATCCACATCGGGGCCCGCTCCGCCGCTGGCTTCGTGATGCTCGGCAAGACGTTCAAGGGCATGACCGACGTGATGCTCGACTGGCAGACCGCGAGCTTCCTAGCGCGCCAGGTCGATCGCGACGGCCACATCATCTACGTGCGGCCGGAGATCGTCGTCGAGATCGCGTTCAACGACGTGCAGCGCTCGACGCACTACCACGGCGGGCTCGCGCTGCGGCACGCGCGGGTCGTGCGTTACCGCGACGACAAGACCGTCGCGGAGTCGGATCCGATCGAAGCGGTGCGTGCGATCGCGATCGCCGACGGCGTGATCGAGTAGCTCACGCGCGCGCGGCCTCGGAGCGGATGCTGGAGAGCAGGGACGTCTTCGCGGTGGCCGGCAGGAACGACGCGCGGGCCGCGTTCTCCGCGACGGTGACCAGCTCGGCGTTCGTCAACTCGAGCGCCTTGGCCGTCGCGCGATAATTCTCGCCGATGTAGCCGCCGAAGTACGCCGGGTCGTCGGAGTTGATCGTCACCACGACACCCTTGCGGAGCAGCGTCGCGAAGTTGTGGTGCGCGAGATCCTTGACGACGCAGAGCTTGAGGTTCGACAGCGGGCACACGGTGAGCGCGATCTGGTCGCGCACGAGGCGAGCGACGAGCGCCGGATCCTCGTCGCAGCGGACGCCGTGATCGATACGCTCGACCTCGAGGAGATCGAGGGCCTCGGTGATGTACGCGGCGGGGCCTTCTTCGCCGGCGTGGGCGACGGCGCGGAGACCGAGCGAGCGCGCCTTGGCGAACACGCGGGTGAACTTCGACGGCGGGTTGCCGCGCTCGCCGGAGTCGAGCCCGACGCCGGTGATCTCCGAGAGGAACGGCAGGGCGGCATCGAGCGTCTTGAAGGCGTCCTGTTCGGAGAGGTGGCGCAGGAAGCAGAGGATGAGATCGGAGGTGATGCCGTAGCGGCGGTGGGCATCCTCCATCGCGTCGCGCAAGCCACCGATCACGACCTCCATCGGGATGCCTCGAACCGTGTGGGTCTGCGGGTCGAAGAACAGCTCGGCGTGCACGACGCGGTCGGCGTGGGCACGCGTGAAGTAGGCCATCGCGAGCGCGTAGAAGTCGCGGCGATCGCGCAGCACGGCGCAGCCGGCGTAATAAAGGTCGAGGAAGGATTGCAGGTCGTGGAAGGCGTACGCCTTGCGGACCTCGTCGACGGACGTGTACGGGAGCTTGATGCCGTGCTTGCCGGCGAGGCTGAACATCATCTCCGGCTCGAGCGTGCCCTCGATGTGGAGATGCAGCTCCACCTTGGGCAGGCGGGAGATCAGGCGATCGCGGTCTGCGCGGGGCGCTGTCGACATGGGCCGGACGCTATCACCGCCCCGGTACGCTTGCCGCCCGGCGGTGCCGTGGGTAGGGTCGTGCGCTCATGTCCGACGAGACCGCCGCCACTCCCGTGGAGTTCGATCCTGTGCCCGCGATCGCGTCGCACCTGGGCCTCCCGCCCAGGTCCGTTGCCGCCGTGGTCGCGTTGCTCGACGAGGGCGGCACGGTGCCGTTCATCGCCCGCTACCGCAAGGAGAGGACGGGTGGGCTCGACGAGGTCGCCATCCGCAACATCGAGGAGCACCGCACGTACGTGGTGGAGCTCGAGACGCGGCGTGCCGCGATCCTCTCCTCGGTGACCGAGCAGGGGAAGCTGTCTCCGGAGCTCGAGGCCAAGCTGCGAGCGGCCACGTCGAAGGCCGAGCTCGAGGATCTCTACGCGCCGTACCGGCCGCGGCGCAAGACGCGCGCGTCGGTGGCTCGCGAGAAGGGCCTCGAGCCGCTGGCGCACAAGATCGCGGCGCAGGGTGCCGAAGGCGATCCGGTCGCGGACGCTGCGGCGTTCCTCAAGGACGACGTCGCGTCGGTGGAGGACGCCCTCGCAGGTGCGCGCGACATCGTGGCCGAAGGCATCGCGGACACCGCGGAGGTTCGCGCGTTCGTCCGTCGCGAGTTCGCCGAGACCGGCGAGCTGATCTCCGAGGTGGTGCCCGGCAAGGATGCCGAGCCCACGAAGTTCGAGCAGTACTACAAGTTCGGTGAAGCGGTCCGGACGATCCCGTCGCACCGCTTCCTCGCGATCCGCCGCGGCGAGGCCGAGGGCGTGTTGCGTGCGCATGTCGCCGTCGATACCGCCCGAGTGACCGGCGGGATCGAGAACCTCGCGAAGCTGGATCCGTCGAGCCCGTGGGCCGAGCAGTTGCGACTCACCGTCGCGGACGCGCTGAAGCGCTTGCTGGCGCCGAGCGTCGAGAACGACGTGCGCGCCGAGCTCAAGCTGCGCTCGGATCAGGCGGCGGTCGATATCTTCACCGGAAATCTGCGGAACCTCCTGCTCGCCGCCCCCCTCGGTAGCGCGAGCGTGCTCGGCGTCGATCCTGGCCTTCGGACCGGCTGCAAGTGCGCCGCGATCGATGCCACCGGCAAGTTCCTCGGCACGATCACCATCTACATCACGCAGGGGGACGCCCAGGCGGCGAAGGCGAAGGAAGAGTTCCTCGCGTTCGTTCAGCAGTTCACGCCGCGCGCGATCGCGATCGGCAACGGCACCGGTGGGCGCGAAGCCGAGCAGTTCGTCAAGAAGGTGCTCGGTGATGCGGGCCTGCGCGGGACAGACACGTCACCGTTCGTCGTGCAGGTCAACGAAGCCGGCGCGAGCGTGTACTCGGCCTCGGACCTCGCGCGCGAGGAGTTCCCCGAGCTCGACCTGACGATCCGCGGTGCGATCTCGATCGCTCGCCGGCTTCAGGATCCGCTCGCCGAGCTCGTCAAGATCGAGTCCAAGTCGATCGGCGTGGGCCAGTACCAGCACGACGTCCAGCAGACGCTGCTCGGCAAGAAGCTCGACGATGTCGTCGAGGATTGCGTTAACCACGTCGGCGTCGAGCTCAACACCGCGAGCGCGCAGCTGCTCGGCTACGTCGCCGGCATCGGCAAGTCGCTCGCGAAGAAGCTCGTGCTCCACCGCGATACGCACGGCAAGTTCGGTTCGCGCTCGCAGTTGCTCGAGGTCTCCGGCCTCGGTCCGAAGGCGTTCGAGCAGTGCGCCGGCTTCCTCCGGATCGCGAACGCGCAGCACCCGCTCGATACCTCGGGTGTCCACCCCGAGCGTTATCAACTCGTCGAGCAGATGGCCAGGGACGCAGGTGTGGCGCTGTGGCAGCTGGTCGGCAACCAGGAGCTGGTCGACAAGATCGATCTCTCCAAGTACGTCACCGAGGATGTCGGCGAGCCCACGCTCCGCGACATCACCGCCGAGCTCACCAAGCCCGGCCGCGATCCACGCGCCGAGTTCGAGCCGCCGAAGTTCCGTGATGACGTGTCCTCCGTCGACGATCTCAAGCAGGGCATGGTCCTCGAGGGCATCGTCACCAACGTCACCGCGTTCGGTGCGTTCGTCGACATCGGCGTCCACAACGACGGCCTCGTCCACGTCAGCCAGCTGTCGGATCAGTTCGTCAAGGATCCGACCGAGGTCGTCAAGGTCGGCCAGAAGCTGACCGTGCGCGTGCTCGAGGTCGACCTCGCGCGCAAGCGGATCGCGCTATCGGCGAAGCGTGGTGGCCAACCGCGTCCGCGGAACAATGAGCAGCAGCAGCAGCAGCAGCAGGGCGGGCAGGGTGGCAACCAGCCGCAAGGTCAGAACCGCAACGGCGGCAACAATCGCCGTGGAGGCCGAGGCCGTGGCGGTCAGCAGCAGGGCAACCCGCAGCAGGGCAACCCGCAGCAGGGCCGCGGCAACTGGCAGCCGGGCGATCAGGGCAACCAGCAGGGTCGTGGCAACGGGCAGCAGGGCGATCAGCAGGGACGCGGTGGCAACGGCAACTGGCAGCAGGGCGATCAGCAGCAGGGCCGTGGCAACTGGCAACCGGGAGATCAGCACGGTGATCAACAGGGTCGCCAGCAGCACGGCGATCAGGGGCAGGAAAGCGGTGGTCCGCAGCAGCAGGGCGGCGACAACCGCCAGCGCCGGCAGTGGCAGGAGCGCGGTCCCGAGGGAACTCCGCCGCAGGAAGGCGCGCCGCAACAGCACGCTGACGGTGCTCAGCCGCCGCAGGGCGATCCACGTGGTCCACGCGGTCCGCGTGGTCCGCGCAACCCGAACCAAAATGGCGGGCCGCGCAATGACCGCGGCCCGAACCAGGGTGGTCCGGGTGGTCCGGGCGCCCCGCGCAACGATCGCGGTCCGAACGATCGCAACTTCAACAATGGCCCCCGTGGCGGCGGCAACTTCAACGACCGTGGCCCACGTGGTGGTGGTCCGAACGATCGTGGTCCCAACGACCGCGGTCCCAACGACCGCGGTCCCAACGAGCGCAACGTCAACGACCGCGGACCGCGCGGTGGCGGTCCGAACGATCGCGGTCTGAACGATCGCGGTCCGCGCAACGACGGCCCCAAAGAAAACTGGGGCGTCTCCGGCTTCGTCAACAACCCGTTCGCGAAGCTCAAAGAAGACGACAAGAAGTAATCGCGCTTGATGGGGTCACGCTCCACCCCTTCATGCTCGCGAGATCACTGGCGGTCCAATCGCCATTTGCGTGCGTTCTGGCTAGGTGACGGCCGCAGGCTCGGGCATCACCAGCACGATCGCCTGCTTCTCGATCGTGCGTTCGCGGTCGCTGATCGCCGTCGTGACCCGCAGCGTGAACCGCTTACCGGAGGCGCCGAGCTTGCCGTGCGTCTTGCTCCAATCGGGGGCGCTCAACTTGTAGCTGACCGCGAGCGTGGTCTTGCCGGTTGCGACCGTCTCGTCCCACGCGACATAGGCGCGCCCATTCCACCTGCTGGGTGCCCGCGCGGTGAGCGTACTGAACAGCGTGCCCTGGTCGTCGAGGAGCTCGACGCGCTTGATCTTGATCGTGGTCGCCGCGGCATCCGCCGGCACGTCGAGCGCCAGCTGCATCACCGTCTGTTCGCACGCGTTGACGCGTGGCAGGCAGCCCGGTAAGCCACAGTCGCCCGCCGCCTCCGGCCGTGGAGCCGATGCTGCGGGGGCCGAGGGAGGTGCGATGGGCTTGGTGGTGACACCATCGGCACAATCGTCGCCGAGCGTGACGCCGGCGAGCTCGACCTTGACCTCGGGTCGCTTGGGCGACACGGCCGGTTCCTGCTCGGGTGGCTCCGCCTTCGAGCACGCGACCATCACGACGAGAAAGCCCACACGCTTCATCGCGTCAGTCTAGCGCGACCTGGTGAGCTTGCCCGAGGATCCTCAGGTCGCGACGGGCGGCTCGGGCATCACGGGCACGATCGCCTGCTTCTCGATCGTGCGCTCCTTGTCGCTGATCGACACCGTCACGCGCAGCGCGAACTTCTTGCTCGCGGCGTTCCAGATCCCGCCGGTGAGCTTGTTCCAGTCCGGCGCCGACAGCTTGTAGCTAACCGCGACGCTGCCACCGGCTGCCGTCACCGCTTCGTCCCACGTCACATAGGTGCCCTTGCCGTCCCACTTGCTCGGCGCCCGCGCGGTCAGCGTCCCGACCACCGTGCCTTTGTCGTCGAGGAGCTCGACCGTCTTGATCGAGAGCTTGGTCGCGAAGGCCTTGTCGGGGACACCGACGAGCAGCTGCATCGCCGTCTGCTCGCATGCAGGCTGTGGGATCCCACCGCAGCGCACGCCGGGTGCGCAGGCGCCGGCGGACGGCATGGACGACGCGGGATCTTGCATCCCCGAGCCCGCCGCGATCTTCGCGCTCGGTGCGGCTCGCGACGCGGCAGCCGGCGGCGCGGCTTCGTCGGCCGCCGCCGCGGTTGGCGGCGTCTTGACCGGCGGCGGTGCGAGCGGCTTCGTCGGCTGACCATCGCCGCAGTCCTCGGCGAGCGTGACACCCGAGAGCTCGACCTTGATCTCGGGCGGCTTCGGCGTGACGCCGGGATCGGACTTATCGGTGACCGGCGATTCGGCCTTCGAACACGCGGCGAGCATCACCAAGAGGAAGCCGGTTCGCATCATACGAGCCAGCGTACCCCGACTGCTTGGCGGCTTGGGTCTCGACTGCGACCCGGCCACTGCTGGCCATCGCAGTGTCGGGATGAACCGCGAACCACGACAACGCACGCGTCGCCTCGCGTGCGAGGGGCTCGCGCTGCGCGATCAGATCGTCGCAGAAGCGGAACAACCGGATATCCTCCGCCTGGTGCGCGACCTCGCGCAGGAGCCGTGCGGTGTCCAGCCCGTGCTCGATCCCGAGCAACGTGGCGCGATACGAACGCTCGGCGCTGAGCACGCGATCGACGAAGAAGTGACGCGCCACCGAGAAGGCGCGACCGACCAGCCGACCGGTGCGGATGCCGATCGGTTGTCGCGGCAGCAACAGGGCATCGAGGCGAGGGCGCAGGTGTGCGGCGTGTGCCGAGACCTCGCGCAACGTGGCGGCAGGGAGAGAATCTCCGAGGCGCGACGCCTCGCGCGCGGTCTGGATGTACGCGTCCTGCTCGGCTTGCGCGAGCTCGCGACAGAGTTTGCGGCGAAGGTGCGCGAGGTGATCGACCATGGCGAAGCGACGTGCAGCCGCCATGCCTCCGCGGCGTACGATTTGCTCTCGCGTGAGGTCGATTTCGCGAGCAAGCCTCGCGTGACCCCGCTCTAGCGTCCTGTGAGATTCGCGATCTTCTGGATGTGTGCCGCCGTCGGCTGCGGTGGTGGTGACGATGATCCCGTCGACGACGGCTCGCTCGCGGTGCCTGCGCCACGCGTTCCCGAGGTCACGGTGCTCCGGCCCGACCAGGCACCGCTGTTCGGGGTCGCGTTCACGATGGAGCTCGACGGCGACGCCTTCGACGCGGATGCCGTCGTGCTGTTCGACGGGGTGCCCCTTGCCACCCGCGTGGGCTCGGCGACCCACCTGGAAGCCGACGTCCCGGCCGAGGCGCTCGAGTCGCCCGGCGTTCGCGCGGTCACCGTCCTTCATACGGAGGCGGGCGGCGGGGTCTCGCGCGAGCACGGGTTCGCCGTGGTCGACGGCATCGCGGCGCCGGTCGTCGACGCGCTGGTTCCGGACCGCGCGAACATCGGTGCGCTGTCGTTCCAGGTCACGATCGCAGGCTGGAACTTCTATCCGACCAGCGTCGTGTCGTGGGCGGGCGCGCCGCGGACGACCACGTACGTCAATGCGAGCACGCTCCAGGTCACGATCGATCCGACCGATCTGATCGCGGCCGGCGACGTCACGGTCGTCGTCACCACCGAGACGGTCTCCCCATCCGCCGAGCTGACCTTCGTCATCGAGGCCGCACCGCTGGTCGCGACGACGCGGCTCACCGTGACGCCGAGTGGCGGCGAGAGCACGGGCGGGGATGCGAGCGACCCCTCGATCAGCGCGGATGGTCGGTTCGTCGCATTCGCCTCGTTCGCGAACGATCTGGTGCCGAACGACAGCGGGCGACGCGATGTCTTCGTCCGCGACACCTGCCGAGGCGCGATCGGCTGCACGCCGTCGACGATCCGCGTCTCCGAGAAGCTCGGTGGTGGCACAGCGAGCGAGGATTCGCAGGATCCGATGATCAGCGCCAACGGCCGGTACGTGGCGTTCTCCTCCGCGGCGAACGACCTGGTCGCTGGCGACACCGGCTTCCCGGCCGACGTGTTCGTTCGCGACACCTGCATCGGTGCGAGCGGGTGCACGCCGTCGACGATCAAGGTGTCGGAGATCCCGATCGCGTACTTCTTCGCGATCCAGCCGTCGATCAGTGCCGACGGCCGCTTCATCGCGTTCACGAGCGACACCGACAAGGTGTGGTTGCGTGACACCTGCCTCGGGGCGGTCAGTTGCACGCCCGCGACGATCCGCGTCGACGCAGCACCCGACGGCACACCGGGCGACAAGTCGGCGGAGAGTCCAGCGATCAGCGCGAACGGCCGCTACGTCGCGTTCAAGAGCGAATCGACGAACCTCGACGGGCCGTCGAACCGCCGGCACGGGCATCTCTACGACAGCTGCTTCGGTGCGAGCGGCTGCACGCCCTCGATCATTCGACTCGATATCGCCGACGACGGCACCGAGGCGAACGGCGAGATCACCAACGGCAGCTTGTCGACGAGCGCCGACGGCCGCTACGTGTCGTTCACCAGCGGCTCGACGAATCTGGTGCCCGCCGCGACGACGATCTTTCAGGTCTACGTGCGCGACACCTGCGTGGGCGCGGTCGGCTGCACTCCCTCGACCACGCTGGTCTCGCAGACGGCGGCGGGCACCGGCTCGGACGGCTTCAGCTTCGCATCGTGCCTGTCGCCGACCGCTCGGTTCATCGTCTTCCAGTCCGACTCCAGCGACCTCGCGGCGGGCGACACGAATGGCCGGCGCGACGTGTTCCTGCGCGACCTCTGCATCGGCACGAGTGGATGCACGCCGGTGACGCGCCGGGTCTCGGTCGGCTTCGACGGCTCGCCGGGAGATAACCACACGCCGGTCGTCCAGGAGTACTCGCCGCGGATCAGCGCCGATGGCGCGGTCACGACGTGGGCCTCGAGGGCCACCAATATCATCGCCAACGACACCAACGGTGCCGACGACATCTTCGTCTCGACAGGAACCCCATGAAGAAGATCTTTGCGCTGATGGTGATGGTCGCGTGCGGCGACGACGAGGTTCCGGTCCAGCCCGATCCCGGGGGCGCTGCCACGATCACGCTGGCGATGCCGGCGAGCCTCGATGTCGGGGCACCGCTGATCGTCGGGTGGACGACCACCGATGTGGGCGCCGGCGATCGCGTCGTGCTGTCGTTGCGCGGCGCTTCTCCCGAGCCGATGAGCGCGTCGAGCGCCGGCTATCTGTTCACCGGTAGCGCGCCGGCTTCGGTGCCGCTCGGCAACATCGCCGCCGATGGCACGCTCAGCACGGAGCCGGTTTCGCTGTCTGATGGTGGCGAGGTCACCGTGACGCTGCCTTCGGCGGCGGAAGGCGACTGGGCCGTCGATGCGCTGCTGATGCGTGGTGACGACATCGTGACGGCGACCTCGGCGACCACGTGGGTCTCCTCCGGTGGCATGCGTCTCGTCCTCGACCGCACGTGGGCCGAGTCCGGAGACTACGTGCGCGCCCAGCTCCAGACCCGCGCGACCACCGAGCCGCTGCGACTGTCCGCGTGGCTGACAACGCCGAACGACACCGTGCTCGCGTTGCCCGGACTCGTCGATCAATACGTCCCGCTCCGCGAGGGCATGTTCGCCGACGAGTCGCTGCCGATTCTCGAGGAACAGCTCGGCAAGCTCGGCACCGGCCGCTACTTGCTGAGCGCGCGCTTCGAGACGCTCGCCGGCGAGGAGCGGGGCAGTGTCGGTGCAGTGCTCCAGATCTGCGACGAGCCGGGGACGATCCGCGGCACGGTCACCGATGCCGACGGGCAACCGATCTCGAGCGGCAGCGTGACGGCGCTCGAGCTCCACGATCGCGCCTCGTTCACCGCCGAGCTCGACGCCGCGGGGGCCTACTCGATCTCTGTTCCGGCAGGCACCTGGATGGTGGCCGGTGCCGGTGGCGCGGCGATCGTCGACGTGGCGTGCAATGCAACGACCGACGTCGCGTACGCCGGCAAGCCCTCGCCGCGCGTGGCGTCTCGCAAGCTGCGCGTGGGCGATAGCGATCGGCGCAACATCCGGATCCTGTTTCAGGCCGGCACGACCCCCTCGAATCTCGACCAGGGGAACTTCGACCTGTTGGTCGACGGCATGACAACGGTTCCGGAGGTTCGGGTGCCCGGGATCACGTCGTTCAGCAACGAGGACACGCGAGCCGCGTACAAGTACCTGCTGATCGCTCAGCTGCTTGGAGCGGACGAGCACATCGATCTCAGCGGCGATATCTACAACCAGACCGCAGACTTCGTGCTTCAGGTGACCGCCAACACCAAGGCGCCAGGCTTCCTGGTGACGGCGACGCTCATCGATCTGACGAACGGTTCGGTCATTTCTCGCAACGCGATCGAGGTCGCCAACGAGGACGAGCTCGCAGCAAACATCGACACGGTTCTCGTCGGCATGATCCCGAGCGTCGACGAGCTGTGGGCACGCCTCGGCGGAGAGACGCCGCCGATCCTGATCTCGACATGGTTCGACAGTTCGGCCGTGGTCGGATCGATGGCCCGGGGCACGATCAGGATCTGCAACCCCGAGACAGGCGAGGGCATCCCGAACGCGGCCATCAAGGTGGTCATCGAGCCGGACGGTGAGCCGACGATGATCGAAGGAACCTCCGACGAGGCCGGCGTCGTCGAGGTCGCCTTCGCGGTTCCTATGGCCGACAAGATCGTTCTTCGCGCGACGACCACGGCCACCAGCAAGAACATCGTCGTCAAGTCGGCGCCGGACATCCTGG
>JANNBP010000321.1:0-5609 GCA_031385555.1 Deltaproteobacteria bacterium | reverse complement strand
GCCGGCGGCGACCAGCGTCTGGGTCGCACCGAACGTGTTGGTGGTGTCGTCGAAGCTGCGGGTGACGATCGAGCCGTCGTAGACCTCGAAGTCGTAGATCCGGTTGACGCCTTCGACATTGACGAGCTGCGAGCCGTCCGGCGACAGCTCGGGGTGTGTGGCGGTGGTGCCGCCGGTGTTCGGGACGCTGGTGAGCACCGCGCCGCCCTCGGCACTGCGCAGCACCATCGCACCCTGATAGACGGTGACGAGCTTGCTCGCGTCCGCGTTGAACGTGGCGAAGTTCCAGCGTTGCGCGTTGGTATCGAACGGCACGAGCACCGAGCGGTCGGCGACGTTCATCACCGTGCCGCGGCCCTCGCCGCTGTCGATGGTCAGCGCGATCCGCTTGCCGTCACGCGACAGCGCGTGGCACCCCATGCAGTTGCCCTGCCCCCCGGGCTCCTGCCCCGCGGGGAAGTACGGCGCCGGCGGCACCTCCGGCGTCGCGATGTCGTAGCGGAAGATGCCCTGCGGGGATGACGTCGTCCAATAGTAGATGCCGCCCTGCGCGCCCTCGTTGGTGACGTCGACGTGCTGGACGGCTGCGTTGCCGCGCTTCGTGGGATCGTTGGTGTTCAACCCACTGACCTCGAGCGAGAGCTGCTGGCGCGAGCTGGCGATCGGATACCACTGCGACGGCTGCAGCACGGTCCAGTAGTTCTGACCCGGCAGATCACCGACGGTGTAGCGCTTGATGTCGACGTACTCGTTCGACATCCGGATCTCGAAGACGTTCGCGGTCGACGTCGTCCAGTGGACATCGAACTGCCCGAGGTTGGGCGGCACCAGGATGTTGTCGGGCGGATAGACGACGAGCGGCACGAGCGATGGATCGTTGGTGGCGCCATCGAACTGACCGGGCACAGCTGGATCGACGCCGGGGTCGACGAGCGTCTGCTTGACGAACACGGTCAGGCCGGTGTCGCCGTTCGCACCGCGGGCCATCGCCTGCACGCGCGTCGGGCCCGAGCCCTGCCCGGTGACCGAGAGCGTCTCGGCGTTCCAGTTGCCGTAGTTCGAATCGCGCAGCGAGTACACCGCCTCGTCGGTGACGTCGGCTTGATCGCCATCGGGCTTGATCAGCGTCGCGACGTACGGCTGCGTGATCACCGCGCCGTCGATGATCGTGACTTCGAGGTCGACGGGCTCGAGGAGGATCAAGCCTTCAGGCGGAATCGGTCCGTCGGGCAGTCCATTGATCCGTTCTGGACCGCAGGCCGCGAACAGCACGAGCAAGGGGAATGCGATGGCCCTCATCATGCGCGCACCTTAACCCGGTGCTACCCGAAGGTGGATCCTCGTCGACTCTCCACGACGGATCTCGGTGCTGTGCTCCGATGTAGGGCGCACGGCGACGGGGACAACTGACCTCAGCTCGCACGGCGCGAACGACGGGTCCGATGGCGCGATCGTCCGTGTTCAGTCCAAGCGCAGCCGAAACGCGCGCAGCGACGTCAGCAACGCCTCCATCTGCTCCTCCTCGAACCGGTACATCCATTCGGCGCCGAGCGGGACCAGCATCGAGTTCTCCTGGCGGCGCGTCTTCGCGCGCAGCGCGTCGAGGTCCTGGATCGCCCTGTCGATCCGTTCACGCATCGCCGTGGTGCGCTGGTCGTCGCGCGGCACCAGCTTCTCGATCTCCGCCGTCGTCAGCTGATCGCCCAGCGCATCGCGCACGATCTGGAAGGCCTTGTCGCGGTTCGCATCGATCCGCCACAGCCGGACCTTGTGCCAGAGCGTCATCGCGTTGAACAGCACGCTGATGATCATCACGATGTAGAACCAGTTACCGAGCGGCATGATGTCGACGAGCCACGGCACGTACTCGTCGGCGAAGCCTGGTCCGTCCGACGACAAGAACTCCTTCGCCACCGCCGAGCGCCGCAGCGAGCTGGAGCGCTGATCGTTCTTGCCGAACCCCGGCAGCTCCTCGGAGAGCACGCGCAGCACGCCGATCTCGACGCTGCGGCTCGCGCAGCCGTTGCCGACGACGAGCGTGTCGACGCGCAGCACGGGATGGGCGCGCTCCGGGATCAGGGTGAGCGCGTCATAGCGACCCGCCGGGATCACGCCGAGCGACAGCATCGGGACGCGGGTGGGAATCACGTCGAGCTGGTCGAGCGAGATCAGCTGCATCTTGCGCTCGCGGATCGCGGTGTTGATCAGCGCCGCATCCTCGTCGAGCACGAACACGCCGAGGTCGAGCGCGCCCGAGGTGAGCAGCTCGAGCTGCCGGCCGAGCTCGTGGTTCGACAGCACGAGTCCGGCGGGCTTCAGATCGGCGGCCTCGAACACGCTGCGGCCGAGGTAGTCGGTGCCACTGCCCTGCGGACCGAGCCCGATCTTCATGCCCCGGAGCTCGGCGAACTTCGTCAGCCGTGCCGCGTCGCGACCGATCACGAACATGGTCTCGCCGCGCGGCAACCGGCCGATCAGCTCGAGCTTCTCGGAGCCCTCCGGCAACGGGATGCCGTCCTGCATCAACGCGAAGTGGTTCTCGCAGCCGCCCTCGACGAGCCGGCGCACGTTGTCGACGCTGCCCTGCGTCGCGACGTTCTCGATCTTGCCGCCTCGCTTGGCGGCGCGCTTCGACACCCGCTCGACGAGCGTCCCGTAGTTGCCACCCGGCGAGCCCGACAGCATCTTGACGTCGACGTGGCTGAGGCCCGCGCCGAAGTTGACCGTCGAGACGACTATTGCGACCAGGATCGAGAGCACCGCCAACACCACCCCACCGAGTGGCAGCCGTGTCAGACGCCTTCGCCATTGCATCCCGCATCCTAATCGCAGGGCGCTTCGAGGCGAAGCCATGGAGCATCGGTGACGAGGTCGAGGCTATGGTTCGTCGGGCTCGGGTGCGAGGAGCCTCGCGAGCCGACCCGCCATGTGGACGGCATCGGGGTCGCGCCAGCGCGCCATCCGCTTCGCCTGGAGCTCGGCGACGATCTCCTCGAGCCGCTGGGTCCGCGTGTGATCGTGGCGCGTGCCCTTCTCGCGATTGCAGCGATTGCATGCCACCGCGAGGTTCGTGAGGTCGTTGGAGCCACCCTGGGTCTGCGGCCACACGTGCTCGAGGGTCGCTTCGCCCAGCGAGCGGCCATCGTCGGCGACCGCGAGCTTGGTGTTGCAGTGGATACACTTGCCGACCCACATCACCTTGCCATCGAGCGTCGTCTTCTCGAACGTCGCATCGGTGACGGCGGCTCCGAGCAGCAGCAGGTGCCGGCGAGACATGCCTCCAGTCTACGGTGCCGTCTCCTCGAACGACACGTGGACGTGATCGTAGTGGTTCTGGGTGATCGAACCGCGATCCTCCATCGCCTTCCAGCCGTCCCCGAGGTTGATCCGCTGCATCCAGATCACGTAGGTGATGCCGTGCTCGGTCAGGTGTGCGAGCGCGTAGTCGGCGACCTCGTTGCCGAGCGCGTTGTTGTCAATCGGCCGCTCGCCGTAGACGTCGGAGACCCGGATGTCGAGCGCGCGGGAGGCGATGGGTTGATGACCCTCGTAGGTCGAGATCGCGCACGCGGTGGTGTCGGAGCACACGGCGTTCGCGAACCGCTGGACGTGCGGCAAGACGGTGGGACCCTCGATGTCGACGACGCGATCGGGATTCGAGGCCGGTGCATCCCCGGTCGGTTCCTCGACGCTGCCGTCGATCGTGCCGCTGCACGCCGCGAGCATGGCAAGCGCAGTAGCCAGTGCGAACCGCATGGCGGAGGCCGGTGCGAACCGCGTGCCCGGATATCCCCGCGAATTGTCGACGAGGACAACTGTTTGCGGTGACCGATCTAGCCGTACTGGTTGCAGCGCGAGCAGAACCAGCGGTTGTACTGCGCGACCCACATCATCGGCGTCCCGCACGTGTGTCCGGGGCCGGCCTGTTGCGGAGCGGCTCCCTCCGGCGCACCTGCAGGCGCTGCCACGGGTTGCGCGAGCGGGGCTTGCTGCGGTGGCGCGTAGGCGGGTGGCTGGTTGGGCGGATAGCCCGGCGCGGCTCCCTGCTGCGGATAGCCAGGCGTGGCTCCCTGCTGCGGATAGCCCGGCTGCGGATAGCCCGGTCCCTGCGGATAGCCCGGCGGGGCCCCGTAGCCATACTGCGCGCCTTGCGGTGGATAGGCGTAGCCGCCCGGCCCCGGCGCGGGTCCGCCTCGTCGCATCGCCATGATGCTGCCGACGATGCTGGCGGCGGCACCGAGGATGTAGAGGAAGAAGCCGTAGCTCGGGAGGTTCGACTTGCCTCCCTTCGACATCGAATAGAAGAACGTGCCGAGCGTGATCAGCGTGGCGACGCCGAGCAGGATCAGCGTGATCAACGCCAGCGCGCTGCGCTGCTTGTTGAGCAGGAAGATGGCGCAGATCCCGCCGGTGATCATGCCCGCGATCGCGGTGAGCACGAACAGCAGATGGATGAGGCGGAGCGGGCTCATCGAGCCCTTGCCGAGATCCGAGATGAGGTTGCTGCTCTCGCAGGTCATCCCGTCGCCCGACGCCTCGAAGCAGACCTCGCTGCGGATCGGGCCGGCCGCCATCTTGAAGCTCTCCTCGTCGGCCGTGTACCAGCCCCGACCGAACAGCGAGAACAGCAGGAGGGCCGTTGCGGCGAACAGCAGGATCGAGGGGACCGGCGAGGGCTTCACCGGCCCACGGTAGCCGATCTCAGGGCAGCGCGCGTTCCATCAATTCGGCGATCGAGCGCGCGAACGCCGGAGGATCGAGCACCTGCCCCGCTTCTGCGAGGTGGGCTTGATCGAACAACAAGCGCGCGTACAGCGCGAGCCGCGGATCCGCGGAGCTCGCGACGAACAGCTGCTCGAGCTTCTTCACCACGGCGTGCTCGGGGTTGAGCTCGAGGATCGGCTTGGCCTTCGGCACGTGCTGGCCGAGCTGCTCCATCATCCGCTGCACGCGCGGCGAGAGATCGTGCTCGTCGGCGACCAGGCACCCGAGCGACGTGGTCAGCCGGTTCGACAGCCGAACTTCTTTGACCTGCTCCTGCAGGTGGACCCGTAGACAGGACAACAGATCCGAGAGTTCCTTGCCCTTGGTCTCGAGCTGTTCCGAGGCCTGCTTGCGCTCCTCGTCGGTGCCGAGCTTGAGGTCGCCGCGCGCGATCGACTTGATCGGCTTGTCCTTGAAGGTCGGCGACTGCTCGATCCACAGCTCGTCGATCGGATCGGAGAACAGCAAGACCTCGTAGCCGCGCTGCGCGAACTGCTCGAGCAGCGGCGACTTCAGCAGCGTCTCCTTCGCGGTGCCGGTCAGCACGTAGATCGCGTCCTGGCCCTCCTTCATCCGCCCGACGTAGGTCTCGAACGAGACCAGCGACGACTCGGTGTGGGTGGAGGCGGTGACCACGAGGTCGAGTAGCTTGTCCTTGTCGGCGTCCTGCGCGAGGAAGCCCTCCTTGAGGACCGGGCCGAACTGGGCCCAGAAGCTCGCGTAGTCCTCGGGCTTGTCGCGCTTCATCTCGTCGAGCGCGCCGAGCACCTTCTTGACGAGCTGCTTCTTGATCAGCGCGATCTGGCGATCCTTCTGCAGGATCTCGCGCGACACGTTGAGCGACA
>JANNBP010000317.1:0-4685 GCA_031385555.1 Deltaproteobacteria bacterium | reverse complement strand
GATCACGTTCGACTCGAAGGAGAACAAGATCATCGTCGAAGCGATCGAAGGCGACGTCTGTCTACAGGCGCCGACCGGCGACATCCAGATCCTCGCGAAGGAAGCCGAGCTCACCGCGGGGGCGAACGTCGAGATTCACGCCGGCTCGAAGATGCAGTGGGGCAGCGACACGACGCTGACGATCAAGTCGTCGAGCGTGACGATGTCGGGGAGCAAGGCGAACTGGAACTGCGGCGTCGCGCAGATGCCGCAAGCGCCGACGGCGACCCCGAAGGACGTCACCGACCCGTACAAAGACGGCGGCGGTCAGTAGCGAGCACGCCGCTGAAGCCGAGCACGAGCGACATCCACTCGCGCGCCGTCGAGCTTGTCGGCCGCGCGGCCGACCCGTTGTCCGGAGTAGTCCGACCGTGATCGTGGTCGTGGTCGTTACTGCGCCATCGAAGACGCGGAATCACCCGGCTTGCGGGGACCGTGGCTCGGCTTCTGCGGCAGCTTCTTCGCGTCCGGGTCCTTCGAGGTGCCCTTGCGTAGGTACTCGGTGACCGGCTTGTACTGCACGACCCACTTCTCGCGGCGCACGACGTCACCAGCGCGATAGAACAGCCGCTCGCGCAGGATCTTGTAGCCCGGGAAGCCTTCCTGGTCGTATGCCTGCTCGCCCTCGGCCGCTTCCTCGTCGAGGCGCTCCTCGGTGGTGAACGGCGTCTCCTCGAGGACGTTCCGGGTGAACACGATCTTGTCGTACGGGCGCTTCTTGCCGAGCAGCTCGACCTTGGCCTGGCCGTTCGCGACGACGTAGCGAATGACGATCGGGAAGTCGTACGGGTTCTTGAGCTTGAGGTCGGTGTTGGGCCACACCACCGTCGCGTCGAAGCCGAGCGGCGTGTACGCCGACGGGCGCGAGTGGTTGGTGGTCTTGACGACGTCGATGCCGGCGAAGAACGCGGCGCCGAATAGCGTGGTCGAGATCTGGCAGGTGCCACCCGCGAGGCCATCGACCATCTCGCCGGCGTTGATCACGTGCGCGATCTTGTAGCCGTTCTTCTGCGAGCGCTCGCCGACGGTGCCGTTGAACGACCACTCCTCGCCGGGCTTGAGCACCACGCCGTCGAGCTTGCTGGCGGCGAGCTTGAGGTTGAAGTTGCGATCGCGATCGGTGACCGGGAACGCGGTCTCGTAGTGCCCCATCACCTGGGAGATGTCGTCGATACCGAGGCCCTGCTTGGTGACCGAAGCCGGGATCGCGACGGTGGCGAGATCCACACTCGGCGAGCCCGACTGCGCGGCGGCGATCACGCGCGGCAGCGAGCCCCAGACGTCGAGGCCCTGCCCCGGCTTGTCGCCGAGGACCTTGCGGTTCTCGAGGTCGAGGTGCGCGTCGATCGGAGCGCGGTCGGTCTTCGCCTTGAGGAGAGACAGCGTCTTGACCGCCTTGTCGCGGTCGAGCGAGAGGCCGGTGTCATCGACGGTGGCGCCGAGCTCGGCCCACGTCAGCTTGGTGGAGCCCGTCGAGGTCTTGAGCTCGATCGACGTGCCGAGCAGCGCCGAGTCGCCCTTCGCAGCGGGCTTCCCACCGGAGGACTCCGGCTGATGGTTCGCGGCGTTGGCGACGTTGCGCGAGCCGGTCATGTAGTACGCGCCGACGAACCCACCTGCGACGACAAGCATACCACCAACAATCCCCATCAGAACAACTCCCAACTACGGCGAACGAATACCAATACCTCTGAACATCGTACTCTTTCTTACCATGACGAGACCACCGACCTGCAGTTCCCAGCCCAGCCGGTTCTCGGTGATCTGCGCCGAGTTGATCAGGTCCCAGATGGGTGCGTGTCCATGGAGCCGCAACGTCCGTGTCCATCCAGACGCGGTTTGACAGGTGGGTAGGCATGGTGCAGCCTGCGGAGGTGGCTAGCTCGCTGGTTCAACGGAACAAAGTGGTGTCCAAGCGCAAGGGCGCGCTCGCCGCGGTGACCGCAGGTGCCTCCGGGGCCGTCATGATCGCGGGCGCCCCCGTGGTGCTCGGAGTGCTCGGGCTGGCCGGTGCCGCGTATCTGACGTGGGATTGGTTCTCGTTCCGGGTGAAGAACGGTATGCGCTTCTAGTAGCGTCAGGCGAGGTGACCAGCTTCGCCGAAGGCCTTGTCGGCATCACGCTCGACGACCGGTACCGCCTCGATGCGGTGCTCGGCGAGGGTGGTATGGGCGCGGTGTTTCGCGCCACCCACCTCGCGATGGATCGCAAGGTCGCGGTCAAGCTGCTGAAGCCGCACCTCGCGAACAACGAGGCCTCGCTCGAGCGGTTCAAGCGCGAAGCGCGCAGCACGATGAAGGTCGAGTCACCGCACGTCGTGAAGGTGCTCGACTACGGCATCACGCCGCAGCGCGACTACTACATGGTGCTCGAGTACCTCGATGGCCGCACCGTGCAGCGCGAGCTCGACGTCGACGGCATGTTCACGCCCGCGCGCGTCGTCCACATCGCGAGACAGGCGCTCGACGCCCTCTCTGCAGCGCACGCGATCGGGCTCGTCCACCGCGACATCAAGCCCGACAACGTGTTGCTGATGCGGTACGGCGCCGATGCCGATTACACCAAGTTGCTCGACTTCGGCGTCGCGAAGTTGATGGAGGGTGCCGCGAAGTCGACACAGTCGCAGCTCGCACTCACGCAGCTCGGCACGGTGTTCGGCACGCCCGAGTTCATGTCGCCCGAGCAAGCATGCGGGCACCTCCTCGACGGCCGCAGCGATCTCTACTCGCTCGCCGCGACGCTGTTCGCGATGCTCACGGGCTGCGGCATGTTCGAGGCCGGGAGCGCGATCGAGTGGCTCACCCACCACGTACGCACGACGCCACCGCGCCTCGCGATGTTGCGCCCCGAGCTCGCGACCTATCCCGAGCTCGACGAGGTGTTGCAGGCATGTCTCGCGAAGAACCGCGATCAGCGGCCTAGCTCGGCGGCCGATCTCGATGGCTTGTTCGCGCGGATCGAGCCCACGCTGCAACGTCCGATGGGCGCATCGCCGGGCACCTCGAAGGTGAAGGTGTTCTCGAGCTCGATGTTCTTCGACGCGCTACCGATGGATACGGTCGAGCCCGGCGAGACGCTGCTGCCGAATGCCGGCATCTCGCTGCGCGACATCGAGTCGGTGTCGGTCGAGACCGCGGCGCTCCAGCCCGTGCGGCCGAAGCGGCGCGGCTGGCTGCTCGGCGTGATCGCGCTGGTCGTCCTCGGGATGTTGTCGGTCGCGATCGGCGTGATCGTCACCAAGAAACCTCCGGCCACCACACCCGACGCGGCGGTCGCCGTGGCGGCCCCACCGGATACCGCGGCCCCGCGCGACACCGCGATCACCCTCGCCGACGCCGCCGAGAAGCCGCGCCCCGATGCCGCGCTCTCCAATGGCTCGAACAAGCCGCTGGTGAGCTCCGAGGCCCTCACGTTCCTCGCCGCCGCCGAGGCTGCCGCAACCTCGGGGGATGCGTTCACCGAGCTCGCGAACGCGCAGGCTGCACTCGAGGCACCCGGCGGCCTCCCAGCCGCCAAGAAACTGCGCGCGCGCTACCTCTATTGCGATGGCCTGCTCGGTACCGCGGGCAACCGAGATCGCGGATGCAAGTGCCTTCGTGACCTCCGAAATAGCCTCGCGACCAGCCGGGCAAAGGCGGCTGGTTGCCCCGATTGATCTTGCCCAGTCCCCCACCTATCCTAGCGGGCACGCCATGGGGGCAACGGCATGACGACCGCTGGCGTCGGTAGACAGTCTGGAAGCAACGTGTTGGCAGTCACGCAGTCGTCGGGCGCGCGTTTGGCTCCAGGCTTCGCCCTCGGCGACTACAAGGTGGGGCAGCCGATGTTCCACCTGCGGATCGCGGATGCGTATCGCGGGGACGGCCCGAAGGGCGTCGCCACGCTCTACGTGATCCACGGGAAGATCGCGGCGAACCCGGCGGTGCGCGACGCGATCATCGCGGGCACCCGTGCGGCGGCCGCACTCCCCGAGCACAAGCACCTGGTTCGCACGCTGGCCGCGGGCCTCACCGGCGACATCCTGTGGATCGCGACCGAGGAGGTCGATGGCTCGTTGGTCCGCGATCTATTGAACAAGAAGAAGAGCGCCGGGAGCGCCGGGCTCGGCTCGCGGGCCGCGGGAAATTTGATCAGCGGCGTCGCCGCCGCACTCGCCGAGGTCCACCACGGCGCGCTCACCGACGAGTCGATCGCCGTCAATCGCACCGGTCGCGTGCGCGTGGTCGATCTCGCGCTCGGCCTCGGCACCGTCGCCGCCATGCAGCACAACCTGATCCCGCCGGGGGGCTACATCGCACCGGAGGTGCTCGCCGGGGGAGCGCCGAACGGGGCGAGCGATGTCTACGGCATCGGCTCGCTCCTCTATCACGCGTTGGTCGGGGGGCCGCTCGAGCGCGGCGGGCCGCGGCCGAGCGAGGTCGTCAACGGCTTGAACTCGCAGATCGACGAGATCGTCGCGCGCGCGTGTCATCGCGATCCAGAGAAGCGGTTCGGTCGCGCCGACGTGCTCGGTGAGGTCGTCGCCGAGGGGCTCACCAAGGGCGGCGCGATGATGACGTCGGCCGTGCCGCTGCTCGACAAGGCACCGGAGCTCGGAGCGCAGGTCTCGCTCGCCTCCGAGATTCACGCCGCGCAGAGCATGCCGG
>JANNBP010000304.1:0-7071 GCA_031385555.1 Deltaproteobacteria bacterium | reverse complement strand
GTGGCGTCGACACGCGCCGCGAGCAGCCGTTCGTTCCCGGTGATCGTGGTGTCGTGCAACGCCTCGACGCTCCTCGTGTCGAGCCGGTCTCCCTCGGCGAGCGTCGCGATCACGCAACCCTCCCCAGGGCGTGCTCGTGGGAGACGGTGGCGTCGACGCGCGGCGCGAGCAGCCGTTCGTTTCCGGTTCGATCGTCTCGCCGCACCGCGCGACCCTTCGTTCGCTCGAGGTGAGCGTGGCGATCACGAGGTGCTCCATGCGTAGCGCCGGTAGTGCTCGGCGGTACCGTCGAAGATCAGGTGTGGCGCGGCGGTGTAGTAGCGCTCGTACCAGTCCCCGAGGAGTGCTCGATCGGTGGCGTGGTCGCCGGCGTCGATCGCCTCGGTGCGGGCTCGCTCGATCGCCTCGTACTCGGCGACCGTGACCTGCTTGCGACGATCGAGCAGCGCCGGGAGACCGGCCGCGCGCACGACCTCGCGCGCTTCGGGGCAGACCTTGCCGCTCCACAGCTCGGCGCACGAGCCCGAGCCGTACGAGAACATGCCGATTCGATCGCCCGTCTCGATCGAAGGATCGTGGTCGAGCAGCGCCATCAACGCGAGGAACGTGCTCGCGCCGTAGGTGCCGCCCATCCGCTTCGCGTGCGCGATCGACGGTGCGGAGCGATGCGCGAAGTCGGCGTCGGCTTCGCGACGCGTCTTGCCGAGCCGCCGGAGCACCGTGCGATGCGCGACCTGACCCATGCCGGCGAACGGCAGGTGGTAGACGAGGCGCTGGAAGTAACGCTCGACGTCCGCGGCGTCGGGGCGACGGGAGATGTAGTCGTCGAACGCGCCCTCGAGCCCGTCGAGGTACGACAGCAAGCTGGTCTCGCTGTTGCCGGTCTCGATCCGCGAGGTCGGTCGCGTCAGATCGGAGACCTCGTGGGTGTATACGCCGGTGGCCCCGAGCTCGAGTGCGAGGACGCGCGGCCGCGCCGACACCAGCATCGCCACGGCGCCTGCACCGAGGACGAACTCCCAGGGTTGCCCGAAGTGCGGGCGTGCTTGATCGGTGTTGATCACGAGCGCGGTGTCGCCGGGGCCGGATCCCGAGGCGACCCAGCTCGCCGCTAGCTGCAGCGCGGCGGTCGCGCCGTAGCACGCGTGCTTGAGCTCGACGTTGCGAACGCGCGACGACAGCCCGAGATACCGCTGCACCCACGTGCTCATCGGCTTCTCCTGATCGACGCCACTCTCGCTCGCGACGATCACGAGCCCGATCTCCGCACGATCGCGTGCGGTCAACATCGGCAGCGCGGCGTTGACCGCCATCGTCACCGGGTCCTCCCACGGAGGGATCAACGAGCGCTCGTCGACCATCATCGAGGTATTCAGCTCGGCGAGGTCGCGACCCCGCGCCTCGCACAGCGCCACCATCGGCAGCGCCAGGCTGCCCGGGTACGCGCGGATCCGCTCGATGCCGATCCCGATCACGGCGCCCACCCGAGCCCGCCGTCGACGCGGATCTCCTGACCGTTGATGTAGTCGGCACCCGGTGAGGTCAGGAAGCCGATCAGCTTCGCCAGCTCCGGCAGCTCGCCGAGGCGACCGAGCGGGTTGTGGCTCAGCCAGAACGCGCGGTTCTCCTCGGACATCCCGGCGCGCGTCATGTCGGTCTCGAAGAAGCCCGGCGAGACGACGTTCGAGGTGATGCCCTTGCGGCCGTACTCCTTCGCGAGCGTGGCAGACAGGCCGAGGAGCCCGGCCTTGCTCGCGGCGTAGTTGGCCTGCCCGGAGACGCCCGTGGTACCGAGCGAGGCCATCAGGATGATCCGCCCGAACCGCTGCGCGAGGAACGTCGGCAGGAAGTAGCGAGTCACGTAGAACGCGCCGAACAGGTTGGTCTCGACCACCGAGCGCCACTCCTCGTCGGACATCGACACCACGAGGTTGTTGTGGTTGATGCCGGCGTTGGCGACGACGACCTCGATCGACTCGAAGTCCTCGAGTACGCGATCGCCGACCGCCTCGACCTCCGCCGAGCTGCGGACGTCGAGACGATAGGCCTTGAACGTGCCCGCGGGAGCGATCTCCTGACACTGCTTCGCGACCTCGATCGCCGCGCTCTCGTCGCGCACGTAGGTGAAGGCGACGTCGTGACCCGCGCGCGCGGCCTCGACGACGATCGCCGCGCCGATGCCGCGCGAGCCGCCCGTCACGAAGTACGCCAGCGAGCCGCGCGGCGAGCCAGTACCCTCGGGGTGATTCACGAGCCCTCGTAGCGGGCGATCAGGCTCACGCAGTTGATGCCGCCGAACCCGAACGAGTTCTTCATCAGGATCCGGACCGGCCAGTCGACCGCAGCGCCGCGACAGACATCGAGATCGACCTCGGGATCGAGATCGTCGATGTTGATCGAGGGATGGAGCCTGCCCGCGCGCATCTGCAGCACGGCAGCGACGGTCTCCACCGTCGGGGCGGCCCAGCAGGTGTGGCCGAGCATCGACTTCGTCGCGTTGATCTTGAGCGCCTTCGCGTGCGCGCCGAACACGCGCTTGATCGAGCGGAGCTCCGTCAGATCACCGAGCGGCGTCGAGGTGGCGTGCGCGCTGATGTAGTCGACCTGCTCGGGGGCGATGCCGGTGCGCGCGAGCAAGCGAGTCATCAGGCGCGCCTGGCCTTCCTCGGAGGGCTGGGGCAGGTGATTGCCGTCGGAGTTCGCCTCGATGCCGAGGATCTCGGCGTAGATCGTTGCCCCGCGGCGGATCGCGGAGGTCAGCGTCTCGATCACGATCGCGCCACCGCCGTGCGCGGGGACGAAGCCTTCGCGGCGGGTGTCGTACGGGCGACACGCGCGGGTCGGCTCGTCGTTGAAGCTGGTGAACGTGATCGCACCCATCAGCGCCATCGCGTGGAGCTCGACGGGGGAGAAGTCGAGCACCGCGCCGACGACCATCGCCGCGTCGATGCCGTGGTAGCGGACCTCGTCGATCGCGCAGCGCAGGGCCGTGTTGCCGCTCGCGCACGCCGCACCGACCGTGTAGATCGGGCCGCGGATCCCGAGCGCCTCGGAGATGCAGCCGGCGTGATCGGTGTCGAGGCCGGTGAGCGCGAGGAGCGAGTCCATGAAGTCGGGCTCGTCGGCATAGGTCAGCCGGTTCTCGTACTGATGGTTGAGGTTGATGTTGTGGCCGGCGACGATCGCCGCGACCTGATCGAGATCGACCGACCCGAGCCTGGCGTCGAGGAAGGCGTCGAGCGCGAGCAGGATCGTGAGCTTCGTCGTCCACGGCGACTTGGAGATCAACTTGCGCGCGCGTCGCCAGATCTTCGGTGGCAGCTTGCCTTCGAGGCTGGTCAGCTTCGCGGCGATGTCGTACGTCGAGAGATCCGCGCCGACCTTGGAGTAGCAGCGCGTGACGTCGATCGTCTTCCAGTTCGACAGCGCCGAGGTGCCGGAGAGCAGCCCGGCGAGGAAGCCGTCCAGCGTGTCTCCGAGCGGCGTGTTGATCGCCATGCCCGTGATGACGATGCGTTCAGGTGCTGGCAAAGTAGACCTCCATGACGGCGACGCAGCAGATGGCGTCACCGACGAGCAATTGGCCGGCACAGATGCCGAGCATGTCGTCGCCGGTGATCGAGGTGGCGAGCAGCCGGAGCTCCGCACTCGGTCTGACCGGCGCTTGAAACACGGCGTGATGGATCCGGACCGCGCGGACGTCTCCGCCGCGGCCGCGCTGATGCGCGTACAGGCAGAGTCCGAGCTGGCCGATCGCCTCGAGCTGCAGCACGCCTGGAAAGATCGGATCGCCGGGGAAATGTCCGCGGAAGACGGGGTCCGCGGAGGCGATCGCGAGGGCTCCCGCGACCGCCTCCGCGCTGATCGCGTCGATCCGATCGACGTACAGGAAGGGAGCGCGATGCGGGATCAGGGCTTCGATCGCGGCGCGATCGAGCGAGACCGCGTGGCTGGCCTCCGGGACATAGAGAGCGCGCTTGCGGCCGGCGCGGATCACCGCCTCGATCTCAGGCTGCATCGCGCAGCTCCTTCGCGAGCGCCTCGAACCGCGGGCGCCAGTCCTCGGCGGCATCGGTCTTCGCGCGACGACCAGGCATCCAGTCCCTGCCGAACAGGTTGTGCAGGACCGCGCGGGGGCCGACCTCGACGAAGTGCGGTTCGGGGACGTGCGCGGCGATCGCGTCGACGCTGGCCCTCCAGTGCACCGGGTGATCGACATGGTCGGCGAGGCACCCGCGGATCAATGCCGGGGTCGCGTCGACGACCAGCTCGCCGAGCGTGTTCGGGAGGTAGGGGCGAGCGGGTGCCGAGACCGCGAGATCCTCGAGCGCGGCGGCGAGGTTGCGCGCCGTCCGCGCGAAGCACGGTGCGTGCATCGGGATCCGTGGCTCGATCACGGTCGCGTCGAAGTAGTGGTCGTGCTCGAGCACGGCGAGGACGCGCTCGACGGCCCCGGCCTCGCCCGAGATCACGTTCTGTCGCGGCGAGTTGTAGAGCCCGATGCCGACCTCGGTGCCGAGCTCCAGGCGTTCGATCACCGCCTCGATCTCCGTCGCCTCGAGCGGGAAGATCGAGACCATCCGTCCGCCGACCGCATGATCGTAGAGCTCGCCGCGAAGCTCGACGAACCGGAGTGCGTCGTCGAACGTCAGCGCACCGATGTGGACGAGGTGGTTGTATTCGCCGAGGGAGAGCCCGAGCGACCAGGCGAACGTCACGCCCTCGGCTTCGAGCAGCGCGAGATGAAGATGGTTGGCGAGGAACACGCCGACCTGGACGTCGCGGTTGGTCGCGAAGGTCTGGGTGCGCAGATCGCGGCCGAGGAGCTCGGAGGCACCCGCGACGATCCGCGCGGCCACCGGAATCGAGGCGAGCTTGTCGATCATCTCGGGGTAGCGCGAGCTCTGCCCCGGGAACATCGCGATCACCGTCATCGGCGCTCCGCGTAGAGGAACGAGATGCCGTCCGCGAACGTGTTGCCGCGATCGACCATCACGACCTGACCGGTCATCGCGTCGAACATGCCGCTGCACAGTGCAAACGCGGCGTTGCCTACCTCCTCGGGGGTGACGAACCACGCGTCGCCGACGAGCTTTCGCAAGAAGCCGTAGAACTCGGCCCCGAACGTGTCGGTGAACGCATCGGTCTTGACTCCGCGCGAGCGCAGGATGTTGACGCAGACGCCCTCGTCGCGCAGGCGATACGCGAGGTACCTCGAGAGCGTCTCGAGGGCGGCCTTGCCCGCCGCGACGAAGTCATAGGCCGGGGTGAAGCGATCCGGCCCGTCGGATGACATCGCGACGACGTAGCGCGGATACGCGCCGAGCTCGCGCTTCGCGGCGAGGAGGTACGCGATCGTCGGCCACACCGTCGCGCGCATCGATTCGACGAACCCGCGCTCGGTCAGATCATCGAGCGACTGCACCGTGACTGCCGCCGACGCGTTGCTGATCAGCGCGTCGAGGGTGCCGCAGCGCTCGCGGATCACCCCGAACAGTCTTCCGGTGTCGTCGTTCGAGCGAATGTCCGCCTCGACGATCAACGGCTCCGGTGCCTCGGCGAGACGAAACTGCTCGCGCAGCTGGTGCTCGTCGGCGCTGCCCCACTTGTGCGTCAGCACGGCGCGCGCTCCCTCGCGGCCGAACGCGAGCGCGGTCGCGAGGCCGATGCCCTTGGTGCCACCGGTGACCAGCACGGTGCGGCCGTCGTACAGCCTCATTCCTTGCCTCCGATCGGGGCGAGGTGATCGCGTTGATCGAAGAGCATGCTGAGTCCGTCGGAGATCGCGGCACCGCGATCCACGGTGATCACCTGGCCACCCACGCCATCCATCCAGCCCGAGCACAGCCCGAAGGCTGCCTCACCGATCTCCTCGGCTGCGGTGAACAAGCCGCGCGTGTGACGCTGCACGAATGGTTCGAACTCGCGGCCCATCGTGTCGTGCAGCGAGTCAGTGCTCGCGAAGCGGGTGCGGAGGGCGTTGACGCGGGTGCCGTGAACGCGGAGCCGGTGGTTGAGGTACTTGCAGAACACCTCGAGGCTGGCCTTCGCGGCGGCGACGACGTCGTAGTTGTAGTGATAGGTCTCGGCGCCGGCCGACGACACGCCGAGCACGTAGCGCGGGTAGATCCCGAACCTCGCGTGCGCGGCGCGCGTGTACTCGATGATCGGAAACGCGGTGTAGTCGAGTGCGGTCGCGAGCCCCCGACGCGTGAAGGCGTCGAGGTCCGTCACGGTCGGTGCGAACGCGACGTTCGAGATCAAGACGTCGAGTCGCTCGAGCCCCTCCATCACCGCGGAGGCGTCGTCTTCGCGTGACGCATCGGCATCGACGATCCGAGGAGCCGGCGCACCGAGTGCGGCGAACGTCGCGGTGATCGCATCGGGGTCTCCGGAACCCCATTTCTGGGTAAGGACGACCTGGGCTCGCCGCTTGGCGAAGGCGAGTGCGATCGCTAACCCGATACCTTTGGTCCCTCCGGTGACGAGCACCGTGCGGCCTTGGAAATCCACCATTCTCCTCGGTAGTGCCGGGCGCCAATTCGTTGTGACGAAATACTTTTCGTAAGCCGGGCCACGCGGTTAGCGGCCGAGAGTGCTATTGCACCGCCTATGAAGCGCATCCTTCTCGTCGCCCTGATCGCGTTCGTTGCCGCGTGCGGCAACAAGAAGAAGCAGGAAGGCAAGGAGCTGCCGGTCGCGCCTGATCCGGTGGTCGCGCCGGGGAGTGGCAGCGCGGGGAGCGGGAGCGCGGGATCGGGATCGGGGATGGCGGAGATGGTCGGCAGCGACGCGGGTTCTGCGGGATCGGGCAGCGCGACCGCGGGATCCGGAAGTGCGGCGGGCTCCGGCTCGGCAGCGAAACCGGCAGCCGGATCCGGAAGTGCGGCGAAGCCGGCGGCGGGTTCCGGAAGTGCGGCGAAGCCCGCAGCGGGCTCCGGCTCGGCCGCGAAGCCGGCAGCGGGATCTGGTTCGGCCGCGAAGCCGGCGGCGAAACCGGCAGCAGGTTCGGCGGCAACGCCCGCGGCTCCCGTCGAGAAGCCAGCGGGCAGCGGCTCGGCGCAGTAGCTA
>JANNBP010000296.1:0-53482 GCA_031385555.1 Deltaproteobacteria bacterium | reverse complement strand
GTTCTACGGCTACGACGCCGCCGGGCGCGTCACGCACGAGCACATCCAGGATGACGTCGCGCCGTCGCCGAACAACCGCACGGCGTCGCATCAGTACGCGTGGACCAAGAACGGCGCGCTCGCGCAGACCACGCTGCCCTCTGGCGCGGTGCTGGGCGCGACCTTTGGCTCGGCGACGAGCAACTCGGACACCGACCGCGTCACGGCTTTGTGGCAGACCACGACAGCAACACCGATCATCGACAACATTCTCTACGAGCCGTACGGCCCGTTCCGCCAGTACAACCAGCAAAACAGCGTCGGCGGTAGCGCGCTCCGTACCAAGGTGCTGCACAACCTCGCCTACCGGACGACCGAGACGCGGGTCGAGACGCAGGGCACCAGCGCGACCCAGCACTCGGTGCTGATCACCGAGGACAACAAGGGCCGCGTGGTCGGTCGCGACTACACGCCGAACATCACGGGCCTCGTCGATTCGTACTTCGTCTATGACGGCCAAGATCGCGTGCTGTGCGAGCGGCCGACGCCGGGATCGACTTGTCCGATAGTTTATGGTGGCGAGAAAAACAACCACTACTCGGGCTCCGGAACACCGAGTTTCACCGCCGCTGGCGACTGGAAGACGTTGTGGCGTCCGATCACCGGCAGCACCGGGTGGATCCACGCGTTCTCGTTGGTGCCGAGCACGCACCAGATCTATGAGGTCAATCAGAGCAACGGAAATCCGGCCAACGGGATCACTCGCTTTACCTACAATTCACGTGGCGACCGAAGCTCGGACGACAACCTGAACATGGCCAATGACGCTCGGACGTACACCTACGATTCGCGGCGCAATGTGGTCGGGATTCAGGGGCAATACCCAACCAACTGTCCCGTCAATCAAGGAGATCCCCCGTGCACGTGGGTGGCGTACACCGTGGGCAGTGCATTCGATGCTCAGAATCGGCGTATCTACAAGTCGTATTCGAGAGGAACCTCCACCTCCACCTGGTTCTTCTACTACGACGCCCTCAGCAGGTTGGCGGAAGTCCGCTACACGCCGAATACCTCGTCGCCGTCGACCTACACCGCATTTCAATTGCACTGGCTGGGCGACCAGTTGGTCGCGTATTGGCAGACAGACTATCCAAGCGTCACGACATCGAAGCGGTACGTTGGACGTGACGAGTCTGGGCGTCCGGTCGACATGATGTCCTTCCCGGCCACTGGCGATGCAGCACGGGTATGGGCGATCAATCCGACTGCGTGGGGCAACGACAAACTGCTGGTCGGCGGCAGCGTCTTCCAGCCGGTCCAGTTCCCTGGGCAATATCAAGACCGCGAGACCGCCGCATACACAGGTGGCTCGGCGCCACAGATTCACCGACCACATTTGTCCGCGACCGCGCGTACGTACGACCCGTGGACGGGCTCGTTTCTGCAGGTGGGCGCTGACTCCACGTTTGGACCGGTTGGCTACCAATACTTGGGCAGTCAAGGATTCGGGTACGCTGGTCTATCTCAAGGCGAAGTCTTCGATATCGATTCGGGGCCACGGACTACCATGTTCGAGTACTTCGTCCCCGGTCCGATACCCAGGAAAATAAGTCGTGACTATGTGGTCTATCTTTTTGAATCCATTGCTCCGTGCGAGAGGAGTGCTCGATTGCCCAACCGATTTCTGACGCTCCCCATGGCGGGACGACCACCGGGGCCTCTCTGCCGACAGGAGAACGGATTCTCACTCGGCGGCGCCCGTATTTCATGCGTATCTGCATGTACTACCGACATTTTGAATGAGACGTCATGCTATCTGGAGCTTCCAGCCGGAGTTGTTCTCGTCCCGTTCTCGTCGGTCATCGACAACACGGGACCGTGGCTGCAGTCGTACGGTGCAATCTTGACTCGCAATGAAGATTCGCAATGCGGGGGACAGCCCGGTGGCGGTGGCGGTGGCGGTGGCGGTGGCGGTGGTATCCCATGAGGTTGCTACAAACAGCATCCATGCTGATTCTCACAAGTTGCGACTCTGGCACGGGGGCCTGTGTTTCCCTCCATGCGCCCGGAATGTCGTTTGTGATGACAAGAAGTTCAGAGGGAGTTTGGGAGACCGTGCCGCTCGACGAGAGTGGCTTCGGTAAAATTTGCGCAACGCAGGAGTTCATGGCGGCAGCGCTCTGCGAGCGGCCCGACGACGCGGTCGTCTTTCAACACAGCGGCGTGGTCGAGGATGGCGACTTCAGTTTCATCCTGCCTTGTGCACAGCCCCCCTCTGACACTGTTCTATTGGCAGGGACAATGGCGCAAGCGGGCTCGGTATCGATTGGTGGAGTCGCCAAGTTCGGGACGACCTCGCCTTGGTCGTTCGATATCGGAGTTAGACCTGACACCTACGACCTGATCGCGTCGGACGACAACGGCACTGGCTCGGCAACAAGGGTTGCCATTCGGCGATCACTAGAAGTATTCGAACGAGTCGACATCGACCCTCTCGATCTCGATGTCGAGGGTGTAGCGTTGGTCAACCTGCCGCTCACGCTCGGCAATGCCTCGGCAGATGAGAGTATCAATACGTCGGTCGTGCTTAGCACCAACAAAACCGATGCATTCATGTTCTCGGGTTCAGGACTGGGTGCGCGCGTCGCTCCTCAGTCGATTCTCGTTGAAACAGATAGACAAGAGGTCAATGTCAGTGCCGCGACGTCTTTCACGAGTCGGGTCGTCTCCGCGTTTTCAGAGACTCTCGATAACGATCCGTTGGCGCTACCGCCACGGCTGGAGGGGATCAGCTTTGGTGCCGACGAGGAGCTAATCTCCGTGTCTTGGACAGAGCTTCCGATCGCGGAGTTCGATTTCGCGATGCTCACAGCGAGTAGCATTGATCACTCGGTGATCTTGACTGCCACACGACGGTGGGTCGAGACCACAAACGCCTCCTTCCTGTCCCTCGAACCTGACATCCCCAAACTAGACCCGGTGTTGCTTCTGCGACACGGCGATGCGCTGTTTGGAACGAGCGTGAAACTACTGGGCAGCAACGAAACAACGACACGAACAACAACACGTTTCCGCGAATCGCGCTGACGGAACGTGTCAACGAGTTTGAGACACCATTGCGTGGTACGTGCTACGAAGCGACGAACGAATGACGTCGCGAAAACTCGCTGCAAGGAAACCCCCAATTCGTGTCTCCCTCTTGTCTCCCTCGGCCCGTTCTTGCTCGACGAGAACATTTCGGCGGCGTCGTTGACCGCGTTGCATACAATCGAGGGATGTTGAGCACATCGCACAGCAGGCCCGTCTACAAGATGGAGAAGTACGGGTTGAAACCGCCGCCATCTCGCCAGGATGGCTAATTAGGGCAAGGCCTCGTCGTTGTCGTCGCTCTTGATCTCGGGGAACTTCGACATGTAGCGCCGCAGCTGGTTGCGATGCAGGCCGAGTCGCTTCGCGGCGGCAGTGACATTGCCCCCCTCCTCGCGGAGGGCGCTCAGGATGGTGTCGTGCGAGGGCAACGGAGCCGGCTTGCGAGGGCCTGCACCCGTCCCATGTTCGACCGCCGTGGCGCCGATCAGGCGGCCCGCATGCTCGTCGAGATCCTCGACGCGGACGACCTGTCGGCCGGCCTCCACCGCGAGCTGGGCCGCACGCCTCACCTCACCGAGCAACTCGCGAACGTTGCCGGGCCATGGCCGTAGCAGGCAGGCCTCGATCATCGCGGGATGAGGCCTTATCCCGATCGCTTGCGTGATGTGCGCGACCATCCGCACGAGCTCCTCGGGTCGTTCGCGAAGTGGTGGCACGTGCACCTCGGGACGACCGATGCGAAAGTACAGATCGTCGCGAAACCGGCCCGCCTCGACCGCCGCGCGCAGATCGCGCAGCGTCGCCGCGACGACCCGGATCGAGATCGACTGCGGACGCGCAGCACCCAGCGGCAACAGCTCGCCGGTCTCGAGCACGCGCAGCAGCTTGGCCTGGACCTGGAGGTCGAGCTCGGCGATCTCGTCGAGGAACAACGTGCCGCCGTCGGCGGCCGCGAGGTATCCGATCGCGTCGCGATCGGCGCCCGAGTACGCGCCCTTCTTGGCACCGAACAGCAGTCGCTCCGCGACGCCGGCCGGGATCGCCGCGCAGTTCACCGCGACCAGGGGGCCGGTGCGCTTCGAGGCGTGATGAAACGCCTGTGCCGCGAGCTCTTTGCCGGCGCCGCTCTCGCCGGTGACCAGCAGCGACGCGCCCGCGCGTGCGGCCCGCTCCGCCGCCTCCCAGACCTTCCGCAAGATCGGCCCGACGATGACTCCGTCCTCGGTCGTGATCTCGCCATCCACGTAGGGTTGAACGTCGCGCACGAGCAGGCAGACCGTCCGGCCGACGCGGACGACCACGGATGGCGAGACGGTGACCTCGCCGTCCACCACCAAGGTGCCGCCGACGAACGTGCCGTTGCGACTGCCGAGGTCGGCAACCTCGAAGGCGGACCCATTCCAGCGAACTTGCGCGTGCCGTCGTGACAGCCGTTCGTCGTCGGCTGCGTCGAGGGTCTCGCGGCCGAGCAGCAGGCCAGGCGGCGGGACACGCAGGACGGTGAACCGCGGGAGCCCACCACTCCACAACACCAGGAGCCCCGCGATCGGCGTCCCGCTCTCGGGCTCCTCCATCTCGCTGTCCCGGGCGGTCTGCAACATCCGCGGCGAGTATAGACCGCTACGGGACGGGCCAGATCCGGGCGATCGCCGGATGGCCATGGAGGTCGGCCTCGGCACAGCGACGGCGCGCGACGGCCCAGGCCTCGCTCGAAGGCACGCGCGAGATCTCGGCGACACGCGCGCGAACCACCGACGCGAGCGCCCGTGCCCACGGTGCGCGCGTGGCCTCCAGCCGCGCTGCATCGCGCGACGCAGCAGCGAGTCGCCAGCGCCGCTCGAGCCCGTGCGCGGCGTCGGCCACGGCGAGCCGGGCCCGGGCGCGCAACCACAACGCGTCGACACGGATCCCCTGCACCGCGAGCATCAGCGAGCGTCGCAACGTCGGCCACGCGCGCTCGATCAACGTCAACGCCGCCGCGCCATCGCCTTCCCACAACGCGATGTGAACGCGGGCCTGGATCGCGTAGTAGTGCTGGGCGTGAAAGCCGGTGCGCGGCCAGGTTCGCATCGCGAGGTCGATCTCGCGGCGCGCGACCGCTGGTCCACCGTCGACGAGCGACACCAGATTTGCGCAGGCCACGCGTTGATCGGTCGCGAGGTGGCGATCACCGCGAGCCAGCGCGTCGGCCAACGAGTCGGTCACGAAGCGGCGAAGCTCGTCGAGCTCGCCGAGGTAGGCCAGCGCGAAGGCACGGAAGTGGGCGATGGTCGCGCGTTCCCACGCACCGCCGAGCGCATCGTGGTGGTCGGCGAACGTCGCGCGGAGCATCGCATCGCCGGCGCGCATGCGGCCCTCCTGCACCGCGAGACATCCCGCGGAGGCCGCCGTCAGCGCGACCATGTACGGCTCGCCGCTCGCCGCCGCGGTCCGGCGCGCCATCGCGAGGAGTGCGGCGCTGCGGGTCGCGGTCGCGGTTCCTCCGATTCCGGAGAACGTGACCTCGCCGATCAGGGTCCGGGCGATGCGTGCGGGGTCGCCGGTCGCCAGCGAACCGAGCGCCGCGCGGGCCGCGCACTCGGCCGCGCGGAGCGGATCGACGAGGGTCAGCCCGCTGGCCAGGCTCCACATCAGATCGACCTCGTACCCTTCGTCCTCCCGTGCGCCGGGCGCGAGCTGCGGTAGCTGGCCACGCTGCCACCGCCGCAGGTGACGAGCGAGGAGGAGCCGGTGGACGGCGAACCGTGGCAACCCCGCCAGCGCGGTCCTCGGCACGTCGATGCCGGCATCGTGCGCCAGCTCGTCGAGCATCGCCAGGCCGTCGTCGACATGGCCACCACGAAGCAGCTGTTCGGCGGCGAGCCGTCGCAGCTCGCGCCGGCCGATCGGTGTGGCCGCGCTCGCGGCCGCGAGATACGCATCGGCGCTCGCCCGCGGCCGTCCCGCGGCGGCCAGCAGGTCCGCGCGGCGCCGTCGCAATCGCTGCGCATCCGCAGGTGCGAGGCCGATCGCCAACGCGTCTCCGAGCAGCTCGGCCGCGCGATCGAGCGCGAGGGCACGGATCGCACGCTCGGCCGCCTCGACCAGATAGGGCACCGCCTCGCGATCGCGAGCAGCCTGACGGAGATGAAACGCCACCCGCTCGGCGTCGGGTACAGGCATCGCGAGGAGCGCATCGGCGAGCGCACCGTGCACGCGGAGCTTGTCGGTGATCTCGGCGACGACCCGCGCTCGCAACGGCTCGTGTTGCGCCTCGAGCTCGTTCCCGGTCCGGCCGTTGCGTGCCTGCACCAGGCCGTCGGCGACGAGCGCGCGGATCCCAGACCAGCGTCGCCCCTCTGCCACCGCGAGCCGTCCTGCCGCGTTCGCCACCGCGCGCTCCGCGATCGGTGCGCCGGCCACCGCGACCAGCCCCATCACGATCCGGACATCGTCGGGCAACCTGGCGATCCGCGCACGCAAGGCATCGTCGAGGGTCACGAGTAGCCCACCCGGGTTCGCGACGACATGACGTGCGAGCTCGATCGCGAACAGGGGGACGCCCGCCGACTCGACGGCAGCGCGGTGCACGCTCGCGGGGTCCAGCTCGGGCGCGGCGGCCTGTACCAGCGAGGCACTCGCGGCGACGTCGAGCGGACCGAGCCGGAGCGAGGTCGACGATGCGTGGGCGAGCGTTCGCACCAGCCTCGCACCCGGGTCGTCGTCGCGGAACGCGGCGACGATCAGCGCCGGTAGCGGTGAACGCAGCAGCTCGACGAGGAACGCCGCGCTGTCATCATCGGCCCAGTGGAGATCGTCGAGCACGATCGCGAGTCGACGTCCGCTCGCGATGTGGGCCAGTAGCCGCGGGAGCGCACGTGCCGCGCGGCGGCGTTGCTCGGCCGGATCCCGCGGCGTGGCGGTCGAGCCGTCGAGCGCGCGCGGGTTGCGTGCGAGCGCCGCGAACACCGGGGTCAGATCGGCCGTGTCGGTCGCCGCGACGCTGACCTGTTCACGCCCCACGAGGCGAGCGATCTCGTCGATGATCTCGTCGAGGGCCTTGAACGGGATCTGGGCGTGTTGATACGTGCGCCCGGCCAGCACCAGCACGCCGGCGGCGCGTGCGTCGGCCGCGAACCGCGCGAGCAGCGCTGACTTGCCGTGACCGGGCGGCCCGTGCAGCAACACCAACGCGGGCGCACCGGCGGCCTCGGGAGGCGGGATCGCCGCGAGGAGCTGTGCCAGCTCCACATCGCGCCCGATCAGGTCCGGACGCGCAGGGAGCTCGTCGACCGAGCGATGTCGACCGGCGAGCGCGGCCAGCGTCGCCGCGAGCTCGGCGCCGCGTGGCCGGTCCGCCGGCCGCGGAGCGAGCAGGGTGGTCACCAGCGCGATCAGCTCCTCGGGCACGTCGGGACCGAGGTGCTCGAGCCGCGGAGCCGAGCCGCGTAGCTTCGCGCCGATCACGTCCTCGGTGTCACCGACGAAGGGTGGCGTCCCGGCGAGACCCTCGTAGAGCAAGGCCCCGACCGCGTACCAGTCGGCCATCTCGTCGAGCGGTTGGTTGCTCGCCTGCTCGGGGGCGAGGTAGGCGGGGGTTCCGAACACGCGTTGGCCGGGTGAGCTGGCGTGTGCGCTGACCAGGCCGAAGTCGAGCACCACCACCCGTCCGGTCGCGCGCTCGACCAGCACGTTCGACGGCTTGACGTCACAGTGGAGGTGACCGGCGACGTGCAACGCGCGAAGCCCGTCGACGAGCTGGACCGTCGCGGCGATCAGGCGTGCGATCTGCGTCGGGCTCTGGCAGCGCCGTTCGGGGTGCGCCGCGCGGGGCGTCGAGCCGTGGGTGGTGACCGTTGCGGTGGTGGTCGACCAGATCGTCGACGACCCGGCGCCGCCGTCCACGCCGGTGGTCCAGGTGAGAAAGTCATCACCGTCGACATGCTCCATGACGAGGAGCCAGCGATCCTCGTCGGCGAGCAGCTCGTGGTGGACGACGAGGTTGGTGTGGTTGAGCGCGGCCAGCGCCCGGAACTCGGTCTTGAACCGGCGCAGGTCCTCACCCGACGCGCGCTTGAGCTGCTTGATCGCGACCAGCCCGCGCTCGACATCGCGCGCGACGAACACCAACCCGTAGGCGCCATCCCCGATCGCGCGCGGATTCGCGAAGCGAACCGGCAGCAGCGGCCTGGGGATTTGCACCTTGCGGATGATAGCCGGGCGATCACGTCGACGTCTCGTGACCGAGACCGGGCGCGAGACACGCCGCCATCCGCGCCGGCGCGACGATGTCCTGGCGCCGCATCCACGCGTCGGCTTCGGCGATCAGGACCGCGCCCTCGTCACCACCGAGCAAGCGGCCACGGCTCCGGCGAACACAGGCCGCCATCAAGCGCATGTCCGCTGCCAGGAACGCCACGTGCGCGCGATCGAGCTCGATCATCGCCCGCGGTTCGTCGCCCTGCAGCGTGGCGATCGCCGCGCGGACGAGTGGTGCGAACGGCTGGCCGGGAGCCCCCGGCTCGGCGGTGATCACGCGGAGTGCGCGGCTCGCCGCCACGAGCAGGCGCCGCCGCCGCCAGCCACGTGCGGTCTGGGCCTGCAGGAGCGCGGCCCGCACGCGCAGGCGCCAGGTCTCGACGCGGACCATCGAGATGCCGAGCAACAGGGAGCGTGCGAGTGCCGGCCAGCGGGCCTCGACCTCGTGAGCGGCGGCCTCGCCATCCCCGCGATAGAGGTGACCCTGCGTGACGGCCATGAACACCGAGTAATGCTGGACCAGCCAGCGCGGCTGCGCCCACGCCGCGACCGCGCCGAGGGCGCCGTCGATGCATGCCGTCGGGTCATCGCGGACCAGATCGCAGAACGGCATCACGCCCGAGCGCAGATAGACCTCACCATGGCGATCGCCGCGGTCGTGGACGTCGGCGAGCAAGGTCGCCGCGCGGCGCGCGCACTCCGCCATCTCACCCATGTAGACGAGCGCGAACAGGCGATGGTGGCGGACCACGCCGAGCTCCCACGCGATGTGCGTGCAGCGCGAGACCAGCTGTTCCTCGGCGGCGTCGGCGTGGGTCAACGTCTCGGCGTAGCGACCTCCGTAGTACGCGGCGATCATCTCCGCCGTGGCGATCAAGCCGTCGGCGTGGGGATGCCCGCAGAGCGCGGCGTGCCGGCGTGCGGCCGCCAGCAGGTCCGCGGCGCGCCGCGTGCCGCCGCGCAGGGCCGCGACGTAGCTGGCCTCGAGGGAGAGCGCCCGCGCGGCGCGGTATGGATCGCCGGCGCGCACGGCATCGACCAGGTGACGCGTCTGCACCAGGGCGCCCGAGAACGTATCGACCAGCGAGAGCCCGTGCGCCAGCGACCACGACGTGTCGATGCGGCGGCGGGTCGCCGGCGGCAGCGTCCGGATCTGCGAGGGAGGATCGAGATCGAGGCGACGCGCGGTGACCCGGCCCCACAGCAGACCGGCGAGCGCGCGGCGCCCCGAGGCCGGCGCGGCGAGCCCGACGGCACGGAGCTCGGCGCGCAACAACGTCAGTCCCTGTTCGAGGTGTCCGCTCTGGAGGAGCAGCTCGGCGGCGCGCCGACGAAGTTCGCCGGCTCCCTCGTCCTCTCCCGAAGGTCCCGGCGCGCGTGCCGCGGCGCGCTGCAGGACCGCCGCCGCCTCCGGCAAGCGTCCGACGGCCGCGAGCGTATCGCCGAGCGCGACCTCGAGGGCCGCGACGTTCGCCGCGTCGATCCCGATCGCGGGCGCGAGCTCGAGGGCCGTGCGGTACCAGCCGGCGGCGCGCTCGAAGGCGAGCGCCCCCGTCGCGGTCTTCGCGGCGCGGACGACGTGACCGTAGGCCCGGGCGAGCTCGCCGGCGCCCGCGTGGTGGGTCGCGAGCGCGGCGTCGTCGCCGGGACGCACCCGTTCGATCGCACCGGCGAGCGCGGCGTGATGGCCGCGACGGGAAGCGGCATCGAGATCGGAGACGACTACGTCGCGCACCCGTGCGTGATAGACGTCGAACGCGACCGCACCGTCGAGCGGTGCGCTGACGACGAGCCGCCGGCGACGCAGCTCGGCGATCGCCGGGCCGACCGGCATCGACGACACGGCCGGATCCGCGAGGATCTCGCGTCCGAGCGGACCACCCGCGATGGCGAGCCGTTCGAGCAACGTGCGCACCGACGGCTCGACGCTGGCGATCTGGTGCCGCAACAGCGCCGGCAGGTCGTGCGGCACGACGTCCTCGGCATCGTGCCGCCCGGCCGCGGCGACCAGCTCGGCGAGATACAACGGATGCCCACCCGACGCGGCCGCAAGGCGCACGTTGCGCCTCCCAGCGAGCCCCGCGTCCACCACGTCGGCGGGCGTGAGCGTGTCGGCGAGGAGCTCGGTGTCGCTCGCGGTGAGCGGACCGATGTCGAGCCGCCGGGTCGTCGCGGGTAGCCACGCCGGCGTCGCGTGTGCACTCACCACGAAGAGGAGGGTCGGTGCAGCGTGCACGAGCGCTGCGAGCAGCGCGATGCTGTCCTCGTCCGCCCACTGCGCATCGTCGAGCCAGACGACGATCGGCGCCTCGCGTGCGACGACGTCGACCAGCGCACCGAACGCCGCCGCCATCCGCGCGCGTCGCTGGTGCGGGTCTGCGAGGACCGGTGCCTGGCGATCCGTGACCGCGGCCAGCGTCGGGAAGGCCTGGGCCAGGAGCCCGACGTCGGGTGTCATGGGCCGAGCGGCATCGGGATGGGCGGCAAGGTACTGGCCCAGATCGTCGACGATGCTGTCGACGGCGCGAAACGGAACCTGCTCGCGATCCGAGCATCGTGCACCCAGCACGAAGGCACCTCGTGCCGCGGCCGCGGTGGCGAAGCGCTCGACCAGCGTCGTCTTGCCGATGCCCGACTCTCCGACGACGGCGACCATGGTCAGGCCCCGCGACGCGTGCTCGAGCGAGGTCTCCAGCACCGCCAGCTCCGCCGTCCGCCCGACCAGGCGGCCACGAACCACGACCGGAACGATCGCTCCTGCGAGTCGCGATGCGATGGCGTGCGCCGACGGACGCACCGCGGGATCGGGTGCGAGCGCCTCGCGACAGAGCTCGGTCAGCACTCCGAGGTCGCCGGCGGTCGCGAGGGGCAGGTGAGGGAGCCGCGCCGCGAGCTTCGCCTCGAGGAGCGTGCCGCTGGCCGCGTCGAAGGCGGCCTCGCCGGTCAGGATCTCGTGGAGCATCAACCCGAGCGCGTAGATATCGACGGCGCCGGTCACCCGCTCGTTGCGATGCTGCTCGGGCGCCATGTAGCTCGGCGTGCCTCCGCGGCCGGCGCGAGTCATCTCGAGCGCTAGCCCGAAATCGAGGATCACGACGCGGCCATCCGGCTCGACGAGGACGTTCGAGGGCTTGAGATCGCAGTGAACCAGCCCGGCGTCGTGGAGGTGCGCGAGTGCCAGGGCCAGCCGGCCGACCGCATCGCGTACGCGTGCCGCGTCGATCGGTGGCCGCGGCGATCCGGGTTCGCGAGGGCGGATCGCGCCGTGCGTCGGTGGGTCGTCGAGCCGGCTGTCCCCGACCCCACTATCGATGCGGGTGCTCGGCAGGGACGGCGCACGACGCCCGACGACGTACTCCACGAACGGCACGCCATGGATTCGTTCCATCGTCAGGAGCCACCCGCGCTGGTCGCGCACCAGCTCGTTCATCATCACCAGGCCGGGATGCCGGATGTCGCGCAGCAAGCGAAACTCGCGCTTGAAGTGCCAGAGCGCCTGGCTCTCGACGTACGGCAAGACCTTGAGCGCGATCGTCGCGCCCTCGTCGAGGTCGATCGCCTCCCAGACCTCGCCCATGCCGCCCGAGCCGAGCAGGGCGACGAGTTGATAGCGGCCGTCACCGCGGATCGTCACTCCGGTCGAGGAGCGCTGGCCAGCCACGACGCGAGCTTCTCAGATCGCGTCCCGCACGACGACCCGGCGCCTCGCCAGATCGCGCCTCGGTCGAGCGTTCAGGGCGAGACAAGCTCCGGTTCGCAGGAGCCCTGGAAGCAGTCGGTGTAACCGGCGAACTCGTCGCACACGAAGCACGACCGCAGGCAGCTCCGTTGCGCGAAGACGGTGTTCGTCGAGCAGCTCTTGATCCTGCCGTCGAGGTCGCAGATGAAGCACACCGGGACCGGGTTCGGGGACGGGCTGCGCTCGGTGGTGAGGATCTCGGGCTCGTCGTCGACGATGTCATCCGCGTCCATGCAGGCGCCGAAGGCGAGGGCCGAGGTGCACGAGAGGAGGGCGAGAAGGTGTTTGATGGTCATGCGCGACCCTCCAGCAAGCAGCGGGCCGGGGAATCGAGGGCGCGAACGGCGCGCGAGCTCGATCGCGAGGCCACGTTCGATGGTCGGTCGATGGCCGTGCCGCGGCCGGCCGGCACGCACGCTGTTCGCGGGCGCGTGGCTATCCGGGATTGTGCCCGGACTCGGTCTGCGCGGCGCCGCCCACGCGCTACCAGGTCTCGGTTCCGTGACACTGCGTGTTCGTGCACGTTCGCGTCGCCGCGTTGAACGTCCCGTTCACCATCTTCACTTCATGCAGCCCGTTGACGTGCAGCGCGGCGGTCTTGATCACCTGCGCAGCGTCGATGACATCCGCATGGCACTGCGCGCACTGCATGCCCTCGTTGATGATGTGCCGGCTGTGGTCGCCGGACATCCCGGTTCCCGTCATGCTGTGGCACGCACCGCACGCGAGCGCGCCCGGCGTGATCCAGGACTTCGTCCCGTTGTTCGCGCGTCCGTTGCCGTGGCAGTACTGGGTGCTGCAGGTCGCGTTCGCGTAGGTCCCGGCCGGGTTCAGCGTGTCGAACACGACCTCGCTCACGTTGTCACCGTCGAGGTGTCCCGCGCTGTCGACCGCGACCGGCACGCGATGGCAGTTCGAGCAGGTGATCGTGTTGTGCCAGTTGGCTGCGCGCAGGTGTGCGGCGTGCGCACCGACACCGGGTGAGGTGGGTGCGGTATTGCCGGCGAGATCCTTGGGCGGAGCGGAGCTGCCGGGCTCGCCGTGGCATGACGAGCACGCGCCTGCGACCCCCGAGCTGACATCGACCACACCGTTGATGTGACTGGAGGGATCGCGAAACACGAGCGAGTTTTCCTCCATCGTCGGGTGGCACGTCGCGCAGTTCGTGTCCGTCGGATGGGGCGCTGGTGGTGGTGCACCATGGCAACTACCGCATTGCGATTGCGTGCCGTCGACGCGGTTCCACACCGGCTGCGAGGCGGTTCCACCGAGGGCTGCGCTGCCGTGGCATCCCGTCGTGCACGACGAGCCACTCCACGTCGAGCCCGATCCGGGAACTATCCCGAAGAGGACCTCGGCGCGATTGTCGCCATCCATGTGCCCGGCCGAGCCGACCTCCGCCGGAACGACATGACAGTCGGCGCACTCGATCTGGCGGTGCCAGTCCGGCGCGACTCGAAGATGCTCGCGATGAGCGCCGACACCGATCGCCGACGTCTCCATCGTCCCGGTGATGCTCTTCGGCGGAGCGTTACTGGTATCGGTGCCGTGACACGACAGCGAACATCCGAGCTGCGGATCCGTGTTTGGTGGAGGTTGTGACGAGCTACCTTCGATCGACGAGACACACGCCGATGCGAAGAGGGAGAGCACCACGCCGAGGTACCTCATTCTCCGCACGCTACGCACATCGCTCGCGTGCGTGTTGCGCAGAATACGTACAGCGATCCGCCGTCGCTGCTCGCGCGGAGCCCCGTGCTCGCTCGCGATCTCGTGACCAGGGTTCGCGCTGCGCGAAGGTTCGTCCGCGACTGAGGAGCAGAGGAGCAGAATGCCCGGGATGTCGGTGTTCCAACCTTGCGCGGTGTACGGATTTGGCGGCCGCGCGCGGAGCGCAACCATCGATTCTCACAGTCGTAGGACGTGGCACGAAGATCGCTATGGCTTGTGGTCAGGAGGATCGATGACCCTATTTTCTCGTTCGTTTGGCCCGCTCTTCGTGACCCTCGCGCTTTCCTTGATCGGCTGTACGTCGGCGGACAACACCGCCACGAAGGGTCAGCTGATCGAGTGTCAAGTCGCCGCCGACGGCACCGCCGGTGACTGTCAGGCCGTTGACGAACCGTCGGACGCACCCGGCACCTGCGTCGATGTCGACGACGATGGCGACGGTGATTCGCACGATGCCGAAGCCGAGGATGCGGACGACAGCGCTGCTGGCGACACCGACGACGACGATGATGGCACCGACGATGCCGAGGACGACGACGACGACAATGACGGGATCGACGACGATCACGACTGCGACGAGACGTCGGGTGGTGACGACGATGACGCCGATGACTGATCGGTAACTCGACAGCGCGTGCGATCCGGCGCCGTATCCCCCGATGGGGTGATCGGCGCCGTTCCGCGTTTCGGCAGGGGCGACTCGCGGCGGTGGAGCCGTTCGTCCGAAAGTCGGACAGATGGCGGAGCCCGAATCTTCCGGCAAAGCCGGAAGGTCGATCAACCGAGGTGAGCTCTGGGGGCTGGGGTTAGTTGCCCTGGAGACAGGCGAGGTACTCGCCGAGCAGCTCGCGCTCCGCCTGGCTCGGACGCATCGTCACGGCGCCGCCGATCAGGGGCATCGAGGTGTTCGTCGCGTCGGGACCTGCGGCGGCCTGGTCCTCGATCGCGGCGGCGTGTTCGAGGATGTCGGCCTCGGTGTCGTAGTTCTGGTTGCCCGGTGCACCACGACGGTTGGCGGAGCTTGCCGAGTGGCACTCGCGACAGTACGTGCCCATGAACGTGTCGCCGAACGAATCGAAGGTCGGAGGATCCGTCGGGGGACACGTCGCGCCGGTCGGCGACCCTCCCCCGCACGCGGTGATCGACGCGAGGCCAAGCGAGAACAGCAGGGACTTCATGGGCGCCACCGTAGCTCCGCGTCACACCGAGACCAGGAGGGCTCCGCGCGAAACGCTGGCAACTGCTGGACGAGGTAGGCATCCGGAATCGATCTGCGCTTTCAGATCGCGTCCCGCCGACGACCCGATGCGGAGTCGCCGTTGTACGAAATCGCACAGGTGATCCCTGCGGCTACTAGCGCTTCGCGACGAAGCGTCGCGCGATGGCTCGGATGTGCTCGATGCCGAACGGCTTCTCGACGCGCTCGTTGTCGATGCGTGCCAGGAACTGCTGGATCTCCGGGCGCGTCATGTCGCCGCTGAGAAACACGAACCGATCCAGCTGAGCCGGGTCGAGCTGGCGCACGGCCTCGTAGACCTCGATGCCGGTCAGGTGCGGCATCAGGATGTCGCAGAACACCACGTCGAAGCGGTCACCTCGTTCGAAGATCGAGACCGCCTCGCGCGGATCGTCGACCAGCTCGACGCTCCCGAGCTCGCGGCGTAGGACACGGCCGAGCGACTGCAGGATCGTGCGTTCGTCGTCGATCACCAGGGCCCGTCCGGTCGCCGTCGACGTCATCGGGACCTCGGCTGTCGCCTCGGGCGCGATCGGGAACGAGACCCGAAACGTCGAGCCTCGGCCGACCACGGTCTCGCAGTCGAGCCTGCCCCCCATCGCCGCCACGATGCCGTGCGAGATCGAGAGACCGAGCCCGGTACCGACGCCGGGAGGCTTGGTGGTGAAGAACGGATCGAAGATGTGAGGCAGCACCTCGGGCGAGATACCGGAGCCGTTGTCGATGACCTCGATGAGCACGCGGTCGTGCTGGCGACGCGCCGCGAGCGTCACCCGGTTCGTCGCCGGATCCGCCGATGCGAAGGCCTGCGCGGCATTGACCACGAGATTGACGATCACCTGGGTCAACCGGCCTTCATCGGCGAGGATCGGGGGCACGGGGTCGAGGGAGAGCGCGACCGTCGCGCACGCACGCAGCTCGTGACGTGCCAGCTCGAGGGCATTGCGGATCGGGCCGTGCGGATCGAGCCTGAGGAGCTCACGCTCATTGCTCGCGAGCGACTTGAGGCCGCGCACGATCCGCTTCACGCGCTCGCCGCCCTTCTGAGTCTGCTCGAGCAACTCGATGACCTCGAGCAACCGTCCCGACGGAGACCCACCTCCGATCGACTGGAGCTCCTCGATCGCGAGCCCGACGTTCGCCAGCATGAACGCGAGGGGATTGTTGATCTCGTGCCCGACACCCGCGGCAAGGATGCCGGTCGTGGCGAGCCGCTCGTGCTGCGCCAGCCGCTCCTGGACACCGCGCTGCTCGGTGATGTCCCGGAACGTCGTCAGGGCGGCATAGGGCCGGTCCTCGCCGGGCTTGGTGAGCGGGTGCGCGTTGATCGCGATCCATTTGCGCTCGCCGGTCTCCGCGTGGCGAAATCCCATCTCGACATCGCGTGACGCCGTGCCCTTGAGCGCGAGCCTCGCCGGATGCTCGCTCTGAGGAAACGGCGATCCGTCGGGGCGCAGCGCGTCCCACGGCGTGGCGGACGAGACGCCTCGGTTCATCTGGCCACCCGGCAAGCCGAGGATCGTCTCCGCCGCGCGATTGTTGAGGACGACGTTGCCCTTGCGGTCCTGCTTGACGACGCCCTCTCCCATGCTGTCGAGCAGCGAGCTCAGCTCCTGCTCTCGCTCGGCGAGGTGCTGCTGTTCCGCGTGGAGCTGGTGGCCGATCCGGTGGAGCTCGAACACCGACATCGCCTGGTTGGCGAGCAGCGCGAGGATGTCGCGGTCGCGTTGCACGAGCTCGCGCGGGCTATGATCGATCACGCACAGGGTGCCGAGGACGCGACCGTCGGTGGTCTCGAGGGGCACGCCGACGTAGAAGCGGATGTCGGGGATCGCGCTGCGCTCGAAGCGAGGGTCGCCGAGGGCGTCGGCGACGACGATCATCTCGGTGGCAGAGACCGGGAGCTCGGGACAATCGTCGCGATCGCGGAGCGAGATCAGCGCGATCGAAACGTCGAGCGCGATCCTCGCGAGCCGGCAGATGTTGTCGAAGTGCGCCGTCGGAAGCGTGTCGAAGATCTCGTACGTCACGGCTGCCTTCCGACGATACTCTTTTCGCGCTGGGCGAACACCCGGTGCGTTACTCTCAGGGCTCTGCGGGTGAACACGCGATGGTGGTGGGGCTCGGTCGTCGTCCTGACGATCGCCTGCCAATCCACCAAGGACTTCGGTCGTCCACCCGGGAACGGCGTGGATCCCTGCGGGCTCGTCACCTGTGAATCCACCGGGGCGTCGTGCGGTCCGGTCGGCGACGGCTGCGGGCTCACCCTCGGATGTGGTGGATGTGCGGAGTCCGAGGTTTGCGGGGCGAGCTCGCCGTTCACGTGCGGCGTCAATCCGTGCACGCCGCGCACCTGCGCGGAGGCTGGAGCCACGTGCGGGCGCGTCCCCGACGGATGCGGCGGCCTGACGCCGGATTGCGGCACGTGCACCGGCGATCAAGTGTGTGGGGTCGGCGCGGTCTCCAACACGTGCGCGGACGTGCCGTGCGTCGGGTTGTGCCAGCAACAGAACGCCTGCGCGAGCCAACCCAGGACCACGATCACCGGCAAGGTGACCGCGCCGGGCCACGCCAACACCGCGGTGTTCGGTGAGCCGGATCCGATCTTCGGCGCCCTGGTGTTCGTCCCGAACGGCGCCGCCGGGCCGCCGACCTGGGGCGTCCAGCCGTTCTCGCCGGGCGTGGCGTGCGAGTCGTGCAGCTCCGTGGTGACCGGCGCGCCGCTGATCACGACGGTGACCGCCGCCGACGGCACCTTCACCCTGACCGACGCGCCCTGCGGCACTGACATCCCGCTGGTGATCCAGCTCGGTCGCTGGCGCCGCCAGATCACGATCCCCGCGGTCGCGTGTTGCGCGAACACCGCGCTCGCCGCGAAACAGACCCACTTGCCGCGCGATCGTGGGGGCGAACCCGGTGACGTGCGCAGCGACCTTCCGCTGATCGCGGTCAGCACGGGTGCCGCCGATACGTTGCACTGCGTGCTTCGCAAGATCGGCATCGACGACGACGAGTTCACCAACCCGAGCGGCAACGGCCGCGTGCGGTTCTATCAGGACAACGGCGCGAAGCTCGACGCCAGCACCCCGACAGCCTCGACGCTCTACGGTAGCGCATTCGAGCTCGACGACTACGACATGGTGCTGTTCGAATGCGTCGGCGATCGGCAGCCGAAGTCCGATGCAGAGCAGAAGCGCGTCATCAACTACGCCAACGCCGGCGGTCGCGTGTTCGCGACCCACTTCAGCTACGTGTGGTTGACCGACAGTGACGGCACCGCCGGCTCGAACACCGCCCCGAAGCCGTTCTCGCAGACGGCGAGCTGGCTGGTCGATCAGATCCTCGCCGACTCGGCGACCGGCCTCGTGGATGTCTCGCTGCAAGGTGACCCCGCCACGCGCACGCGTCGCGTCGCCTTCTCGACCTGGCTCCAGAACGTCGGAGCGTCGACGGTGCCGGGGCAGATTCCGGTCAACGTCGTGCGCAAGGACGCAGGTGCGGTCAGCACGGTCCCGGCCACCGCGGCAGGCACGCCAGCGCAGCGCTGGTTGTTCGCGGACGATCCCGGCTTCTCCGCGCCGCTCCAGTTCACGTTCGACACGCCCGTCGCCTATCCGCCCCTCCAGCGACCCGCCAGACAGTGCGGGCGCGTGCTGTTCAACGACTTCCACGTCTCCGACAGCGCCGTCCCCGACGCGACGTTTCCCACCGAATGCACCGACGGTCCGCTGACGCCGCAGGAGAAGACGCTCGAGTTCATGCTGTTCGATCTCGCCTCGTGCGTCGGCCCTCAGCCCACCGCGTGCTCGCCGAAATCCTGCGATCAGCAGGGCCTCGACTGCGGGCTCGCCGGCACCGGCTGCGACGACGAGACGGTGCTCGACTGCGGCACCTGCACGAACGGTCGATTCTGCGGAGGTGGTGGCATCGGCCTCTGTGGCACCGGCCTCTGCGTGCCACGCACCTGCGAGGATCTCGGTGCCAACTGCGGTGTGATCGGAGATGGTTGTGGTGGCACCGTCGACTGCGGCACGTGCGAGGGCAACGGGACGTGCGGTGGCGACAGCACGCCGAACGTCTGCGGCATCGTCCTGCTGTGACCCGAGCCGTTCGACCTGGCACCTACATCGAGACGCCGACATTTGCCGGAAACCTTTGCTCGTCACCTTCCCACTATCAGTCTCAGGCGCCCCCTGCGCTGGAGAGACCATGAAGTTCTTAGCACTTGCACTCGTGACGCTCACCGCATGTGGTGATGACCCGATCTCGTTCTCTGCACCCGTCGGGATCAACCTCAAGGCGAAATCTGGCGACGTCTCGAACAACGCGATCAGTGACGAGAAGGCGATCAACACCGAGTCGGGCAATCCGTACGGGGCGTTCGTCGGCGACGCCCAAGACGCCCTCGGAGCCGATCCGTCTCGGATCGAGGTCGACGAGCTCACGTTGGTGCTCGGTGCGCAGTCCAATGGAGTCACCACGCTCGAGGAGGTCTACACCGGCGACGTCGACGTCGCGTTCATCATGAACGACACGAACAACACGTTCGATGTCGGGCACGTGATCGACCCGACGGGGGTCGGGCCCGTCGGGGTGGACGTGGTGTTCGACTCTGCCGGGCTCGGTGACGCCGACTACGCGAAGCTCCTCGGCGGAAGCTTCAAGGTCGTGATCCGGGGCCCGGCCGCGGCGGCGTTCGAGGCCAAGGGTGCCGAAGCGAACCTCCAGCTGACGTTCACGTTCGCCGCGTTCGAGTGACTAGACCGAAGACGTACACGTGGCCGGTGGCAACGAGCGCCGCGAGCCCGTGTCTTCGAGGCAGTGACGAAGCTGCTGCTTGCGATGGCGATGACGGGTTGTCTGGCGCACGGGCCGAAGCACACGGTCGAAGCGCCCGATCCGTCGGTTGGTGATCTGCGCTGTCACGCGCCTCAGATCTCGGTGAGTGAGTGGCTCTACAACGCTCCGGGTCACGTGCCATGCGCCGAGGAGTGACGAAACGCGCAGCAAGTCCGTCGACGAATCGCAAGCGGCCCCGAGACTCAGAGCTGTACGCGTGCACCGAAGCCCTCACGCAACGCTGCGCTGACGCCGGTGGAGAGGTGATTGCTCCTGAGGTCGAGTGCACGCAGGTTGGCAGTCAACGAGGGCGACCCGAGGAGATGACGAGCACCCGCATCGTCGACCTTGCTCTGGTGCAGGCTCAACGTCTCGAGGGGAAGGTTCGCCGCGGCGATGGCGGCACAGCCCTTCTCCCCGGTTTGAACGTGATCGAGATCGAGCAGGGCCAGCTCCCGACGGCGAGGAGCGTGGGCGATCACGGTCACGCCGCGGTGGCCCAGGCGATTCCAGCCGATGTGAAGCCGCCGCAAGGGTGAGCCGCAGTCGGCGACCGCCTGGCACCCTGCGGTTCCGATCCTGTTGTTCCTCAGATCGAGGGTCGCCAGTGACGGTAGCCCACCGTGCGAGAGCAGCGCGCCGACTCCATCGTCGGTAGCGCCGCTCAGGCTGAGGTCGAGGACGCGCAGTCCCACGAGGTGCTGGCTCGCACCGAGGGCGGCGAACGCCGAGACGGGAAGGCCGGCGTGATGGATCGAGATCCGGTCGAGGCCGCGTGCCGCCGGTGAGCTCGCGAGGGCTTCGACTGCCTCACCCGGCACGTACCACGACATCTCGAGCGAGCGAACGCGCGAGAACCACGAGCGAGTCAGCAACGCCGTTACGGTCGACGCGTTGACACCGGTCACCTCGATGGAACGCAACAGCGGCGCCACGGCGAGCACTTCGGCTTCGCGGTCGAGAAGCGCCTCGATCGTCAGCGTCGCATGGTCGATCATTCCGCGGCTGTTGCGGAACTCGGCGTCGATCCCGGCTAGCGTAGGCATCGCGATGCTTGCGCGGAGCTCCGCAGCGCGGGCCGCCAACGCGGAGGGCTCCTTCGCGCGTGCTAGCGCTACCTCGACGGCGATCTGCTCACCTCGCGGATCCCCGCGCTCGCTAAGCCAGTCGGCAAGCACCAGCCGTGGTGCATCATCGTCGGGTGCCGCGATGATCGCGGCGAGGAGCTCGTCCTCGACCAAGGTGCTCACGATAGCGCACTTCGCCCGGAGCGAGCCGCCTACTTCGACCGTGAGAACAAGGCGAGCGCCTTCTCCATCGCGCTCCGCCGCCGATTGAACGGCCCGGCGAGACCGCCGACGAGCCGGCGACGACCGCCAACGCCAGCGGCGACCTCACCCAGGAGCGCGATCCCGAAGGCCGCGTTGATCTGGACGTTCTGCGCCTCGCCGTCGAACGCCGCGAACAGCAGGTCCCGCGCGTCGGGCAACTTGCAGACGAGCTCCGCGACGCGCATCCCGTGCGTCTCGTCGTCGGTCTCGAGCCCGGCGAGGAGCGCGCGTTCGACCATCCCTTTCCTGGGCGCGAGCACGGATTTGCACGCCTCGGCGACACCGGCATCGCCACGGAGCGCGGCGACCAGCTGCGGCGCCGCAGCGATCACCGCGTCGTCGCCGAGCTTGCCCACCGCCCGTGCAGCGGCGGTGCGGACGCGTGCGTCGTCGTCGCGCAGCGAGGCCGCGAGGGTGAGTGCGTGCGGTGCGGCAGCCGGACCGACGGCACCGAGGGCGGTCGCGGCATTTGCCCGCACGACCGCACGGACGTCGCTGAGGAACGGCAGCACCTGCGTAGGATCGAGCTTGCTGGTGAAGGCGGTGGGCTCGAGCAACGTACTCTCGAAGCCTTCGATCGCCGGCACCGTCGGTGCTGCCGGTGCACCGTCGAGCGCGTGGAGGGTCGCGAGCGCGATGCGCCGCTCGGAGGCGGAGATGCTCGTGCGGGCCGTGGTCAGCACGGTGCGCACACGCGCCAGCTTGGACCTCGGGAGCTGGAGCAGGCCGCGCGCGGCGTGGTCGCGGCTGCTGTCGCGCGCGAACGCATCGAGCAGGATGTCGACGGCGTTCGGTCGAGCGAGGACGAGCTCGAGGACGTGATCCGCGAGCGCGTCGGTATCGAGACCGCGGACGAGCGCGTCGTCGATCGCGGGCATCGCGCGGCCGACGAGCAGCGCGGTGATCTGCTCGCGTAGCTCGCGATCGGCAAGCGATCGCACGAGGAGTGGAGCCACGGAGACCACGGCGGTGTCGCCGAGGAGATCGAGACCGCGCGCGGCAGCCAGCCGGACCTCAGGTGCGTCGTCGCGGAGGGCCGCCGCGAGGCCGCTGACCTCGCCACCGACCACACCGAGAGCGACCGCGGCATTGGCACGCACGGCCGGTCGAGCATCCGCGAGGTGGCGTGCGATGCCCATCGCGCCCACCGTCGCGAGGACAGGCTTCGCTGCCGCCAGTGCGTCGATGGCAAGCACGCGCTCCTCGAACCCGGGGATCGCGATCGGCGGCGGGGCTTGGGGTGGTCTGGGATCGAGCATCGAAAGTGCGCGCTTCACCGCCGAGCGCACGCGCGCGTTGCTGGTGGCCGAGACGGCGACCAGTGCCGAGACCGCAAACCCTCCGCGTCCCACGCCGAGCGCGGCGAGGCCGAGCGCGGCATTGACGCGGACATCCACCGAGATGGTCGCGAGGGCGGTGGCGAGCCGGTGCGGTCCATCGACGAGCCGGCCGAGCAGCGCGGCGATCCGCAGCCCGTGCGGTTCGTCCGCGGTGTCCAGCCCGTCGACCAGATCACCGGCGACCGTGGCTCCCGTATCCGCGAGCGCTTGCTCGGCAGCGGCCCTCACCGCCGGATCGACATCACCGACGGCCCTGACCAGCGCCGGGCCCACCGCCATCGCGCCCAGCGTGCCGAGCGCACGCGCGGTCTCGGCGCGCACCGTCGCATCCTCGTCGCGCAGCAGGGCCGCGACGGTCCGTGCGGTCGCCGTCGACGCCGGGCCCTGGAGCGCGAGGATCCGCAGCGCGTTGATCCGGCTGTGGAGCCGCGCCTTGCCGAGTGCCCGCAGGAGCTCGTCGACCGGCGCGATCTTCGCCGCGCTCGCCAGCTCGGATGGGTTCATCTCGCGAAGCTCGAGCTCCGGGACGACCGCGGGGAGTGGATCGGAGGCCTTGCGGCGAGCGGCCTCGTGCGCCTTCGCGCGCTGGGTCAGCGTGGCGAAGGCGGTGTTCGCCGCCGATCGCACATCGGAGACGTGATCCTCGCCGGCGGCCCCGAACAGCATCGCGATCGACGCGGCATGGTCGAGCTCGCCGATCTTGGCGAGCCCGCGCATCGCGTTGATGCGCACCCGGGTGCGCTCGTCGCGCGCGGCCGTGAGGATCAGCTCGAGGCCGCGCACACCGACCAGCTCGCAGGCGCGCACGATCGCGTCACACACGGAGGTCTCGGACGTGTCGAGCGCGGCGATCAGCTCGCGATCGGCATGCCCCACCAGCTTCGACAGCATCTGCTCGACGAGCTCGACGACGTCGCGCCGTGCGCCGTCGAGCGCATTCGCGATCGCGACCACGTTGCCCCGCTGCGCGAGGCCGAGCTCCTTGAGCGCTTCACCGGCGGCGCGTGCGACCTGCGGATCCCCATCGCGCAAGAACACGGCGAGCTGGGGCCCGGGATGCCCGAGCTTGGCCAGCGCGTGAAGTGCCTGGGCTCGGACCGAGCCACGGCCGTCGCTCAGTTGTTCGATCAGCTCGCTCGTTGGTTCGGGTACGGCGCTCACGAGCCCTCACGATACTATGGTCACGCTCGTGCGCGCAGCAGGTCGGCGAGCCGGTAGCTGAGCGCGACGAGCGTCAGCCCGCTGTTCGCGATCCCGGCGGCACGCAGGATCGAGCCATCGCAGACGTAGGTGTTCGGCAGCTGCTTCGCGGAGAAGAACGCCAGGTTCGCATCCTGCTGCGCGTCGACGAACTTGTTCGCGGTGCCCGAGTGGTGCGCGGCGTTGCGGAACTCCCAGTCGTCCACCGGGAGGACCGACTTCTCGAGGATGTCGCCCTTGAACTCCTCGAAAAATGCCTCGACGCTCGTCTTGTAGGACGCGAGCTCGCCGGGCGTGACCTCCCAGTTGAGGGCGGGGCGGTGGCCGCGGGACAGCTTGACGCCGCGCTCGGCGAGGGGCGTTTGCTCGCCGAGGATCAGGATCGAGAAGTAGTCGCCGCGGAAGCCGAGGCGGGTCTTGAACAGGATGGCTTCGCGGACGGCCTCGAGGTTCCCGAGGAGCATCATGATCTTCTTCGGCGAGAACGGATCGTTGCGGAGGTCCGAGAGGATGTAGCGCGCGGGACCGGTGATCGAGGACAGGCGCATGTCGATCGCGGGGCGCAGGTAGATCACGGTCTTGAGGTCGTCGTGCGTGTAGACCAGGCCGGCGCGGACCTCGGCGGCGAGCGTGGCGGAGGACACGTGCTTGAGGCGGCTGTTCGGGCTGAGCCGCACCTTCGCGACGTACGCCATCGGGTGATCGTGGTAGCCGGGGCAGAAGCCGTCGGCGTTGTTCGTCGATTGCGCGAGGATGACCGGGGTGGCGAGACCACCGGCAGCGACGACGATGTAGTCGGCATCGACGCGCTGACCACCCGCGAGCTCGACGTGACTGTCGGGGACGATCTTTTCGGCGTGACCGTAGACGACGTCGATCTTGTTGCCCGGATACTGCTTGTTCGCGAGGTCCCACACGTTGTGGCGCGTCTGCGGCAACACCATGTGGGCGACCTTGCAGAGCTCGGTCTCGAGCGAAGACTTGTTCGCGTCACGCGCGCGGTTGCAGTCGGCGAGCTCGCGCTCGTTCAAGAAGAACGACCACGCCTTGTCGTAGTACTCGGTCATCGTCCGTGGCGAGATGCCGGCTTTGCCGAGGTCGTGATCGTCGAGCTCGATCAGCGCGTTGTGCCAGTAGTTGGTGGTGCCTCCGAGGCCCTGGCCGCGATTGATCGAGGTGTTGAGCTCGCCGGTCGGGCAGTCGACATCGTCGAACAGCGGCTTCTGCTTCTTGCTCTGCTCGATCACGGTGACGTGAAAGTCATTCCGCAACAGTGCGGCCACCACCGATCCACACAGGCCGGAGCCGATCACGGCGACGCGCTTCTTCATGCGTCTGCGCAATGTGGCATGCGGCGATGGCGGCATGAACTGGGCGGACGTTCAAAACGCCGTGGCAGATGCGCACGGTTATGATGCGGTCGTGGGTGATGTCCCGTCAGGAGAGACCCGCACGTCGTTGCGCGAGCTCGCGCTGTTGTTCGGCAAGCTCGGCTTCACCGGCTTCGGTGGGCCGGCTGCGCATATCGCGATGATGGAGGACGAGGTCGTGCGCCGGCGCCAGTGGCTGACGCGCGACCAGTTCCTCGACCTCGTCGGCGCGACCAACCTGATCCCCGGTCCGAGCTCGACGGAGCTCGCGATCCACATCGGTCGCGATCGCGCGGGCTGGCGAGGGCTGCTCGTCGCCGGTGCCTGCTTCATCCTGCCGGCGGTCGCGATCGTCAGCGCGATCGCGTGGGTCTACGTTCGCTACGGCGCGCTGCCCGAGGTCGAGGGCGTGATGCGCGGGATCAAGCCGGTGATCATCGCGGTCATCGTCCAGGCGCTGTGGGGACTGGGGAAGACGGCGGTCAAGACGCCGCTGCTCGGTGTCGTCGGTGCCGCGGCGTTCGCAGCGAGCCTGGCCGGTGTCAACGAGCTCGTCGTGCTCGCGGCCGCGGGGGTGATCGCCGCGGGACGTCTGGCGTTCGCAGCCTCGTTCGTCCCGTTGCCGTTGCTGGCAACCGGCGGCGGGACGACGTTCGGCCTGCTGCCGCTGTTCCTGGTCTTCCTCAAGGTGGGCTCCGTCCTGTTCGGCAGTGGATACGTACTCGTCGCGTTCCTGCACGGCGACCTCGTCGAGGATCTCCACTGGCTCACCGAGGGCCAGCTGTTCGATGCGATCACCGTCGGTCAGGTCACCCCGGGGCCCGTGTTCACCACGGCCACGTTCATCGGCTACGTCCTCGGGGGTGCACCGGGTGCGGCGGTCGCGACGGTCGGCATCTTTCTGCCGGCGTTCATCTTCGTCGCGATCAGTGGGCCGCTGCTGCCGAGGATCCGGAGATCGAAGACGGCGGGCGCGGTGCTCGACGGCGTCAACGTCGCGTCGCTCGCACTGATGGCCGTGGTCGCGATCCAGCTCGGGCGCAGCGCGCTCGTCGATCCGCCGACGATCGCGCTCGCCACAGTCAGCGCGATCGTGCTGCTGCGGTGGCGGATCAATACGATGTGGCTCGTCCTCGCCGGTGCTGCGGCGGGCGTGGCGGGCGTGCTGATATCGCTCGTGTAGGGACCCTGTCAGCGAGGGCGCGAGAGGTGTCGGCGTGCAATGGCGGCCAGAAGTTGCCCGGCGGAGCCAAGAACAAACCGAAGGGCCGCACGTCTGTGGCGGGATGCTTCGATCGCTCACCCTCGTCCTGCTCGCCGGCTGTGGCGGAACGCCTCCGGCGCCAACGACGCCCACTCCGAACCCGACCCCTCACATCACGATCACGAGCCCGCGCGCCGGGATGAAGATGCACTACCGGACTTGCTCGGATCAGGGGTACGTGTCGATCGCGAGCACACCGGACCCCGCCCGGTCGTGGACGACGCGCCCCGCGACCGAGTCAGACCTCAGCCGCGACCGCACGATCGAGGGCGGCGTTCCCGCCGAGTTGCCCGCGTGGATCGCGGACCGCGGCGATCTGACGGTGCGCGCCACCGGAATGGATCGCGCCGCGTTCGACGGCACGCTCGCAGGTATCGACATCGGCACCGGAGTGCACGTCGTCGGTGGTCGACGGCTGCCATGGCCCGGCGTGCTCGACGGGGTGTCGTTCGACGAGGTCGACGCGTTCTACGGCGCGCGGTTCACGCACTACTCGACCTTTGGTGGCATGGCGCAACGGCCGATCACGCCGATCGCCGGCGCCCCATTTCGCTGGGGCCGGTACGATCAGCCGCGCGACGATCACGGCCGTGGGCCGCTGATTCCGGGCTGGCACGGTGAATTCTTCCTCGGACGCGTGGTGTTCGAGGTCGACGCGGCAGGGAACCGCACCGACGAGGCGTCGTTCCTGGCGTTCGCCGAGCAGGTCGTGCGCGCGGCGCTGACCGATCCGGATCCCACGTGCCGCGATCGCCCGGGTCGCTCGGGTGCGGGCTACCGGCAGTCACCGACTGACGTGGTGCAGCTGATCGGCAGCGAGCTCGAGGTCGATCGCAACAACACCCGAGTCCGCGTAGGCGTCGGCGATGACGGGACGATCCGCGCGGACGGTCGCCCGATCGGTCGGGTCAGCGTCAACGGCTACGTGTTCCGCTGGGTCGCAGGAACGCCAGAGCTGCTCGGCGTGGTCAATTCCCGCACCAACAAGTTCACGTTCGAGGCGTCCAAGCAGGAGATCGCGATCGATCTCGCGACGGCGGATCGCGCGGGCTACCGGGGAGATCCCGCGGGGCGCCTGATGGCGGCACTCGCGCTCCTCCTGATCTAATCGAACGGCGACTGCTTCGCGCCGGCGAGCTTCGCCTCGAGCAGCACCGTCAGCTCGCGGACGATCGCGGGCTGCTGCGCCGCGACGTTGGTCTTCTCGTCGGGATCGGCGAGCACGTCGTAGAGCTCGACGAGCCCGGCGTCGCTCTGGATCAGCTTCCAGCGGCCACGCACGAACGCGGCGAGCCCACCGGGATTCGAGCGATCCTTGATCATCACGGCGAAGGCCGTGCCTGTATCTGGCTGCGACGCACGCTTGCCGGTGATCACGTCGGCGAGCGACCGTCCATCGAGGTTCGCGGGTGCCTGGAACCCTGCGAGCTCGACGATCGTCGGCGTCAGATCGGTGAGCGACACGGTCTCCGGGAGGCGCGTCGGTTGGATCCCCGGCCCGGCGATCACCAACGGCACGCGCAGCTGCGAGTTGTAGAGATCGGTGGAGTGGAACGGCTGGCCGTGATCGCCGAGCGCCTCGCCGTGATCGGCGGTGACGATCACGAGGGGTGCACGATCGGGCGAGCGCTGCGCGAACCCCAGGAGCACCTGCGACAGGATCTCGTCGGACTTCGCGAGCGAGCGGTTGTAGAGCTGGTTGCGCGTGTCGCGACTCGTCGGTGCTACGCCGTTGCTCGCCCAGTTGTGCGGCTCGAGGATGTGGACCCAGACGAACAGCGGCGCGCGCGGGTTGCCACGTTCACGCGCCTCGATCCAGGCCCGCGCCGCTTCCCCGAGCTGCTTGCCTTCCTTCTCGACCTCGACGTGGGCGAGCCCTCTTCCGAGACCCGTGCGCGCTTCGGCCCCCCAGAACCCGGGGCAGCACATGAACCCCGCGGTCTCGTAGCCACCCGCCGCGAGCCGCTCGGGGAGGAGCACGAAGCGCGGATCGACGCGCAGCGCCCAGCCGACGACCCGCCCGCGGATCCGGTTCGGCGCGTAGCCGATCACCATCGACGGGATCGAGCGCCGCGTGACGTTGCTCGGGGCGAAGGCCCAGTCGAACACCGCACCACGCGCCGCGAGCCCGGCGAGCACAGGCATCGTCGCCTTGCCTCCATAGGCCGGCGTCTGCGTCGCACGCAGCGAGTCGATCGTGACGAGAACGATGTCGGGATGCACGGCACCGGGGCGATCGACCGGACGAAACTCGGCGAGCGAGATGTCGGCGCGGATCGCATCGACGTCGTAGAGCAGATCGACGGAGGCACCCGCGAGGGGATGATCTCCCCAGATCTCGATCGCGAGGCTCGGGCGCGTCGAGCGTGCGACGAGGGCGAACCCGATCGTGGAGCCTGCGAGCACGCCGGCGATCGCTCCGACCAGCCTGCGTCGAGGCAGCCGCGGATGATGGCCGAGCGCGGTGACGGCCAAGGCGACGAGCGGGGCGTAGACGATCGAGGTATCGAACGGCCCGAGGCGCGGCTTGACGAAGGCGAACCAGGCGATCGCCGCGACCAGCACCGAGCCGATCGCGGCGGTCAGCCCGATCGCGCGCGGACCGAGCAGGGTCGAGCGACCGTCCCTCCGCCATCGGCGATCGAGGACGCGCGCCAGCTGGGCAACTCCACGGACCGCCGGGCGCGAGATCGCGATCAGGACGAGGGCCGTGACCAGCGCGATCACCGGTTCGACGAAGCTCGTCGTCATCGGTTGCAACTCTTCGCCATCGGCGAGCATCCACGTGCCGCGGTAGATCGCGATCGCCAGCGCTGCACACGCGAGCACGAACAGCGTCAGCCAGCCGACCAACCGCGGTGCCGCGCCACCTTCCTCGACGAGGCGCTCGATCAGGGCGCGTGGTTGCCACGCCTTCAGCAGGCCTCGCGCGATCAAGGCGCCCACGAACAGCACCGGGAGCGCCAGGATCGCGAAGAACCCGACGGTGGCGACCAGCTCGGCGAAGTTCGTACTCGCTCCCTCGAACAGGCCGGCGAGCAGCACCCCGATGCACGCGGCGACCGCGCTCGGGGCGACCCAGCGGGCAGCTCGATCGACCAGCGGGGCGAGGCGTGAGGTCAGAAACAGAGCGTACCAGGGAGTGATAGGGTCTGGCGGAGCATCCAACGACCATGTCTCGGCCTCATGTGGTGATCATCGGCGGAGGGTTCGGCGGCCTCGCCGCGGCGCGAACGCTGGCCAAGGCGAATGTCACGATCACGCTGATCGATCGCCGGAACCATCACCTGTTCCAGCCGCTGCTCTATCAGGTGGCGACGGCCGCGCTCAACCCGAGCGACATCGCGTATCCGATCCGCGCCGCCCTCGCAAAGCAGAAGAACGCGCGCGTGTTGCTCGCGAGCGCGACGTCGATCGACGTCAAGACCAAGCGCGTCGAGCTCGACGACGGCGTGCTCGAGTACGACTACCTGATCCTCGCGACGGGCGCGACGCACTCGTACTTCGGCAACGCGTGGGATGAGCTCGCGCCGGGCCTCAAGTCGATCGACGACGCCCTCGAGATCCGGAAGCGGATCTTCACCGCGTACGAAGCGGCAGAGCGCGAATCGGATCCCGTCGCGCAGCGCGAGTGGTTGACGTTCGTCGTCGTCGGCGGTGGCCCCACGGGGGTGGAGCTCGCCGGCGCGCTCGGCGAGATCGGCCTCCACACGCTCGCCAACGACTTCCGCACGATCGATCCGACGCAGGTCAAGGTGGTGCTGTTCGAGGGCGGCGACCGCGTGCTCGGTGCGTATCCTCCGAAGCTGTCCGAGGCCGGGAAGAAGTCGCTGGAGCGGCGCCACGTCGAGGTGCGGCTGAACACGCGGGTGACCGCGATCGACGACAAGGGCGTCACCTTCGAGGCTGGTGGGACAACGGGTTCGGGACCCGGTCCCGAGATCGGTCGGCTGGGCGCGCGCACGGTGTTGTGGGCGGCCGGCGTGCAGGCCTCACCGCTCGGCAAGACGTTGGGGGTGCCGCTCGATCGTGCGGGTCGCGTCGAGGTCAACCCGGATCTCTCGATCCCCGGCCATCCCAACGTGTTCGTGGTCGGCGACCTCGCGAAGGTGCTCGACAAGGACGGCACGCAGATCCCCGGCGTCGCCCAGGGTGCCCTGCAGGGCGGCAAGTACGTCGCGAAGCTGATCAAGGCCGAGGTCGAGGATCGCGCCGACGGCAACCCGATCGACCCACCGGCCGAGCGCGCGCGGTTCTCGTACTGGGACAAGGGCAACATGGCGACGATCGGTCGCGCGTCGGCGGTGGTCGCGACCAAGCGCGTCGCGATCCATGGCCTGTTCGCGTGGCTGATGTGGTGGGCCGTCCACATCATGTTCCTGGTCGGGTTCAAGAACCGGATCCTCGTGATGTTCCACTGGGGGTGGAACTGGCTGACGTTCTCGCGCGGCGCGCGGTTGATCACCGGCGAGGCGAGGGCGCTGCCGCCGGTGCGCTCGATCGACGCGCACGGCGAGCCCGCGATCCATCGCGGTGCCCAGGCGGTGGCGCTACAGGCGCCCGAACCCGAACAGGAGTCGGCCTAGAGTAGAGTAGGAGGCTGCAGGCGGACCGGTCTCGGCCTACAGCTTCGGACGGACGTTCGGGTTGAAGCGCTCGACGAGATCGAGCTGCTCCGTCCCGCCGCTGATCAACACGGTGCCGTCGCACAGCACGGCGAGCTGCGGGGCGAGCCGCGGGATCGCGAGCTCGTCGCGCGGCGCGAGCTGGACGTTGTCGGTCGCGGCGTCGAACAAGATCAAGAACACGGTGTTCTGCGCCGGTGCATCGGCCCGCTCGCGACCGCCGGCCATCAGGATCGAGCCATCGGGCAGCGTGATCAACGAGAAGTCGATCGCGGGCGCTCCGAGAGGGAGTTGCTGGCTCGTCGTGATCACGCCGTCGATCAGCGACAGCCGCTCGATCGTGCGAACCGGGTTGCCCGCCGCGTCGACGCCACCGACGATCACGACGCTCTCGTCGGGCAACAGCGCGGCATGGTGCCCGGTGCGCGGGAACTTCAGATCGAACTTCGGCGACTCCAGGGCGATCGCCTCGTCGGAGCTCGTCCGGTAGAGCTCCGATTGCGCGACCGCTCCGACGTTGTCGTTGCCGCCGGTGACCAGCAGGCTCGCACCGCCGTCGCCGAGTGGCGTGACCACGTGGCGCTCGCGAGGGTGGGCGAGGGCCGCGGAGTTGACGAGCTCGAGCGTGATGATGTCGCTCGCGTTCGTGCGCATCCGGACGATCTTGTCGGAGGCGAGACCCGCGGCATCTCGCCCGCCGGTGATCAGGATCTGACCATCGGCGAGGGACGTCGCGGTCAGGTTCGAGCGACCGAGCGCGACCGCGGTGTCGGGCACTGCCTCGACGGTCCCGCTCGCGGAGATCAACAGCGACTCGGTGGCCGGCGTGCCGTCGACGAGCCCGCCGATGATCGCCGGGCGGCCGTCCTCGAACAGCGCGATCGCCGCCCCGGCGCGGCCGACGAAGGGATCGTGATCGACCTCGACCACCGTCGCGGTGCGCGGGTCGTAGCGCTCGATCGTCGTCGAGGCCTCGCCCCCGAGCAGCAAGACCGTGTCGTCGGCGAGCGTCACGGCCATACCACCCGTGCGCGGCGCGGCCAGTTGCTCGAGGAGCCCGGTGCGCACGACCTGCGAGAAGTACAGGCGTGGCGAGGGGCGATTGCCGTCGGCGAGTGAGAACGGACAGGTGCGGCCGACCGCGACGCCTTGACCATCCAGGAAGCCGTCGAGGCGCAGCACGAGGTTCGGCGCGAGGGGCACATCGGCGAGGACGATGTCCTCACCGCGATCGAACACGCTGTCGAGTGCGGTGCCGTCGATCGCGATCCGGATCTGCGTCAGCTCGGGCAGCGCATCGGCGTCCTCGTCGGTCGGGCGTTCGACCACCGGAACGATCGAGATCGTCGCGGTGTCACCACACGCGACGAGCAGGAGTAGCCACGCGCGCGTCACCAGATGTCCCCGGGGCGGATCTGCGCGCCGGTTGGTGCGGGGTCGCGGATGATCGCGGCGGTCAGCGGGATCGCGATCGCGGCGGCGATCACCGCGGCCGCGCCTGCCCACGTCCACTTCGAGTGGTACCAGCGCGCCTTCGCCGGGGGCCGCAACAGGTCGCGGACCGCCTCGGCGAGTGGCTCGAGGGTGCCCCGCAACGCGACGGTGCGGCGGTCCCGCTCGCGCCCGTCGAGCCCGATCAAGCGCGCGGTCGCGACCTCCCCCCGCACCTCGGCGGCGACCAGCGCACTCGCACCCGCCGTCCGCGCCTGGATCAACAACTCGGTGTCGCTCGGCGGCGCGAACCGCACGGGGCGCGAGACGAGGGTCGTGCTCGGCGCACCGAGATCGACCCGCGTTCCCCAGGGCGCGTGATCCGCGCACGTCACACGGACCCAGTGCGTCCCGGCGACTCGCGGGGCCGTGGGCTCGGCCGTCGAGCCATCGATCGCGATCGCGCAGCCCGCCGGTGCGTCGACCGTCAGCGTCGCGCGCGGGCGGCCGGCCACCGCGGTGCGCGCGCGCTCGAGGTTCTCGCGCACATCGGGCGCGAACCGCGCCTCGTCGAGCGTGCGGTTAGGATCGACGACGATCGCCGCCGTGAGATCATCGAACGCCGTCGGATCGCCGCGCTCCTTGCGGAGCAGCGACCGGTAGATGAACAGGTCCGAGAGCTGCGCCGCGCTCAGACCCTCGGCACCCGTGCGGTCGACCGCCTGCACCGCCTGCTCGAGCGTGATCCAGGCCTCATCGTAGCGGAGCTTGTCGTAGCCCTCGATGCCGCGCTTGAGCAGCTCGCCGATCGCGACCGGCTTGGGCGGGGCAGGGGACCGGTCCACCACGGCGGCACCGGCGGCGCGGGCCACGGCGACCACCGGCTGGACATCGCGCCCGGGGGCCCACACGACCACCACGTCCGCGGCAGGGGCTGCGTGCGCGGGGATTGCCCACGCAACGGTCACCAGCAGAAGGAGGCCGCGCACCTTTCGCGAGTTTATACTCCGTCCGTGACCCGCGCGCTTGGCCGCTACGAGCTCGTGCGACCTCTCGCACGAGGCGGCATGGCCGAGGTGTTCCTCGCACGCCGGCGAGCCGGTGGCGTGGAGAAGCTCCTGGTCGTCAAGCGCATCCGCGCCGAGCGGGCGAACGACGTGCGGTTCCAGGAGCTGTTCAAGCGCGAGGCGAAGCTGTCGATGAGCCTCGCGCACCAGAACATCGTCCCGGTGTTCGATTTCGGTCGGATCGGCGATCGGTTCTTCCTCGCGATGGAGCGCGTCGAGGGCAAGGATCTCGGCTCGAGTCTCGCCAACGGGCGCGAGCTGCCGCCCCCGCTCGTCGCCGCGTTCCTCGCCGCCGAGTGTTGCCAGGCGCTCGACTACGCCCACTCGCGGAAGAACCCCGACGGCACCAGCCGCAACATCGTCCATCGCGACGTCACGCCTCGCAACGTGCTGCTGTCGTGGTCGGGCGAGGTCAAGCTGACCGATTTCGGGATCGCGAGCCTCGCCGGCGAGGATGCGAACAAGCACGGCACGCCGGGCTACATGGCACCGGAGCAGGCGCGGGGCGAGCCGGTCGATCGCCGCGCCGACATCTACGCCCTCGGCCTGGTGCTGCGCGAAGCGCTGACCGGCGAGAAGGCACGGCCGGGTGACTCGCAGGAGTCGCTGCTCTCCGCGGCGCGCGCGGGCATCCTGGCACCGTGGCCCGCGCACGAGCTCGATGCGTCGTTGATCGCGATCGTCGAGCGCGCGACCGCCTCGAAGCCCGCCGATCGGTTCGCCGAGATCCACGAGCTCGCCGCCGAGCTCGACACCTTTCTCGTCGCGGCCCGCGCCGCGAAGCGCAGCGACTCGCCGGCCAAGCAGCTCTCGGCGTGGTTGTCGCGCGTGTGGGGAGAGCAACGCGAGGACGCTTCGGAGTCGCTCGCGGAGTCCCAGGCCGAGCTCCTGAGCTTTCTCGACGACGATGGCGTCGATGCCGCGGGCACCGGCACGCAGCGTTCCCTCGCCGCCACCGCAGCCGACGAGGCCGAGCCGAGCCCCGCGAGCCCCGAGGTCGCGCAGCCGGCGAACGTCGCGGTGCACCTCGCAGCAGTGACCCCGGTGGTCGAGGTTGCACCGGCGCGACGGCGTGGCGTGATCGCGCTCGCCGTGATCGCGGTCTTCGTAGTCCTGGTGGGCTGGCTCGCGACGCGCGATCGCGGGTCCCGCGCCACGCCCGACTCGCCGCAGGTCGCGGTCGAGCCAGCCGATGCGATCGTGGATGCCGCGGTGGTCATCGTCGAGGCGGATGCGGCGGTCGTCCTCGTCGAACCGGATGCGCAGGTCGTCGTGGATGCCGCGGTCCCACCGAGCGATGCTCGTCGCCCGATCGTGCGAGCGGGCAGCGGGAGTGGAAGCGCGGAGACAGGCAGTGCTGGTAGTGGGTCCCAGGCGACCGTGGTCGCGCCCCTCGCGACCCGGAAAGTTCACATCAACGCCACCCCGTGGGCGTACTTCACCGTCGACGGTGGCCCCAGGTACCAGACACCCAAGCTCCTCGAGCTGACGCCGGGTCCCCACAAGCTTCACTTCGAGAACTCCGTCCTCAAGATCGAGCGTGACATCACGCTCGATGTCCCGTCCGATCGCGATATCTCCTACGTCGAGCCGCTCCGATGACCACTGTGTTGCGCACCATCGTGGCTGCGGTCGCCGAGGTGGCGATCGCGAGCGGCGCCACGCTCGAGCAGCTCGCCCCGTTGCTCGGCACGCCCGCCGACGAGCGGCTGCCGATCGAACGCCTGTACGAACTGTGGGAGCGCGCGCTGGAGATCACGCAGGTCACCGGGCTGCCGATCCGCGTCGGCAAGCGAGCGGGCTTCGACCGCTACGGCGCCCTCGGCATCGCCCTGTACGTCAGCAACACCAACGAGACCGCGCTCCGCCGGTTGTGCCGCTACCACGACCTGCTCACCGACTCGGGGCGCTGGGATACACGCGTCGAGGGCGACGAGCTGATCGTGCGCTGGACGCGTGCGGGCGAACCCCGGCTCGGGTTGCGCCTCGCGAACGAGCAGGTGCTCGCGTCGTTCGCCACCGTGCTGCGCCAGGTCACAACGTTTGGCATCGACGACGAGATCCGCGAGGTCCGGATCGCGCACGAGATCCCTCACGCCGACGAGCACCGCGCGCACTTCGCCGCGCCGTTGCGCGTCACCGACGAGAACGCCGTGGTGCTGTCGGCGAGCCTGCTGCAGGGCAAGCCGCGCGCCGCGGATCCCGCGATCGAGCAGTTCCTCGTCGCGCAGATCGAAGCGGCCGTCTCCGACACCAAGGATCCGATCGCCACCGCGGTCAGCCGCGCGATCGTCGAGCTGTTGCCCGACGGCGTGCCGACTCTCGACGACATCGCTCCTCGGCTCGAGACCAGCGAGCGCACCCTGCGGCGCCGGCTCGTCGATGCGGGCACGACGTACGATCAGCTGCTCACCGGGATCCAGCGCGAGCGTGCGCTGGTGCTCCTCGCCGGCAGCTACGCGATCGGCGAGATCGCGCTCGCCGTCGGCTTCGCGGATCCGGCCGGGTTCTCGCGCGCCTTCAAGCGGTGGACCGGCAAGACCCCGAGCGAAGCACGCCGCCAGCTCAGCTAGGGACGACTGCTCGATCGAGGTTGCAGTCGGTGGCCGCCACAGCAAAGGCCCGATGTTCGATCGCTGTAGCAGCCCCCCGGGGGGGACTCGCTAGAGTCCAGTGCATGCGCGCATGGGTGTGGATGATGTCCTCGATGATCGCCTGTGGTGGCAACACCCTCGAGCCCGGCGTCCCGGCCGAGTGCCAGTTCCGCACCGCCGCCGACGAGATCGCGACACCGCAGATCGACACCCCTCGCTGGGCCTTTCGTCCGTGGATCTCGAAGGATATCTCCGACGACGCGGACACGCGCGCGTTCGTGCAGGGCTTCGAGGAGCGCGGCATCCCGGTCGGTGCGGTCGTCTTCGATTCGCCGTGGGCGACGCACTACAACAGCATGGTGGTCAACCCGGAGCGCTATCCGGCGTTCGATCAGCTGATCGACGATCTACACGCGAAGGACATCCGCGTCGTCATGTGGGTGACCCAGATGGTCAACCGCACCGGCTTCGATCTCGAGCGAGGTGGCGACACCTACGTCGGTCCGTCGCCGAACTTCGAGGAGGGCCGGAGCTGCGGGTTCTACGTCGACAACGGCACCGACTATCTGTGGTGGAAAGGCAGCGGCGGCGGCGTCGACTTCTTCAACCCCGATGCGGTCGCGTGGTGGCATCGCCAGCAGGACAAGATGCTCGATCTCGGCATCGATGGCTGGAAGCTCGACTTCGGCGAGGACTACCTGCCCGACAGCTTCGACAGCGCCGCCGGCATCGTCGATCGCCAGCGGTACTCGGAGGCCTACTACGAGGACTACTACGCGTACGGCCAGAGCAAGCACCCCGAGTTCGTCACCATGGTCCGCCCGTACGATCAGTCGTACGGCCGCCCGGGTCGGTTCTACGCGCGCAAGGACACGGCCCCGATCGGCTGGGTCGGCGACAACCGCCGCGACTGGATCGGCCTCGAGGACGCGCTCGATCACATGTTCCGCTCCGCCGATGCGGGCTACGTCGCCGTCGGCTCGGACATCGGGGGCTACCTCGACAAGGACGACGAGGATCTGCTCGGCGATCCCATCCCCTTCGACACGCTGGTGTTCTCGCGCTGGACCGCCCTCGGCGCGCTGACGCCGTTCATGCAGCTGCACGGCCGCGCGAACATCACGCCGTGGACGGTGCCCGATCACGTCGACGAGACCGTCGCGATGTATCGCTACTGGGCGAACCTCCACGACGAGCTCGTGCCGTGGTGGCTATCGATCAGCCGCGCCGCCTATCGCGGTGGCCCCACGCCGATGCGTCCCGTCGGCGAGCTCGCGAGCTGGGCCGGCGACTATCGCTACGCGCTCGGCGAGGCGTTCCTCGTCGCGCCGCTCCTCGACGCGACCAACGTTCGCGACATCTCGCTGCCCGCCGGTCGCTGGTACGACTGGTGGCAGCCGGGCGCCGCTGCGATCGCCGGCGACGTGACGCTCGCCGCGTACGCGATGCCGGAGCGCGATCGCTTCCCGCTGTTCGTACGCGAGGGTGCGATCGTTCCGATGCACGTCGCCTCGGAGGTGACGGGCCTCGGCAATGCGTCGCGTGGCGACGCGCTCACGATCCTGGTCTGGCCATCGGCGAGCCAGACCTCGTTCGAGCTCGTCGATCACGACGACGCGGCGACCACGATCACGGCGCGAACGAATGAAGTGACGCTGTCGCGCGCCGCTCGTACTACGTATCTCCGGATCCGCCGCGACACGGTCCCGACCACCGTGACCTCGAGCGGCAGCTCGCTCGTCGAGGTCGCGAGCGAGGCCGCACTCGATGCCGCCGCCACGGGCTGGCGCTACGACGCGGCTGGCAAGTTCCTCTGGGTGAAGATCGCGGCCGGCGGCAGCTCGGTCGTGACCGCCAACTAACACTCTTCGAAGGCTACACCGTGAAGATCGCGGCGCCCCAGGTGAAGCCCGAGCCGAACACGGCGGCGAGGATCCGGTCGCCCTTCTTCACCTTGCCCTGCTGGCGCCAGTGGTCGATCGTGAGCGGCACCGTCGCGGCGGTGGTGTTGCCGTAGAACTGGATCGTGTTGAGGACCTTCTCCGGCGGGATCTTCGCGACCTCGACGACCTTCTCGTTGATCCGCAGGTTCGCCTGGTGCGGTACGAACCACGTGATGTCGTCCCACGTCAGGCCGGTCTTCGCGAGCGCCGTCTGCGTGGCCACCACCATGCCGCGCACCGCGTAGAGGAAGACGCGCTTACCATCCATGTGCGGATACATCAGCGCGTTGTTCTCGCGATCCTTCGGGTCGTAGTCGAGATACGGCAGCTTGTTGATCTCGAAGATCTTGAGGTTGAGATCGGGCGCGCCCGTGCCATCGGCGTGGGCCGACGTGTAGATCACGCCGTTGCGCTCGTCGCCATCGCCCGGTCCGAGGACCATCGCGCCGGCGCCATCGCCGAACAGCACCATGACGTCGCGACCGCGCGTCGAGTAGTCGAGCGAGTGGCTGTGCAGCTCGGCGCCGATCAGCAGGATGCGCTTGTACATGCCGGTGCGAATGAACGCGTCCGCCATCTGCAGGCCGTAGACGAACGCCGAGCACTGCTGGCGAATGTCGAAGCACGCGCAGTTGGTCTTCTCGGCGATGCCGAGCTTCTTCTGCAGCACGACCGCGGTACCGGGGAAGTGGAAGTCCGGCGACAGCGTGCCGAGGATGATGCAATCGATCTCGCTCGCGTCGACCTTCGCGTCGGCGAGCGCGCGCTTCGCCGCCTCGAGCGCGAGATCCGAGGTCGCCGTCTTGCCGTCGTTCGGCACGTAGCGACGCTCCTTGATGCCGGTGCGCTTCTGGATCCACTCGTCGTTGGTCTCGGTGACCTGGACCGCCTGACGGACGTGTTTGTCGTCGAGGAAGGCGATCTCCTCGTTGGTCACCACCCGGTCCGGCACGTAGCTGCCGATCCCCAGAACGTTCGTGCGGATCATGTGACGTGGATATGTCAGGTAGACGCTTGACGACAAGGGCTCGTGGCAGCTCAAGCGTTACGTGAGACAACCAGCGTCGTGCGAAAGGCCGCACTTATCGGATGTCTCGCGATGGTCACGCTCGCGGCGTGGATCTCGCAGCCCGTGGTCACGCCGACGAAGCAGCTGCCTGGCTGGGCACTCTACGATCGCTACTGCCTCGCGTGTCATGGCGCCGACGGTGATGGCAAGGGACCGGCCGCGCCGTACACCGGTCGTCGCCCGCGCGACTTCACGAAGGGCGACTACGTCTGGCGCACGACGACACTCGGGTACGGCCCGGCGCGCGACGACGTCAAGCTGACGATTCGCCACGGCTCGCCGGGTGGGATGCCGGGGTTTCCGCTCGGTGAGGCGGAGCTCGACCAGCTGGTCGACGTGCTGTTCTCGTTCGCTCCGATCACGCCGGGCACGCCGATCACGATCGCGCCTGGAGGGAAACGCGATCCGGAACGCGGCAAGCAGCTGTGGGTCGAGAAGGGCTGCGTGACCTGTCACGGGCCGGCGGGTACAGGTGATTCGCCGGTCGCGGCGGTGCTGCATCCGCCACCGTACGACTTCACCGCCGAGCCGATCCGACGCCCTCGCGCAGGTGATCTGCGCAGCGCCGTGGCCCTGGCGATCGCGACCGGTCGGGGAGCGATGCCGAGCTTCGCGGGCAGGATCTCCGACGCAGATCTGTGGGCGCTCGCCGATCACGTGGTGCAGCTGCAGGCGACGGCGAAGCCGCGAGGAGCCGTGATGAGCACCGCCTCGATCGATCTCGATCGCACGACCAAGCTCGCCGTCGGCAGCTGGCCAGGCACCGGCGACGAGGCCGCGATCTTCGGCAAGCCGCTCGCGCAGCAAGGGCAACCACCCGCGAGCTTCACGCCGGCGCAAGCGTCACTCGCGGCACCGCAATGCGCACGCTGTCACGCGAAGCAGTATCGCGAGTGGGAGACGTCGAGGCATCGCGGCGCGATGTCGCCCGGGATCAGGGCGCAGATGATGGGGATGGGAACCGAGGAAGCACTCGCATGTCTGCGCTGCCATGCACCGCTCGCCGAGCAGCGCACGCTCGACCCGACGCCGCTGCGCCAGCAGGCCGTGTCGTGCGCCGGCTGTCATGTCCGCGGGTTCACGCGGCACGGTCCGCCGAAGGTCTCGCCGTCGCTGCTGGGCCTCCCGGGCTATCCGCTCACCACGCTCGATATCTACGAGCGCTCGGACTTTTGCATCGGGTGTCACCAGTTGCCGCCGCGTACCGCGGTGCAGGGCAGGCCGCTGCTCGACACCTATCGCGAGTGGCTCGAGGGGCCGTACATGGCGCGAGGTGTCCAGTGTCAGCACTGCCACATGCCGAATCGCGAGCACGAGTGGAAGGGTATCCACGATCCGCACACGTTCCGGCAGGGCATCGCGCTGACGGCCGAGGCACATGTCAAAGACGACGCGGTCACCGTGGTCGCGGAGCTCGCGAACGTCGGTGCCGGGCACTATCTCCCGACGACGCCCACCCCCGCGGCGTGGCTGGTGATCGAGCTTCTTGACGCGCGCGGCACGCCGATCCCGGGTGCGACGTCCGAGCTGCGGATCGGCCGCGACATCTCGTACGCCGCGGGGAAGTGGACCGAGCACGCCGATACGCGGATCCCGCCGGGCGACAAGGCGGTGTTGTCGCGCGCGTGGAGAGGCGGGCGCGTCGGCGATGCGACCACCGCGCGGATCTTCATCGAGGTTCACCCCGACGACTACTACGAGCGGCTCTACGAGCAGCGACTCACCCAGAAGCTCGAGCCGGAGCGCCGCGCGCTGTACGAGCAAGCGCTCGCGGCGGGCAAGGCGAATCGCTACACCGCGCTCACGCGGGACGTCGCGATCGCGAGGTGAGCCAGACCGGAACCATCAGCGCGGGGAGCGCGATCAGGTCCGTCGGATCCATCGTCATCGCCACCGGCGCGAGGTCGGGGACGCGGTGGCCGCGCACGATCGCGAACACCGCGTGAAACGGCCACTGGATCGCCCCCAGGCCGCTGCGGTAAGCGTCGGCTGCGAGGGGGATCGTCTTCGTCGCGGCGAACACGACGCCGGTCGCGATCGCACAACCGAGGATCAGGCGGCTGTGCCGCACGCGAAACAGCTCCATGATCGCGGCAAGGAACAGCGGGAAGAAGATCATCCCCGCGACATCGGAGAGCTTGCCGGTCAGGAGACCGGGCGCCACTCGCTTGAGGACATGATCGTTGAGGACGAGCAGCGCGATCGCACCGAGCGTGATCGGATGCAGCAGCGCGGCGCGCGCGGTCACGGAATGTCGCCCAACGGCGTCACCTCGACGACGACCTCGTGGTCCGGGTCGGGATTTGCGGCGAAGCCGCGCAGCACCGCACGCACGTCACCGGAGACGTTGACCGACGAGCCGGGCGTCGTGTTCTCGATCTCGAGCCGGAAGTCTTCGAAGCACGGTGAGGCTTCGCAGGTCTGCCACGCCTGGACGAAGAAGCTTGCCGTCTCGCCATCGACGATCTGCTCTTGATTCAACGCTGGATCGGTCTCCGAGATCAGCCGCATTCTCACGGAGGCGAAGGTGTCGCCGAGGCGTCGAACCTGAACCGAGATCGTGAGCTCTCCACCGTCGTGACCGTTGATCGGACCCCGTGCCTCGGAGGTGATCGAGAAGGCCGTGCCCGGACCCGGCTGCACCTGGGTGAGGGGGACGGTCGCGAGGTCTTCGAGCTCCCAGCCGGCCGGAGCCGAGGTCGCGATCGACGCAAACGCGGCAGCGGCGAACACGAGCGAACCTGCGATGCGGCGTGCGTTCATGCGAGAGACCTAGTCCACCCAGCGTGCCACGACAAAGCCGGCCGGATCCGATGGGTTGGACGTCATCAGTCCGCTCTGCGTTCTGCCACCGCGACACCGATGTCGTGACATGCTTGGAGCCATGATCCTCGCGTGCTCGGGCTGCGATGGCCGTTACGACGTCACCGGCTACCCGGTCGGGCAGCAGTTTCGCTGCCGGTGCGGGACCGTCAACACGCTCGAACTGCCGACCCAGCAGGCCGGGCTGCTGTCGTGCCCGAACTGCGGCGCGGGTGTGGCACCGACGGCGACCACGTGCGCGCACTGCACGCAACACCTGTTGCTCAAGGCCTGCCCGCGGTGCTTGTCGCGCGTGTTCCACGGCCACAAGCACTGCCCGGATTGTGGCGCGGAGCTGTCGCTCGCGGCCGCGAAGGAGACGACCGAGGAACGGAGTTGCCCGCGCTGCGAGCACGCGATGTCCGCGCGGTTGGTCGCGGATGTCGTGGTCGACGAGTGCATGAACTGCCGCGGCCTGTTCCTCGATCAGGTCGCGATCAAGCGCGTGGTCACCGATCGCGAGCAAGCGCGTGCCGAGGCGCTGCTCGGGTCGTTGCCGTCGACGATCCTCGCCGATCGGCCCGAGAAGCAGACCGGCAAGCTCTACATCAAGTGCCCGGTGTGCAAGGTGGTGATGAACCGCAAGCTGTTCGGAGCGGGGGCCGGCGTGATCGTCGATGTCTGTCGTGCGCACGGCACGTTCTTCGACGTCGGCGAGCTGCCGGTGATCATCACCTATGTGCAGCAGGGCGGGCTCGAGAAGCAGGCTCGCAAGGATCTCGAGCGACAGCGCGATGACGTGGCGCGCGAGAAGCTCAACGCGGCGTACGCGACGGCACGTGCACAGGGGCAGAGTCAGAACTTCGGGATGACGCCGACGACACCCTCGCGGATGCGCGGTGGCGTGCTCGTCGAGCTGCTCGAGTCACTGTTTTTCTAACCCCTGGGCTCGCCTGAGTCGATCCTTCGACCAGGCGAGTTCAGGGGATTGGGGTGGCTCGTCCTCGAGCCGGGAACCCCGAATACAATCGACCGGGTGAGCGCGACAGCGCGAACTCCTGATCTCTGAGCTCAACCGGAAGGACAGAGAGGCTTCCGGCGAAGCCGAAATGTCGACGTCAACCGAGTTGAGCTCAGGGGTCAGCGACACGGGCGGCGTGATGCCGAGCCAGCGTGCGAGCACCGTCGAGATCCGGATCATGCGGATCACGGCGTCGTCGGGCTTTGCCAGCGGTGCGTGGGACGCGCGACCGGGCGGCAGCAGGATCACCGGGACCTCGCGATCGTAGTCCTGCCACGAGCCATGCGCGGTGGCGTACGACTCGCTCATCAAGATCCAGCCGCGCTTCGGGAGGAAGAACACTTCTCCACTCCGCTCGGGATCCAGCATCTGGCAGAGCAGGAAGGCGTCGCCGGTGCGCTCGGCGCAGTTGCCTGCGAAGGCGTCGGTCCGTTCGACGCGCTCGATGCCGGGGAACGAGCGCAGCGCGTAGACGATCTTCTTGATCGCGATGTTGCGCTCGCGGTCGGGCTGCGCGAGGGCCGCCTTCGAGAGATAGACGCCGCTCGCGAACTTCGTCGCGGCGATCCACTCGCCGGGCCCGAGCTCGGCGGCGGCGGCGTTGTTCGCGGCTTCCTTCAGCGACCGGTACTGGATGCGGTGGCCCTCCTCGGGCATCGGCGCCGCACCATGATCGCTCGTCGCGATCATCGCCCACCGGCCTTTGCCGACCTTGGCATCGAGGGCGTCAAGAAACGTCGCGAGGCGTGCATCGAGGCGCAGCAGCTCGTCCCAGGCCTCTTGTGATTCGTGGCCCCAGCCGTGGCCGATATAATCGTTCGCCGACAGGCTGACCACGAACAGATCGGGGATCTGGTCGGTGCCGAGCTGCTCGCCGTCGAGCGCGGCGGTCGCGACATCGAGCACGAGGTCGTTGCCGAGCGGCGTGGCGATCACCGCGGACGCGGGATTCGGGTTCGCGCCGAGATCGTGCGGGAACGTGGGGCCAAACTGCTCCTCGCCAACCTCGCCGGGCTGCGCGTCGGGGACCCCGGCGAGTGCCGCGGTGCGGTCGAGCGGCTTCCACACGTAGCGGAGTTGCGGCGCGATCGGGTGCGCGGCGTTGTACGCGGCGAGCCACGGCAGCGGCGCGTTGCCGACGAACGCGACCTGCTTGTTGTCGTACCAGATCGCAGTCCCCGCGTGACCGAGCGGCAGGATCGCGGCGCGGTCCTTGAGGCTCACCGCGACGGCCTTGCCACCGGTCTTTCCGGCAGCCATCGCATCGCCCAGCCCGGGGACACGCAATCGATGTGCGGACGGTGTTCCGGCAGGATCCTCGACGGCGCCGACGAACTTCTCGCTCTCGCGATCCCACCACTCGTTGGAGATGATCCCCGATGCGGAGGGCGGCTCGCCGCTGCCGAGGAGCGCGTGCCCGACGGCGGTCATCGTCGCGGGAGATGGATGCTCGCCGGTGTGCCACTCGCCTTCGCGCAACAGGCGATCGAAGCCGCCGGTGAACGCAGCGCGCTTCGCGGTGAACGACCACTGCGGCAGCTGATCGATCACGAGCAGTACGACGAGGCGCGGTGGCTCGTTCGTCGGCGGAGTCGGTTTGGGCGTCGATCCGCAGGCGGCGACGAGCAGCGCGGCTACTCGCTTCACGGCATCATGTCGGTGACGAAGAGATCGAAGTCGTTGCCATCGAAGCGCTCGGTCGCGAAATAGATCCGGCAACCGTCGGCGGTGACGTGCGGATCGGCGTCGTTATCCGTGCTGTTGAACGTCAGCGCCTGGACCACGCCAAACAACTGATCGCGCTCCGCACGCGTCGCGTACCAGAGATCGGTGCCGCCGAGACCGGTGCGCTGTGACGAGAAGATGAGGACGCGCTCGTCGGCGGTCAGCGTGGGATCGGCGTCGCCGGCCGGGTCTCCGATGCCGGCGATCACGACCGGCGCGGAGAAGTCCGAGGTGGCCGACACGCGTGACGACACGACGATCTGCTGCGGACTGCCGTTCGCGTAGTACAGGCGAAGGCCGTCGGCGGAGACATGTGGATCGAGCTGGTTGCCGCCGTCGTTGACCGCTCCGAGGTGGGTTTGCGTGAGGGCGTCGAACAAGGCCGTACCGCCGGTCGCGCGGGTGGCTTGCCAGATGTCCGATGCGCCCTCGCCATTGGCGCGACGCGTGGCGATGAAGGCGGTCAAGTCGTCATCGGTGATCGCGACCTTGCTGTCCTCGACGGCGTCGTCGCTGAGCGACGTCTTGATGAACGGCGATGAGAAGTCGCCGGTGACCTGGACGCGCGTGGCGAACAGCACGTCGGTATCCGTGGTGATCGGTCGCGAGAAGTAGATGATCAGCTGATCCTTGGTCAGCCAGGGATCGCGCTCGTCTGCTTGCGTGGCGATCGCACCACCACCCCGAACGAACTCGGGAGTCGTGAAGCTCGGCGGCGTCCCGGAGAGCCACTTGGTGACGCACGCCGATGGCGGTGGCCCGACGAACGCATCCAGCGGAGCATCGATCTCGGGCGTGTCTGGTGTATCGGGCGTCAGCGGCCCGTCGCCTAGCGGACCATCGCTGGTGAGCTTGCCGGCGCCGGGCTGGTAGCTACAAGCCGCAAACAGGACGAGTGCCAGCGCACGCACGCTTGGAGGTTAACACTGCTCACACCTCGTGGGGCATCGGTCTTCGCGGGGCCCGGAAGTATCGGAGTGGCGAGTACGGGCCGAAGTTAGAGACCCGGGAGGTATATAGGTCGGCGTAGTCGTTGCACTGCTCGCCGAACCGCGAGTTCTCGTTGCCCTCGCGCAAGCACGAGCCCCAGTGCGGGTTGAACGCACGGTCGATCCGCGCCTCGAGGGAATCGACCTCGGTGTTCATCAGGCTCGCGCGATCGCGCAGCGAATCGATCGCGTCGCGCGCCACCTTGCGCTCGTCCTCGAGCCGCGTGCGCACCGGCACCGACGTGGCCGGCTCGTCGATCAGGCGCTGGATCTTCTTGAGGCGCAAGGATTGGAAATCGATCTCCGACTCCAGGTTGCGATGGCGACGGTCGAGGAACTCGAGATCGCGCACCTGGGCCTCGAGCCGATCGTTGACGCTGATCTCTCGCTCGAGCTCCTGCAGCACCATCGCGGTGCGCCACATGTGCTGCTTGCGGAGGCGGAGGATGTCGCCGTAGATGTGGTCGCCGATGTACAGCACCTGCTCGCCGCGGATGTTGGTCATCTGCTCGAACGCGACGACGTTGCCGCCCTGGTAGACCTTGTCGCGCGACAAGTGGCGGACGTCGCTGTTGGCGATGGGGAGGTTGGTCGCCGGATCGATCTGCTGGAACGGGCGCAGCTCGTTGAAGAAGGCAGGCTTCGCACCGCCGACGATCACGATGTCGAAGTAGTTGCGCCACGACGGATACGCCTTGCGCTCGCCGTCGAGCAGGTAGCTCATCACCGCGGTCGTGTAGTCGAACAGCGAGTTCGTCAGGACGAACAGCTTCTTGCCGGAGCTGCGGAACTTGTGGAGCGTCTCGGCGAGTTGCCCATCCTTGATGATGTACGAGGACAGGTCGGCCTTGATCACGCTCTTCAGCGTGTCGTCGCGATGCGCCTCGTCGATCGACATCCTGATGTCGCCGAACAGCTTGTCGAAATCGACGACCAGGTTCTGCTTGCCGTACCAGTCGACCAGCGTCGTGTACATCACCGCTTCGGGCAGGCCGAACAGCGTGTCGATCCACTCGAAGCGGTCCTCGCTCAGGTTGACCTTCTCGTTGCGATACGCGGCCCGCCGCTCCTCCTGCGAGAGCTCGCGGAAGCCGTGGTAGCAGCGCCCGACGTAGCTGTGCCGATCGAGCTTGAACACGTTGCCGAGCCGGCGATCCACCATGACGCCGCGGATCGCCCAGCCCGGGTCGTAGTGGATCTCCTTGAGCGCCGCGGGATAGCCGTGCTTGCCGACCAGCTTGTCGAGCGTGAGCTCGATCGAGAGCTTCTCGAGCCGGTCCTGGTGATAGAGGGCCAGCGTGTAGTCCATGTCGAACCCGATCATCTCGATCGAGTCCATCCGGAGGTTGCGATTGCAGAACACGCGGTTCTTGCGAGCGACGTCGATCTCCGTCGTCGTCTCCCCGAGCAATGCACCCAGTTGTGGATCCAGGTCGCCGTTACCGACCATTCGAAGGATTGTAGCGCCCTTCCTCGCCCGGCGGCGCCCTTCGTCACGCCTTGACGCGATACATTCGTTGTCATGGTAGCCCCGCCCTGGAACCGGCCGCTGGAGCCGTTCGCCGAGCTGATCTCTGCCGACGCCATCGAGAAGCGCTGTGCGGAGCTCGGGGCGCAGATCACCAAGGACTACACGGCCCGGGCATCCGGACCATCCGGCGCCGACATCGTGGTGCTGGGCGTGCTCAAGGGCTCGGTCATCTTCCTGTCCGACCTGTCCCGCCACATCGCGCTGCCGGTCTACCTGGACTTCATCGGCATCTCCTCGTATGGCGACGCCACCACGTCCTCCGGGGTCGTCCAGATCACCCAGGACCTGTCGCGCACCATCGAGGGCAAGCACGTGATCGTGGTCGAGGACATTGTCGACACCGGGCACACCGTCCACTATCTCCTCGACAACCTGCGCACCCGGCGGCCGGCCTCGCTGGCGCTGTGCTCGCTGCTCCACAAACCGGAGCGCTCGGAGCGCGCGGTCGTCATCGACTACCTGGGCTTCACGATCCCGAACAAGTTCGTGGTCGGCTATGGGCTCGACATCGCACAGCAGTACCGGAACCTGCCGTTCATCGGTTACGTCCAAACCGCCCAAGACGCATGACCCTCCTCGACAAGCTCCCCTCCGCGCTGTTCGAGATCGGCAAGCTGATCGGCTCCGATCTCGATCCGGGGATCTTGCTGTCGCGGATCGCCGAGCTGATCTGCCAGCTGATCGATGCGAAGTCGTGCTCGGTCATGCTGCTCGATGCCAAGCGCGAGCGGCTGCTGGCGAAGGCTGCGTACGGGCTGCGCACCGAGCGGATGCACTCGCTGTCGTTCCGGGTCGGCGAGGGTGTTGCGGGGTGGGTCGTCGAGCACGGAGAGTCAGCGATGATCAACGACGTCGCCGCGGACTCGCGGTTCGTCCAGTTGCCGCTCAACCAGACGCCGATCTCGTCGTTGTTGTGCGTTCCCCTGATCGCCCGCGGTGAGCGCGTGGGTTGTGTGACGGCGACGAGCGAGCGCACCGATGCGTTCGATCAAAACGATCTCGAGATCGTGCGCTTCATCTCGATGACGATCGCGCTCGATATCGAGAACGTCCGGCTGCATCGCGTCGCTGTGACCGACCCGTTGACCGGCGCGTACAACCGCGAGTTCATGATGACGCGGCTGCCGCAGGAGATCGAGGCTGCGATCGAACGCGATCGCACGCTATCCGTCGCGATGGTCGATGTCGATCACTTCAAGGCGGTCAACGATCAGTACGGGCACGGCATCGGCGATGTGGTGCTCGCCGAGGTCGCACGCCGGCTGCGCAGTGCGATCCGCGCCGGCGATCTGCTGGTCCGCTACGGCGGTGAGGAGTTCCTCGTCGTCCTGCCGAAGGCCGATGCCGGTCGTGCGTGGGAAGTCGGCGAGCGCATGCGGCAGCGCGTCTGCGAGCGCGCGTTCGACGTCGGCGATGGGATGGCGCTGCTGCTGCGGATCTCCGTCGGGATCGCGCAGTGGCGGCTCAACGAAAAGATGCTCGGGCTGATCGAACGCGCCGATGTCGCGCTCTACGATGCGAAGGATCGGGGGCGCAACCGGGTCGAGGTCGCGCCGTGAGCTCGGGCGACGATCCTCCGAACAAGCCAGACGCCGACGCGCCGGTCACCTCGGAGGGCTCGAAATCCAAGCCGACACCGGCGTGGACCCCACCGCCGCTCGACGATCCTCCGCCGCGCAAGAAGCCGCCGCAGGCCCAGACCAAGCCGCCGCGCGCGAGCTGGGAAGCGCCCGATCCCGACGAGGCGACGAGCTCGGGTGTCGTGACGACGCCGGTCGGCGCCGGCGTGTCCGGCAGCTGGACAGAACCGTCTGCTGCTGTCACGCCGCTAACCGAGTCCGGTCGCTACAACGCGGATGTGCAAGCCGGCACGAAGTCGGGCTCGTACACGCAGTCCGGTTCGTACACGCAACCAGGCGCGAAGCCGTTCCGCGCGTCAGTGCCGTCCGAACCGCCGTCGACGCCGTCCGGATCCGGCGCGCAGTCCGGCTCCGAGCCGCCGTCCGGTTCGTACGAGCCGCCGTCCGGTTCGTCACAACCATCCGGCTCGTACTCACCGTCCGGAGCGCAGCAACCGGCGGACGCAGAAGTGTCCGGCTCGTACGCGGAGCTCGCAGATGCACAGGGCGCCTATGCGTCCGGCTCGTACGCGACACCGCCCGGCGGCTACGAAGCGACCGGCGGGTACGCCTCCGGTTCGTACGCGCAGCCGGTCTCGGGAGCGGCCGCCCCGTCCGGCACGCCGACCACGTCCGCCTCCGGGACAACCTCCAATACAGTCCGGTCCTCGGACAGCGATGATCCGCTGGCACCGCTTCCCACGATCTCCGAGGACAACAGCCTGCGGGCGGCGGTCGGCGCGAAGCTGGTCAAGGAGCCGCGCAAGAAGTCACCTCCACCACCACCCTTCGATGACGACGATGGTGATGGCGGGGACGACGACAGCGACAACCCGACGCGCGGTCGCGGCATGTGGATCGCCGTGGTTGCCTCCGTCGTCGGCGTAATCGGCCTCGGCATCGGCGCGCTCGTGGTGTTTGGCAACATCAACAAGGAGCGCTTCCTGATCGCGTGCGAGCCCCAAGAGGTTCACGCGAAGCAGGGCCGTGGCTTCCCGCCGTGGGGCTTCCGCTCGATCGATGACGAGGGGATGTGGAAGCCGATCAAGATCCCGCCCGAGGCCGAGTGTCGCGAGCGCGAGACCGAGGACGACGCCGAGCTGTCGCGCTGGTACCTCGAGATCCTCACCGAACGCGCGAGCTCGCTACTCACCGCGCGCGAGGTCACCAAGATCGATGACGCGGCCGCGATGCTCGACCAGGCGCTCCTCCACGCGCGCTCGCCGGAGCGCCGCGAACAGCGCCGCGAGATCGAGCGGCTGCTCGGTGACGTCGGCTACTGGCGCGCCTCCGCGAAGCTCAAGGATGCGTCGACCGCGCTGACCGACGCCGCGAAGCAGTTCGATGCGGCCGCCGCCCAGCGCCCGCGCCACGTCTCCGATGCCTCGGCGTGGGCGACGTACGTGCGCAAGCTCGTCGAGGAGCTGCGCGCGGGTCCGAACGGTGCGCTCACCGCCTTCCCGCCGACGCCGACGCCGACGCCGGGCCGCGAGCCCGCTCCGCCCGGCGTCGCGTTGCCGGTCGAGCCCGCCGCCGGCAGTGGGAGTGCCGTTGATCCACCGTCCGCACCTCCCGACGCGGGTCTCCCCACCGGCGGCGTTCTTCTCTAAGGTCCCGGTCGAGCCTGTCCCGGTACCTCTAGCGTTTCTTGGGCGTGCGCATGCTCGTCGGGATCTCGATCCCTTCACGCGCCCACGTCGACGGTTCGAGCCAGGCACCGAGGTAGCTCGCGATCGTCGGGTCTTTGGCTGCGTGACCGCGCGCCTCGACGACCACCGCGACGATGAACTTGATCAGCCGAGCGTGTTGCTTCGGGACTGTGGCAGTCACCTCGAGGAGGTTGTACGCGCCCTCGAGCGTATCGCGGTAGTTGTCACCTTCCTCGTGGTTCTCGACCACCTCGTCGATGTCGAACGCGATCACGGCCGGATCCCGACTGGTCTCGGCGATCAGCGCATCGATCCGCGGACGGAACTTCTGATCGCGCGTCCTCATCCGGTCGGTGAGCTTGAAGCAGTAGTCGCGCACTTCCATCGCGGTGTAGCGGCGCGCCTGCCAGCGTTGTTCGAGCTCGTCGATTGCACGTGGCAACAACTCCGAGAACCGGGCCGTCATCTCGAAACCGTACCGTGGACCGCGCTAGCAGGCTGCTGAGAAATCCCAGTTAGCGTTCGAGTCCCATCTCTGGCTCGGCGACGCGAGATCCAGAGTTTGGATGCCGGGCACCGTTCGCTCCGTCGGTTCTATGTCGGGCTCGGCAGGAGCTTGCAGATGCGGAGCAGGTTGTAAGCCGCTGCGACGATCGTCGCGGCGAGCTGAGTACGGCGTCTCCCTTTGAATCGTGTCCGACGGAACCCACCGAAGGTCTTCATCCAGCCGAAGATCTCTTCAACGAGCTTTCGTTTGCGCTGACTCACCAAGTAGCCAGCGTGCCGTGTGGTTCGGTCGTCCACAGCAGATCGTCGTCGGACATCTCGGGTCTGGGCGATGTGCGGCGTGACGTTGATGGCGCGACAGTCGGCGACGAAATCGGCAGTGTCGTAGCCGGCGTCTCCACCGACGGTGATGCGGCGGTCCTTGGTCACGTTTTCGTCGAGCATTGCGATCGCAGTGCGACGCTCAGCAAAGCCATTGGCCTCGTCGATCCGAAAGTCGACGATCAGACCGTTTCGGTTCTCCATGAGAGCGTGGGCCGAGAAGCTCATCTTCGACTCCTTGCCTTTTCCTTTGCGTGCCAGCCTTGCCTCGGGGTCGGTCGACGATTGGTGCGTGTCGTTCGACCGCTTCTCGCCGTGGAAGTTCACCGTCGGATTCCCTGGATCGTCGGGCGGATCTCGATCCTCGGGCTTCTCGTCCTTGCGACGGAAGCTCTTGAGCGAAGCCATCGCATCGATCAGCGTGCCATCGACGGTGAAGTGATCGTGGCTCATCAGGTGCGCCGATCGCGCTTGCCCGACGACCGCAGCGAAGAACTTTGCGGCCACATCGTGGTCGAGCAGCCGGTCGCGGTTGCGCGAGAATGAGCTCGCATCGAAGGTCGGCTCGTCGGCGTTCATGTCGAGGAACCAGCGAAAAAGCAGGTTGTAGTCGAGCTGCTCGCAGAACTGCCGATCGCTGCGAACCGTGTAGAGCGCCATCAATATCTGCGACTTGAGGAGGCGCTCCGGTGGAATCGAAGGCCGCCCGACTCTGCTGTACATGGCGTCGAACGTCTCCGACAGACCAACCAGAACCTCATCGGCCATCGCCTTGATGCGTCGAAGAGGGTGATCGGCAGGGATACGCCGCTCCGGCGAAACAACCGAGAACATCGAGGCCTGCTTGTCGTCGGAGCCACGCATTCGCAGAACGTATCCGGAGCCGATCAGCGAGTCGATCCCCGACTGGGGTTTCTCAGCAGCCTGCTAGCAGTTAAGCTTGTTGTCGTCACACACTGGCACGACGATCACATTCGGGGGATCAGCCAAATGGCTCAAGCAGCGATCAACGCCAAGATCTGCTGCTCTGGAGCTTTGAACGGAGACGAGTTCCTCAAGTTTCTCGCATGTTATCGCCGAAACGACATGCGGGTTGCTTCCTCAGGTGTGGACGAGATGTTCCGGCTCCTAAGTCACGTTGCGAGTTCTCGCGGAAGTGGTGCGAGGACGATCTCAAGTGGACCCGAGTGGGTCAGATCGAACCAATGCCTTTGGCGGCGCGACACCGGTCTGGTTGCTTCCGTTCACGCTTTAAGCCCGTCGTCAGGTGCGCTGACGCTTGCGCTCAAAGAGTTCGGCCAACTTCTCGCCACGGACAAAAGTCGCAAAAGAGCCGTCGCGCAAACGAAGAACGAGGTGGCCGTCGCTCTCTGGCTTGCGTTGGGCGAAGTGAATGTCCTGTTGGGTTCCGACCTTGAGGAATCCAACGATACCAACTGCGGATGGCAGGCAGTTGTTGCGTCGACGGCGCGGCCTCCGGGAGCAGCGCAGGTGTTCAAGGTACCTCATCACGGCTCAGCGACCGGTCATAGTGATGCCGTTTGGCACTCAATGCTCGACACTGATCCGCAAGCGATTCTCACGACATTCACAAGCGGTTCGAAGCCGCTTCCATCTCCAACGGACATCAAACGCTTGAAGGGGCATGCGGGGAGTCTTCATGCCACATCAAGCCCCAAGGGCTGGAGTCCTCCGAAACGGGATAGTGCGGTCGAAAGAACGCTCAAGGAAGCAGTTCGAAATCGCCGACGAATTGTTGGCCGTATGGGGCACGTTCGCCTTCGCTCCAACGGCAAGAACGAATTCACGCTCGAGCATCTGGGGTCGGCAATCGAGCTCTAGGAAATCGACCCGGCTCGCGCGAGATGGCGAACGGCAAGATTGGCTTCGGTGACTCGATCGCCGACAACAAGGACGGCAAGAAGGCGCTCGAGCGCGTGTTCACGCCCGAGTTCCGCAACCGGCTCGATGCCACGGTGTTCTTCGAGTCGCTGCCGGCCGAGGTGATCAAGAAGGTCGCTCGCAAGTTCCTCGACCAGCTCGAGGGCCAGCTCGCCGAGAAGCACGTCACGCTCGAGGTCTCACCGGAGGCGATCGACTGGTTCGTCGAGAACGGCTACGACAAGGCGATGGGCGCGCGGCCCATGGCGCGGCTCGTCCAGTCGACGTTGAAGGCACCGCTCGCGAACGAGATCCTGTTCGGCAAGCTCGTCGATGGTGGTGTGGCTAAC
>JANNBP010000274.1:0-62697 GCA_031385555.1 Deltaproteobacteria bacterium | reverse complement strand
GCGACGGCCAGTCGATCTCGTCGAGCGCGCGGATCAACGGCTTGATCCACGCGACCTCGGGGACGCCGGCCGACGAGATCGCGGCGCCGTACCAGCGTTCCCGCTCGACGGCCATGTAGACGTTGAAGCCACGCGCACCGGCGGCGAGCAGCGTGAGCAGCTGATCGCGCTCGAGGGTGGGATCGTCCTTCGCGAGCGGCGGGAACCACGGGAAGAAGCCGCAGCCGACCTCGAGCACGAGCGGGATCGGCGAGGCCTGCGCCGTCATCGCGAGGCCGCGCCGCCGCAGGTCACGCAGGCCGGTGCGCGCGGTGTACGCGTCGATGCCGACGGGACCCGCGATCGATCTCTGGATCGCCGGCAGATCGTAGAGGCCGTGATGCCCGGGCGGCAGGTTGTGAAACCGCGCGATCCCGCCGAGCCCGACGTCGTCGAGCGACCTCGAGAAGTCGCCGAGCGCGCGTGCGAGGTAGGCGTCCTTGAACTTCAGCCACTCGATGCAGCGGGCGGCATCGTCGGCGGACCACGCCGTCGGCGCGTCCTTGCCGAACCACGCGATCGCGTCGGGGTGGTAATCGTGATCGAACGCGCCGAGCCGGAAGAACATCTGCGCTTCGTTGTCGACGCCGAGCGCGACGATCGGCCCGTCGGGTGCGAGCAGTGGCGAGATCTGCGCCGCGACCTGCGCGTACCAGGTGCGCACGTAGCGGTGAAACACCGCGCTCGCGTACGACGGCACCGGCCACGCACGTGGCGGCGACGGCATCCACACCGGCGTGCCGCGCGAGCTGCGGGCCTGACAATCCTCGTCGGCGATCACGAAGTCAGGCATGCCGAACGCGGTGAGCTCCGCGTTGCAGTGCGGCCCGGGCCGCAGCACGACGGCGAGCCCCGCCGCACCAGCCACCTCGACGAAGCGACGTAGATCGTGCCGCCCGGTCCAGCGATACGCGCCTTCCTCGGGCTCGTGCTCGCGCCACGGCACGTAGCTCTCGACGACGGTGAAGCCCAGCGCGTGCATCGCGCGCAGGCATGCCGTCCACTTCGCCGGGTCGACGCGCCAGTAATGCATCGCCCCCGCGTAGAACGGGAGGGTGCGGTCACCGACGGCTACACCGCCGGCGACGAGCTCGGTCCGACGTGCTTCCACGTCTGATCCTCCATGACAAAGCGACTCGGCCCGAGGGCCCACGAAGGGCGATACGACAGCGGCATCGCCTCACCCGTCCCGCTCTCGCCGTACGCGGGATCCCACGGCAGCAGCAGGCACGGGGCACTCCCAGGACCCTGCATCGACGCGAGTCGCGGCATGATCGGATGCGGCTCTTCGGCACGCACACGCGCAGCCGCCATCACCTCGGTGATCGACGACAGCTCCGACAGCTCCCAGCACGTCCGCACCTGCGGCGGTGGCAGCGCGAGCTCGCGGGCGCGCGCGATCGCTTCCTTCGGCGTCAGCCAGACTTGATCGACGGTCTCGACATCGTCGAACTGCGGCTCTTGCCCCGCCGGTAGCTCGCAGACGAAGAACCGCGCCGAGAACCGCTTGGGCTCGATCGACGGCGTGATCCAGTGCGACCACGGCTCGAGCACCTCGGTGCTCCACACCAGGCCCGCGCGCGCGAGGATCGCGACCGACTCGCCGCCGCCGTCGTTCACCTTCTTGCGCAGCACCGGCAGGCTGGTCAGCGGGAGGGTGTCGAACTGCGCGCCGGAATCGCGCGCGAGCAGCACGCCGGCTTCCTCGAACAGCTCGCGCACCGCGGTGGTGCGCGCGTCCTCGCCGAGCTCGGCAGCGCCACCGGGAAACACGTACGCCGAGGCCATGAACGACGCGCCCTTGCGGCGGCGCAGGAGGAACACCTCGAAGCCCTGCTCGCTCGTCGCGGTCTGGTGAGAGATCCCGCGAAGCAGGATCACACTCGACGCCTCTCGCAGCTGCGCGCTCACGACGTCTTGAGTACCACGGGGGCCAATCAGGCACAGGCGAACGCTCGGTTACTCTAATCCAGGCGTAGCTCGCCGCGGACCGGACCTGCGTCGAGGCCGAGCCAGTCCTCGATCGTGCGCTCGACGAACCGTGCGACCTTCGGCTCGTTGGTCTCGATCAGCAGCTGATCCGCGCGACCGCGGCGACGCGCGAACACGCCGAACCAGGTGAGGAAGCCATAGCGTGGCGGACGCTCGACGACGAACAGCGTGTCGATCGTGCCGGCACCGAGCACGAAGCCCGCATCGCCGTGCACCTCGACGGCGAGATCGTCGATGTCGATCACGACCTCGTACGGTCGTTGCTTGCGTGGCGCGATCTGCACCCGAATGCGCAGCGTGTACTTGCCGGTCTCGATGCCGCGATACGGCGTGCGCAAGCGCAGCTCCGGGCGAACGGTCTGCGTCGAGACCTGGGCCGGTACGGCGCGCGGCATCCGCGTAAAGTGTAGCCCTAACGCTGCGCGTTCTGGAGCGGGTTCGTGCCGTCGGCTTCGTCCTCGCTCGAGTGCCACTCCCAGCTGTAGTGCCCGGCGAGCGTACGAAAGACCCGGGTAAACCGGCCATCGACGTGCGTCCACTCGATGTACGAGACCGTGTCCGTCGCGAGCAGGCTGCGAAGGTCCAGCGTCCGCGCGCGGTCGGCGGGGTTCCTATCGTCTGCATCGTCTGGATCGTCGGGATCCTTGGCCTTCTCGACCAGCTTCTCCTCGAGCTGCTGGCCGAGGACGGCGAGCTTGATGAACTCCGGCGTCGGGGCGCGGATCGCCTGACGCGATGCGAGGATGGTATCGAGCTTCGCGGCGCGCGCTTGGGGCACGGCGCGAGGTGCGTCACAGCTCAGGCCCTTGTCCCCTTCGGCAGACGCTCCGGACTCGGTCTTGACGATCGCGCGCGCCAGGGAGTCCTTGTGGAGCAGCACGTGTAGCCACGGCGTGTCACCGGAGGCCGCGATCGTCTGCCGCTTCTTCGGCCAGTGGCAATTCGCGGCGGTCCAGCCCTGATCACCTCTCACGAGCAAGGCGCCCGTCGGATCCCACACGCGGTCATCCGTAGCGTAGCCGCTGTCCTCGACGTAGACGATCTCGGCGCCGAGCGTGAATTTCTCGAGCCGGTGTTGGAGGAGCTCGACCGGGCTCGTCGGATCGAGGAACGTGTTGACCTGCTCGGTCACGCCGCGCTCGTCCGCGGTGATCGCGATGTTGGAGACCCCCTTCGCCGAGGTCGTCGTCGCGAGGAGCTTGCCGCGCGGATCGAAGTGCTGCCAGACACCGGCGACTGCACCATTGCTCGCGAACCCGCCGCGCGCGATCGGCAGCTTGCTCGAGGTGTCGTAGAAGAAGCTCCACTCGCCCGTCCGCATGCCGTTCGTCATCCGACCGACCGCCGCGACGTTGCCGCTCGGGTGATAGAAGGTCCACGCGCCGTGCGCCTTGTTGTTCGCGTACTCGCCCGTCGCCAGCACACGCTTGCCGTCGTTGTAGAAGCTCTTCCACGTGCCGCGACCGCGCTCGAGCTTGCCGGCGCCGATCACGGTGCTGCTCTCGACGTCCTTGACGCTCCACTCGCCGTGCAGCGACTTGTTGAGGAACGTGCCGGCGACCTTGCGAGGCGAGCCCCACCCCGACAACTCGACCTCGAAGACGCCGTCCTTCGGCGCGTGCTTCACGAGATCCCAGGTCCGCCAGGTCTCGATGTTCGGGCTCGAGTACGCCGGTTGGATGGACGCGAGCTCGTCGAGGGTGAGCCCCGAGCTCGCCACCCACGCACGCACCTCGGGCATCGCTCGGGCGATGTCCTCGAGGAAGTCGTAGCGATGTTCCTTCGCGATCCGCTCGGGCAACGCACGGCCGACGGAGCGCTCGATCAGATAGCCGACCGCGCAGATCGCACCCTGATCATCGATGAACACCGGCGTCCGCCACGGGAGCTGCGCGTTGGTCGGCGTGATGCCGCGCGCGATGTAGTCGTCGAGATAGCCGAGCAGCTCCGCTCGACGCGCGGCGAGCTCGGGTTTGGTGGCCGCGCTCGATCCGAGCAGCGCGCGAATGCGATCGAGGTGATCCTTCATTCGCGTCTTCTCGGTGTCACCCTCACCCGGCGTGCGCGCGTGCTTCGCGAGAAAGCTGTCGTCGCCGAGGTGGTGGTTCGCACCTTCGCGAAACCTCGTGTCGGGATTCGGCAGCGCGAAGGACGAGCCGGCCGCAGCGAGAATCGACAGGACGATCGGAGCGCGCATCAGGGTGCAAACGAGCCGCACACCTCCAGTATTCAGGAGTTTTGGTCGGGACTGGATGTAGGTGTGTGCCGGACTATTCGACGCGGACGCGCACCGAGAGGCGCGTGTCCTTGACGGCCACCGGGAACTGCCTCCGCGTCTCGGTGACGATGTCGTAGATCTCGATCGTGTGAGTGCCGAGCTCGACCTCGATCCGCTCGGTCGGGCACACCATGCCCGTCGGTTTTCCGTCGAGGAACACGTAGTAGCGGTCCTTCGCGCACTTCGTCACCTTGATGCCCGCGGGCCCGCCCGACGGCGTCACCTCCTTGAGCGGGATCGTGTACCCGCCACTGCCCTTGAGCTGCGCGATGTAGAGCTCGTGGCCCGGCGCGAACAACACGATCGTGTGCTTGTCGGGCGTGCCGGGCAGCTTGAACGGCGTGACTCCGGAGTCGGCACCGTCGAGGTAGATCCGCGCACCCGACGGCTTCGACGTCACCACGAGCCCATCCGACGGCGCGGGCTCGAGCTGCGCCGCATCGGCGGGCGCAGATGATGCTGCATCGACGACCGCGATGGCGGTGTCGACGGGTGCAGCCGCATCGGCGACGACCGCGACGGCGGTGTCGATGGGTGCAGCCGCATCGGCGGGCGGCTTGACGTCGGCCGCGTCTGGGCGCTCGATCGCGACCGCCGCATCGGGCGTCTTGACGGCGACCTGCGTGGCATCGGGCGTCGTCGGCGCGTCCTTCGTGCCGAGGATGTCGTACGCGACGTACGCACCGGCACCGGCGGCGAGCACGCCGAGCACCGACGCGATCAGCACCGGCGCCTTGTTGCGCCGAGGCACCGTGCGGACGTCCATCGTCTGCATGCGGTCGGACGAGCGGATCGGGCTCGGCATCGATTGCGATGCCTGGACCGGCATGCTGCGCGAGGGCTGCACGCCGGCGAGCGTCCTGCGATCGGGCGGACCACCGAGGGCGCTCGATCGCATCGGCGGTGCTTCGTTCGGCGGCAGCTCGAGCGGACCGGAGATCTCGTCGAGCGAGCGCGGCTGCCATCCCGGGATCTCACCCTCGCTACGCCGCGAGGCCTCGAGGGTGAGCTGATCGCGCAGCAGGGGCGACATCTCGTTGGTCGGCCGATCCGCCGGACCCGCCGCTGCCTCGCTCTCCATCGCTTCGAGCGCGGCGAGATCCTCGGGGCTCGGTTGAATGATCTCCATCTCGACGGAGAGCGAGGGCGGCGGTTCGAGCGCCTCGCCCGGATCGGTCTCGATCACGAGATCGGTGCGGGCGGCATGCGGTGCATCGGTATCCGGACGCAGGGCACCGAACAGCTGCTTCCTCGGATCCTGCGCCTGCATCTGTCGCGAGATCGGAACGGCGGGTGCCATGCCGCTCGGGGCCCCGGCCATGACCTTGAGCGGACTGACCGGCGATTCACTCGGCCGCTCGGGCGGACCGACGGTGACGGCCACGGGACGCGTGGGTCCCTGCCCCGGTTTCGGCGGCGGCACCGCCCCGACGAGCGGCTTCGCGCGCGCTGGTAGCGGCGGTAGCGGCGGTGGGATCGCCGGCATGCTCGACGGCACCGTGATCGGCGGCGGCGCGAGACCGGGCACGGTGCTCGGCGGATTCTTGAGCTGCCCCGACATCGTAGGAACCTTCCGCATCGGCGGCAGGATCGGCAGCGCCTCGTCGACCTCGAGGCTGGCTTCGGGCAGCGGCTCTCCCGGCTTCCTGGTCGGCCGATTCGCGGGACCGACGAGGGGCGTGGGTCCGGCGACATGCGTGTCGGGACGGACGAACTCCATCGTCGCGAGGTCCATGTCGGACTCGCGGGGCGCGGCACCCAGTGCGACGACGGGAGCGATCGGGCCGCCGTGGTTCGCGGTGCCCAGGTTGATCGACAGAATTCCCGACAGCTCGCCCGAGTGCAGATCCGCGAGACGATCGACGATCGCCTTGACCTGCGCGCCGATGTCCTTGCGCGTGCCCGGCACCGGCGCGACGCGGAGTGCCGCATCGAGCGCATCGGCGAGCGCACGCGCATCGGGAAACCGCTCGAACGGCGAGCGTGCGAGGCAGCGCTGGATCACGCGGACGATCGGGCGCGGCAGCGACGGCTCCGACGGCGGTTGGGTCGCGACGGCTTTTGCGATCTCGACGGCGGTGTCACCGTCGAAGGCCTTCTCGCCGGTGACGAGCTCGTACGCGAGCACCCCGAGCGCGAACACGTCGGTGGCAGCGGAGGTGGCTTCGTTCGAGATCTGCTCGGGTGCGAGATACGCGATGCGCTTCGCCAGCCGCGGGATCTCGATCAGCCTCGGACCGAGGGTCGCCGACAGGATGCCGAAGTCGGTGATCTTGACGTCACCCTCGGGTGTGATCACCACGTTCGTCGGCGACAGGCCGAGGTGCGTGAGCCCGCGCCCGTGCGCGTACCCGACGGCGCGAGCCGCTTGCGAGACCAGGGCAAGGGCACCACCCGCGGCGAGCGTGGTGTTGGTGAGGCGAACCTCGTTGATCAAGCGAAGCGCATCGAGGCCGTTGACGTACTCGACCGCGGTGTACGTGGTGCCGTGCGAGATGCCGAACTCGGACATCCGGGCGATCCGAGGATGCTCGAGCCCACCGTAGGCACGCGCGGCTGCGCTCAGCGCGGTCGCGATCTGCATCTGCGAGGTCAGGTCGCCGTGGAAGCGCTTGATCGCGAACTGCCGCTCGAAACCGGCGACGCCGAACACCTTGGCGCGCGATACCGAACCGGTGGGGCCGAGTCCGATCGGCTCCAGGAGCTGGTAGCGTCCGACCCGCTCGTTCGACACCGAAATGGAATGTACCGGATCGATCGCGATGACGCGATGCGTTGCGGGCGTTCGAATGCGTCCTTCGCAAACTTGCTCGGCTCCCCGATCACTGGCACGACCGAGGACATGGCTCGTCGCAAACGCACCCCTGAGGTCTCGACCATCGTGCGACCGGCCATCGTGGCCTACGCACGCAAACAGAAGTCAGCCGGCGGTGACGACGGTGACGACGACGATGACGCGAAGCCCGAGGAGACCAAGTCGGCGAACGCGACGCTGAAGCTCCAGATCGAGCAGCCCGCAGAGGTCCCGGATCGACCGACGCAGACGATCGATCCGGCGACGTTGCACGAGCTCGCCGAGGCTGCACCCGTTCGTGGGCGGGTCGACACCGTCGGGGGCGCGCCCTCCGGAGGGTACGGCGCACCGCCTGAGATTCCGCAGCCGTCGGTAGCCGGGATCGTGATCAAGGGCGGCGCCGTCGAGGATCCGACCCACATGCCCGGTCCACGCGACATCCCGCCCGGGAGCCCCGACGATGTCGCCTCACCACCCGGCCACGTGCCGCCCGGCGATTCGCGGTCGCTGCGCCGGCGAGGCGACCAGTACGAGTTCGCCCTCGTCTATCGTCAGGGCAACGCGGTGATCTCCCGCCACGGTGTGGTCGGGACACGCGGGGTGTGGCGAGTGGTCGAATACCCTACAAGCCCCTCGGCGAGTAACGCCTTCGCGAGAGAGGCAAGCCGCTTCGTCACCGATGGGTTCTCCGACTATCGTGAGTGACATGGCCGACGAGAAGACGCGCACGTCGTGGCTCCTGCGCTGGGCGCTCGATGCGCCTCGTCGCTGGCTGGGCAAGCGCAGCACGATCGGTCAGGACATGACCGGTGGCGCCGACGGGCTGTCGTATCTGCGTGGCCTGATCCGGGGGAACCGGATCAAGCGCACCGACGCCTTCGAGAAGCTCACCCCCGAAGCGCCGCCGGTGCTGATCATCCACGGCTTCCTCGGGACGCGCGGCTCGATGTACATGCTCGAGCGCCGGCTCGTCGACGATGGCTTCGTCGTCGTGTCGTTCAACCTCGGGACGCTCAACGTGCGAGATATTCGCCGCTCGGCGTTTCTCATCCACCGCAAGATCGAGCGGATCCTCGCGCAGACCCCCTCGCAGCGGATCGACATCATCGGGCACTCGATGGGCGGCCTGATCGGCCTCTATTACGTCAAAAAGCTCGGTGGCCACCAGCGGGTCCGAAAGCTCCTGATGATGGGGACCCCCGTGCGAGGCACCTGGGCGGCCCTGGCCGGCGTGGTCACCCTGGGCCTGTGGTCGACCTCCTCCTGGCAGCTCCTCCCCCGCAGCCGGTTCCTGGACGAGCTCGCCCAGGGCCCTATCCCGCCGGGAGTCGAGGTCCACACCATCGCCGCAGCTCGCGATTGGGTGGTCCCCCTCCAGACCACCCGCGTGTCAGGGGCCAAATCATCGACGGTCCCGATGGGTCATTCGAGCCTGGTCGTCTCGGAAGAGGTTTATCGTCGTGTCGTCAATGCGCTACGGCCACCACACGAGCAGGTCCATGAGGAATTGCCGGCCACGGACTGAACAGATGGTTTCGAGCGATCGTCGGGCGTTTGCTTGCGCAGGTTGTCGGTTCGCCACTAGAATTTTCGAGCACGAGTTGGTGACCACACCCGCTCTGTTTACATGACCGACCGTCCTCGCTTCGCACTGCGCTTCATCTCGGGCAAGTACCAGGGAGGCGAGTTCCCGCTTCGAATGAATCGGGAGATCATCATTGGCAGGTCTAGCGACCTCGATATGGTGCTCGTCGAAGACATGGTCTCGCGTCGCCACGCGAAGATTTCGTCGACGGACGCCGAGGTCTACATCCAGGACATGGGCTCGACGAACGGCACGTTCGTGAACGGCGAAAAGATCGCCGGTCGCGCATTGCTGCACGAAGGCGATCGCATTCTGGTCGGTACGTCGATCATCAAAGTGGTCGCGGTCGACAACGCGCAGATGGCCAACCAGTCCGAGGCCGAGGCCCGGCGCCGGCTCGAGGCGGGTGCCCAGCAGCGCCAGGCCACCCAGGGTAGGCCGATGTCGGGCGTGATCGAAGAGATCCCCCTCCCCGACCTCCTCCAGCTCCTCTCCACCTCGCGCAAGTCGGGCGTGCTGACCGTCAACAACGGCGTCTCCCTCGGCAAGATCTACCTGCGCAAGGGCGCCATCTACTTCGCCACGATCAACGACGACTACGCGGTGTCGCCCCAGAAGGCGATCTACCGGATGCTGACCTGGCTGACCGGCACCTTCGAGCTCGAGCCCTCCGTCGAGCTGCAGGTGATGGAAGAGATCCAGGAATCGACGGAAGGCCTCCTGATGGAGGGCGTCCGCCAGCTCGACGAGTTCCGCAACATGCAGAAGAACCTGCCGCCGCTGGGCTCGCCGCTCGCCGTGCCGACGCCGCTCGCCGGCAAGCTGCGCGAGCTGTCGCCGTCGGAGCTCGACACGTTCCAGCTCGTGCTCGATCACGGGCAGCTGCAGAAGGTCCTCGATAACTTCCCCGGCACCGATCTCGACGCCGCGCAGAACATCATCAGCCTGATGAAGCGCGAGTTCGTCGTCGTGCCGTGACGGTCGAGCCGCGGACTCACCCGGTCATCGGGGAGCCCGCGATGCAGTACGTCGACTGGAGACCGACCGATGTTCCGCCGCGCGAGATGCACGGTCGGATGGGCGACCCGCTGTGCCAGTTCCTCGTCTGCAAAGACCGGGTCGAGATCGTCGAGAGCTGGTCGATCACGAGCGGCCACGCCGAGCTCTACGAGGATGGCGAGATCGAGGTGATCTCGCGTGCGAATGCCGATGCCGAGATCACGCGGCTGTTCGGTCCCGAGCTCGCCGCCGCGATCGCGCGCGCATTTGCGCAGCTCGACGGCTAATCCTCGTCGGGGAACACGTACTCATACCGCTGGACGACGCTGCGTTCGTAGTCGGAGAAAACACGGGCAAGCCAGATTGCCCCGGAGGATCTTCATGGTCGCAATCCTCCCGCTGCGTCCAGAGCTCGCACGGGCGCGATCCTGTTCAGAGGGTCGCCAACGCGCCAACCCGCGCCAACCTTCGCCAATGATCGAATGGAAACAGCCCCAAAACTCGGGGTTGGAGAGGCGTGAAATCGGGGGCGCGCGGTGCCCGATCAACCGATCCTTGGCGAAGGTTGGCGAACCTCGGCGCGTTGGCGACCCTCCGAGATCGCGCATCGTCGGGACGCGAGTCTCGTGGTCGCCGAAATCCTCGCGCTGCGATCGGTCGCAGACCAGTGCGTCCACTGGTATCGGCAAAGGCGCAACCCGTGCGACGCAGAGCTCCGTACGGCGAGATGCCGCGGGCTAATCGTCGTCGGGCAGCGGCGCGTCGTCGCCGTCGATCTTCGCCCGCGGATCGAGTCCGTACTTCCGGATCAGCTCGCGCAGGTGCTTGCGATCGATCTGCGCTTCGCGCGCCGCGGCCGACAAGTTCATCTTGTGGCGGCGCATCAGATCCTCGATGTACTCGCGCTCGAACATCTCGACGAGCTGCCCCTTCGCTTCCTTGAAGGGCAGGTCGGTGCGGATCCCGAGCGACGGAGCGGCCTCGCTGACCAGCGCGTCCTCGAGGTTGATCGTCGAGCCGCGTGCGAGCAGGCAGGCGCGCTCGATCACGTTGCGCAGCTCGCGGACGTTGCCCGGCCAGCTGTGGCGGACGAGGCGAGCCATGTCCTCGGGCGAGACCACCAGGCCGGGACCGAAGGTGCTGACGAAGTGATTGATCAGCAGCGGGATGTCGGTGCCGCGCTCGCGCAGCGGAGGAACACTGACGCGGATGACCGCGAGGCGGTAGTAGAGATCCTCGCGGAACGCCTTCTTCGCCACTTCGGCGCGGAGATCACGGTTCGTCGCGGCGACCACGCGGACGTCGATCTTCTCGTAGGTGTTCGAGCCGACCTTGCGCACGGCGCGCTTGTCGAGGACGCGCAGCAGCGACGGCTGCAGATCGAGCGACATCTCGCCGATCTCGTCGAGGAAGATCGTGCCGCCGTTGGCTTCGGCGAAGGCACCACGGCGATCGGTGATCGCACCCGTGAACGATCCCTTGACGTGCCCGAACAGCATCGACTCGATCAGCTCGCGCGGAACGGAGCCGCAGTCGAAAACGATGAGCGGGCCGTCCTTGCGAGGAGAATAATTATGGATCTCCTCGGCGATCAGCTCCTTGCCGGTGCCGGTCTCGCCCTCGATCAGCACGGTCGCGCTGGTCGCGGCGACATCCTCGAGCAGCGTGAACATCTGCCGCATCTTGGTGTCGCCACCCACCATGGATCCGAGCGACGCCTTCGCGGACGGCTCGGGCTCGACGATCTCCTCGTCGGGCAGGAACTTGATGACGGTGCGGCCGAGCTTCACCTCGGCACCGAAACCGATCGAGATCTTCTCGAACCGCGAGCCCTGGATGAAGGTGCCGTTGGTCGACCCGCAGTCGACCATCAGGACCTCGTCACCGACGAGCTGCGCTTCGACGTGCTTGCGCGACACGGTCTTGTCGGTGAGCACGAGCGAGCACTGCGGGCCGGAGCCGAACGACACGGCTTCCTTGGAGAGGCGCACGACCTCACCTCGATCCGGCCCCTTGATCACGACGAAGATGCCGCCCTGATTCTGGCGAGAATAGGACGGAGCGTCGTCGAGCAGAGCCGTTACGTTGGAACGATCGCGCGACATCTCAGCTGGCGGAGCCATCGTAGCCGGGGATCGAACCGCCTGTAAATACGACCGGCTGCCAGTTACTTACCGTGCCCCATCGTCACATCCGGGCCTGACATCGCCACCACGGTGGCGGTAACCCCCGCAGCGACCAGGATCAGCGCGATTATCATCCACGGCCGGATCACTGACTTCTTGCGTCGTGCGATCGAACCTGGGCGTGGCTGGTCGACCGAAGCCTCCAACCGGGGCGCCAACATGCGTGGCCCATCGGGGGGACGCGGGTTCGGATCTGCCGGCAGCCGCGCGGGAGCGGAATCGAAGATGCGCGGGTCCGAGTCGAGCCGGGGGCCGACGTCGAGATCGACCAGGGGCTGACTCCCACCCTGCTCGACATCCATCATGTTGATGATCGAGGTCAGCTCGACGCCGTGAAACCGGTCGACCTCGGCCTTGGAGCGGAGCGGATCCTCCATCGTCATTTTGGTCGGCGACTTTTTATCGAGACTGGGTCCCGAACCCTTCTTGGGAGCGCGCGACGCGAGCGCGTAGATCGACAGCGGTCCGCCGACCGGCTCGTCGTCGTTGTCGTCCTCTTGATCCTCGTCGTCGTCGTCGATGCCGTCGTAGACCTCGGTGCCGGCGCGACGCCCCGAGCCGACGTCTTCCTCTTCATCCTCGACGCGCCACTGGTCCGTCGGGCCGCACTTCTCGAGCAGCTCCTCGGAGAGCTCGGGCGCGGAGACCAGGAGCCCGTTGCGATGCGCGCACCGCGACAGCGCCTCGTTGAACTCGCCGGCGGTCTGGTAGCGCTGTGCGGGATCGATCGAGAGAGCCCGCTGGACGACGATGTCGAGATCGGCGGTCAGCCCCGGCACCTTCTTCGACACCATCGGCACCGGCTGCGAGTAGATCTCGTCGGCGCTGGTGGTCAGGCCGGCGTGCACGAACAGGCGCTCGCCGGTCAGGATCTCGTAGAAACAGACGGCGAGCGAATATAGATCCGAGCGGCTGTCGAGCGCTTCGCTCTTCGCCTGCTCGGGCGACATGTACCCGATCTTCCCCTTCACCTTGTAGAAGAGCGAGTTGTGCGTCGCCGCCTTCGCGATGCCGAAGTCGGTCAGCTTCACCTCGCCGGCGTAGGACACGAGGATGTTCGACGGCGAGACGTCGCGATGGATCAGCTTGAGTGGCTGGCCCCCGAAGTCGCGCTTGACGTGCGCGTAGGCGAGCGCGGACAGCACCTCGCGACAGATGTAGATCGCGGCCGCCGGAGAGAACCGCTTGCCGCGTCGCTTCGCCCGCTTGAGCAGCGTCCGGAGATCGCCGCCCGGCAGGTACTCCATGACGATGAAGTACTCGCCGCCCGCGGTGACCAGATCGATCGTGTGGACGATGTTCGCGTGATCGAGCGTCGCGGACAGCTTCGCCTCGCGGAGGAATAAGTCGATGAACTCTTCCTGCTGGGTGAACTCGGGGAGGAGCTGCTTGAGCACCACCTCCATCTCGAACCCGCCTGCGCCCATCTTCTTGCCGACGTAGATCGCACCCATCCCGCCCTCGGAGAGATGCTCCAGGACGACGTATCGATCGATGGGTGCACCCCCGACATCGACCATTGAAGCCGCAGTGTACCCGGTGCCCGCCTCGCGTAACATCGAGGCGGTGACCGATCGCTACCGCCTGGCTCCCGTGCGTGCGGCGCGCGATCGCGAGGAGCGAGTCCAGCGAGGAAACCTCGCAGCTACGATCGACCACGCACGGGCGAGCGAACATCAGGTCTCCGCGGTCGCGGCTCGGGTGGCCGCTGCAGAAGCGTCCCTGGTGAGCGCCCGGATCGTCCGCGAGCAGAGCACTGCCTTCGCACTCGCACGCACCGAGCGCTTCGTCGCGAAGCTGCGCGCTGCCCTCGAGCTCGCGCGCGACGAGCATGCACGCGCGGTCGCTTCCCATCGCGGTCAGCTCGCCACCGTGGATGCGGCGCGCGACCGGCTGACCCGTGCCCGCGCCGATCGCGAGGTGATCGAACGCCACTTCGCCCGCTGGCGTGACGAACGGCAAAAGCTCGCCGACCGCCGAGCGGACTAGCAGTCAGATCTTGACGTCGACGTGAACCTGAACATCAACGCTACCTTGGACCTCGACGTCGACATCAGCTCCTTTTTCGTGAGTCGCAACGATGCCTTCAAGCAGCTCGCTCGCTGACCAGCTTGATGACTCGCATCGTGGCTAACGCGGCTGGTAGACGCGGAGCTTTCATCCGCCGACCTTGGACGGCACAGGCGAAGGTTGCCCCGAGGTCACTGTCCAAGGTGGCGTCGATGTTCAGGTTCACGTCAATGTCAACGCAAGCTGAGCGGCCTACGTAGCGCTCGCAACCGAGGGCGAACCTTCGTGTCTTCTGACCATGCGAATCCTCCTGGCTGCCCTGCTTGCCCTGGTCCCGGTCGCCGCGTTTGCCGGCACCCCCGCCGACGTCAAGAAGATGACCACCGATGATTGTGCCCGGGCCCGCGCCGCCAACAAGACGTGCGTGATCAACATCGAGGGGATCGACGTCGAGGGCCTCAAGGTCGGAGGCAATGGAGAGCGCATCACCATCTCGGAGTTCGCCCGGGCCGGATCGTTGATCCGCCTCCGCCGCGACTTCATTCCCGAGATCCTGAAGTCGGCTGAAGACCTGCCGTGATGTATCGTCTGGGGCGATGCGCTTCTGCCTCGTCGTCGCCCTGCTAGCCGGCTGTACCGAGCCGCGCAGCACGTCGTGCCGCCAGGTCTGCAAGCGCGAAGCGGAGTGCATCGAAGAGACCGGCACCAAGATCCCGTTCGAGGAGAAGGAGTGCGTCGCCGCGTGTGCGGCCCTCGAGCAGGACTCCGCGTACAGCGGCGCGAAGGTGCAGCGGCACATCGACTGCGTGAACAAGCAGACGTCGTGCTCCGCCGTGCTGGAGTGCAAGTGAATGCTGTCGGCGACCAGTAATCGCGAGTTCGCCGGATCCAGGTTCGTCTCGACGATCTTCCTCGAGCGCAAGCTGCGCGCTCACGTCGTGCGCCGCGATCGCCTGGTCTACGACGGCCGGTTCGCGCCACCTGGCAAGAAGCCGAACGCGGTCGCGCATCTCTACGTCCAGCTGCAGGGCACGTTCGCGCCTGCCGGCGGTGCACCGATCTCGGGTCGCACCGCCTGGGTGCTCGCCGAGTCCGAGTTCGATCGCGTCCAGCCCGGATCGCGGACGTTTCGTTCGTTCGGCGAGCAGGCCCTGGTCTGCGAGCTGCGCGTGCCCACCGCGGATCTGCATCGCGCGGTCGGCATCGATCACGGCCAGCTCGAGCTGCCCGACGCGGTGTGGGAGGCGTACGGTGCGCTCGAGGCGTCGCCGACGGAGGCCGCGCTGTTCACGCTGATCCAGAAGCTGACCGACGCGGGCATCCTGTCGACGGATCTCGCGTCGAGCATCGTGCCCGACGAGCCCGAGCGGTTCGCGCGGTTGTGGGCGGTGATGAAGCCGCTCTACGAAGAGCTGTCGACCTCCGCCTCGCTCAAGCAGATCGCGACGATCGCGCGGCTGTCGCTCCGCCAGCTCGGCCGCGACCTGGGTGATCTGTCGCGCACGTTCGGCTTGTTCGGCGGCGGCTTCCGCGATGCGTCGCGGGTGATCCGGCTGCGCGCCGCCACGCTGTTCCTGTCGGCACCGAACGCGACGCCGAGTGAGGTGGCGCGCACCGTCGGCTACGGCAGCCTCGATGCGATGGGTCGGGCGTTTCGCGACGCGAACCTGCCGTCGCCGAGCGTGGTGCAAGACGCCGTCAAGTACCGCACCGACCTAGCGCAGTAACAGCAGCACCACGGGTGCGATCACCACGGCGAGCGTGAACACGATCGCGTTGACGACGGTGAACGGACCGACGCGCCAGTGGGTCAGCGGCAGCTTGGTCCTCGACTCCTTCGGGTCGATGAACAGGGTGAGCAGCGTCACCGAGCCCTGGACGATCCCCGCGATCACGTAGAGCTCCCGATACGTCACGTACTCCATCGCGATCCCGCCGAGCCGGTAGCCGATCGTCGAAGACATGTTGGCGAGCGCCATGTACGCGGCGAACTGGGTCGCGGCGACGCGCGGCCACGCCACCGCCATGCACAGCGCGTACGACGACACCAGCATCACGGACATGCAGGCGACGTCCCAGATCGCGACGACGTAGATGAACGTGTCGTCGGACCACCACGGTCGAGCGAGCGAGAACAGGACCCAGCCGGCGCCGAGCGCGAACGACGCGATCATCGTCAGGCGCTTGGGGCCGATCAGATCGGCGAGGAAGCCACCGACGATCGAGGCGGCGAAGCCGACGAGCGGTTGGATGCCGCCGACGAGATCGGTGTAGTCGGTCGCCTCCCATCCGAGCTCGTCCTGGTAGAGGCCGATCCCGACGATGTACAGCGTGCCGATGCCGATGTTGAGGCCCAGGATCAGTAGCGCGGCGAACAGCGTCGAGCGCAGCGTCGCGACCTGCGCGATCCCGTGGAAGACGTCGCGCATCCGGGGGCGGTCCGGCGGCGGCCCCTGCCGCTCGCGAACCAGCAGCGGGACGAGCATGATCGCGAGCAAGATCCCGGTCTGCACGACCAGTGCGGTGGTGAGGCCGTAGCCCTCGATCACGCGCGGCATCACGCCGGCGCCGATCACCACGCCGCCGTACTTGCACGCATACATCAGGCCGTTCGCACGACCGCGCTCGTGGTCGTCGAGCAGATCCACGGCGAGGGCATCGACGGCGACGTCCTGCATCGAGTTGAAGACGGAGTGGATCAGGATGATCCACGCGAGCAGCTCGACATCGACCGTGACGTCGGGGATCGCGAGGATCGCGAGCACCGTGACCGCCATCATCAGCTGCGCGAACATGATCCACGGGCGGCGCCGGCCGAGCGACGGGATCGTGATCAGGTCCATCAGCGGACCCCAGATCCACTTGAAGGTATATGGCAGCGTCGTCATCGCCAGCGCGGAGCCGACGACGGCATCGGCCACGCCGGCGGACTTGATGTACGCCGGCAGCGCGGTCGCCATGAACCCGAACGGAACGCCCTGTGCGACGTAGAGCACGCACAGCGTGAACAAACGCAGCCAGCGTCGTTCCGCGAGGCTCACGGCCGTTAGTGTAGGCCGGATGCGGTAGGGTTATCGACTTCGGTGATGATCTGGATCGTGATCGCGGTGCTCGTCGTTGGGACGGCGATCGGCGTAGCCTCGACGCTGCGCCTCACCGGCTGGCCGAGCAAGCAAGTCACCGACGAGCTTCCGGATCGCAAGGTGATGACCCTCACCGGGACCGTGCGCGTGGTCGGCGAGCCGCTGGTGTCGCCGCTGTCCGCGCGCTCGTGCGTGATGTACGAGACGTTCGCGAGCCTCTACGAGTGGCCCAAGGATGAGGACAGCGAGGGGCCGAAGGAGAAGTCGCTCGCCGGTCAGATCAGCAAGCGCGAGATGCGTGCGTTCGAGCTGGTGACCTCGATCGGCGTGGTGTCGGTCGACGCCACCGACGCGGATCTCGAGCTCGCACCGACACCGGTGTTCCCACGGTTCCCGGAGCGCGAGGCGAAGTTCTTGCGGGAGCACGACAAGGACGAGCGGCTGATCGAGAACGCGACGTTCGAGGAAGTCACCGTCGATCCAGACTCGCTGGTCAGCGTGCGCGGGCTCGCGATCGTCGATGCGAAGGACGTGATCCGCTTGGTGCCGGACGGCGACAACCCGATCGTGATCGGAAGTCCGCGTGCTAACGCGATCTCGTAGTGAGTTGGAACAACTCAGCGGCCGAGCGGTGCCGGCGGGGATCCCAGTGGTGGAGATTTGCGCTAGCGTGTTGGCGTGACCGCGGCACAGGCCATCGCGTACCTCCGCTCACCACTCGCGATTCGCGCCCGCTGCGAAGCGATCTACCAGGCTGCACTCGCCGGTTCGGAGCACTTCAAGGTCGAGCTCGGGGCGCTGCCGCTCGTCGTCGATGAGGTCGTGCGGGTGACCCGCGAGCAGTACCCCGAGCTGCGGATACCGGTGCACGGCCGGCTCAACCACTTCGGCACGGACCGCGTCGCCGCACTCGACGCCAAGCTCGGGGAGGACCGCGCCCGCGCGTGGATCGATCTCGTGATGGTCAGCGTGCTGCTCGATGCCGGTGCCGGCGAGCAGTGGACGTATCGCGACGCGGGGCTCGCGCTCGGTCGCAGTGAGGGCCTCGCGGTGGCCTCGCTGCGCGCGTTCGAGGCCGGCGTGTTCTCCTCGGATCCGGCGCGGCCGGCGAGCGTCGACGTGGGAGGGCTCGCGGCACTCGATCATGCGAAGCTCGCCGCGGCATTCCAGAGCTCGGGGCAGAACCTGCTTCCCGGGATCGACGGTCGGATCAAGGTGCTCCGCGCACTCGGGACCGCCCTCGTGCACTCGCCGAAGGTGTTTCCCGGTGGGCGACCTGGTGGGTTGCTCGACTACTTCCGCTCGATCGCACCGCATCAGCTTCCCGCGGCCGAGCTGCTGACGACCCTGCTCGAGGGGCTCACATCGATCTGGCCCGGCCAGACCGAGATCGAGGGCCACAACCTCGGCGACGTCGGGCGTCATCGCGCCGCCGGGGGCAGCGGGCCGAGCGAGGGGCTCGTGCCGTTTCACGGCCAGTCGCAGTGGCTCGCGTACTCGTTGTTCGAGCCGCTCGAGCGCGCGGGGTTGCCGATCGCGCAACCCGAGGCGTTGACCGGCCTGGCGGAGGATCGCAACGGTGGCTTGTTCGTCGATCTCGGCGTGCTGGTGCCCACGCACGCGCGGGCTCGCGCGATCGCGCATCCGCCGGGCGACGAGCTGATCGTCGAGTGGCGCGCACTCACCGTCGCGTTGCTCGATCGCGTCGCGACAGCGGTGCGCGAACGGCTCGGCGCCACGCCCCTTCAGTTGCCTCTCGCGTGCGTGCTCGAGGGTGGAACGCGGGCCGCGGGTCGTGCGGTCGCCGGTCGCTTGCGTCCCGGTGGCCCACCGCCGATCCGCATCGAAGCCGACGGCGCGTCGTAGATGGAGTCGATCCTGTTCGAGCTCGGTGTGGTCGCCGCTTCGGGTGGCTACATCTTCGTCTACTGGTTCCGCAGCTCGCGGCAGTGGATCCGGCGCAAGCTCTCGAAGCTGCCGCGGAAGCCGATCGGGAGCCTGCAGGAAGGCGAGCTCGCGCGGGTCGTCGGCGTCGTCAAGCAACTCGACCACACCGTCGTCGCACCGGTCAGCGGCGCGCACTGCGTCTACTATCACGTCGTCGTCGATCGCAGGTTCGGCGGCGAGTGGAAGCGGCTGATCGATCAGGCACACGGCATTCCGTTCATCCTCGAGGACGACACCGGTCATGTCTACGTCGACGCGCATCGCTCGCAGCTCACCACCCAGCACCTGCGGTTCTACCCGGCCGTCTATCCCGATCCGATCTTCGATCGCTTCCTGATCGCGAACGGCGTGTCGGTGATGATCAAGAACGACCTCCGCGTACACGAGCTGCGGATCGATCTCGAGGCGACGTTCTGCGTCCTCGGCGCCGGCGTCGCCGATGTCGATCCGAAGGCCGCGCACCCCGAGAACTACCGAGGCAATCGCGCGACCCGGCTCCGCCTCGCCGGCGGCAAGAAGTACCCGCTCGTGATCAGCGACGATCCATCTTTGCGCTGATAGGTTCCGCCGGTGAGCAACGTCCACGTCATCGACCACCCGCTGGTCCAGCACAAGCTGTCGTTGATGCGCAGCAAGGAGACCAGCACGAGCACGTTTCGCAACCTCCTGCGCGAGATCAGCATGCTGCTCGCGTACGAGGTGTGTCGCGATCTGCCGACCACGTTGGTCGCGATCGAGACGCCCGTCTCGCCGATGATGGCGCCGATGCTCGATGGCAAGAAGACCGTCGTGATCTCGATCCTGCGCGCGGGCAACGGCATCCTCGACGGCATGCTCCAGATCCTGCCGTCGGCGCGCGTCGGTCACATCGGCCTGTATCGCGATCCGGAGACCAAGCAGGCAGTCGAGTACTTCTTCAAGGTGCCGGACGGGATGACCGACCGCGATGCGATCGTCGTCGATCCGATGCTCGCCACCGGCAACTCCGCGGTCGCCGCGATCGAACGGCTCAAGGCCACGTCGCCGCGCTCGATCAAGTTCGTCTGCTTGCTCGCGTGCCCCGAGGGCATCCGCACGTTCCACGCGGCGCACCCCGACGTGCCGGTCTACACGGCGGCGATCGACGAGAAGCTCAACGAGAAGAGCTACATCGTCCCGGGTCTCGGCGACGCCGGTGACCGCCTGTTCGGAACCAAGTGAGTGACACTGTGGTGATCACGCCACGGTCCGCGCACGCGTAACCTCTCGATCTGGCACGCCGTCGTTCGGGCACGTCACGTGCTTCAGCGCAGAGGATGCGCGTGCTGTTCGTTGTGGTGCTGTCGACGGGATGCTTCGGGGGCAGCCTCGGTGGGAATGGCTCGACGCGGCCGGGGGTGATGCCGAAGCTCTCGGAGCTCTCGGGCGATGCGAGTCACCGCGATGCGGTGCTCGATTCATCGAATCAGACGGCAGGTCCGGAGCACCGCAAGGGGATGACCGTCAAGGAGCGCAAGGTCGAGACCGGGGCGGCGACGGTCGCCGCGATCGTCGGGAGCCTGTTCTCGAAGACCAAGAACGTCACGATCGGGACGGCGACCACGTTCGACGAGAACACCCTCATCGCACCCCGCACGATGCCGGTCGCGCCACCCCACGTGCCGACCGGAGACGACACGCCGGTCGAACCGCCGGGCGTGCCCTGGATCAAGCTGCGCTGACGCACTGTTCTCCGCGGCGTTACGCGCCAGAAACATGGCGCCCGCCATGCTGAGCCCATGGATACCGGCGATACCGCGTGGCTGCTCGTCAGTGCCGCGCTCGTGATGCTGATGACCCCGGCGCTCGCGATGTTCTACGGCGGCATGGTGCAAGGCAAGAACGTGCTGTCGACGTTCATGCACAGCTTCTTCTCGCTGGGGCTCGTCACGATCCAGTTCGTGTTGATCGGTTACTCGCTGTGCTTCGGCCCGAGCGTCCACGGCGTGATCGGCGGGCTCGACTACGTCGGCCTCGACGGGATCGAAGACGTCGCGCTGTCGGCGGACATCAAGGTGCCGCACCTCGCGTTCGTCGCGTACCAGTGCATGTTCGCCGTGATCGCGCCGGCGCTGATCTCGGGTGCGTACGCGGAACGCATGAAGTTCGGCGCGTACGCGCTGTTCACGCTCGGCTGGACGACGCTGGTCTACGATCCGATCGCCCACTGGTCGTGGCAGGCGGACGGGTGGCTGATGAAGCTCGGCGCGATCGATTTTGCCGGCGGCACCGTCGTGCACTTGTCGTCGGGCATCTCGGCGCTCGTCGTCGCGCTCGTGCTCGGCAAGCGCAAGGGCTATCCGGCCACGCGCCACGTGCCTCACGATCTGACGATGACCGTGATCGGCGCGGGGATCCTGTGGTTCGGCTGGTTCGGCTTCAACGCGGGCTCGGCGCTCGGTGCGAACGGGCTCGCCGCCCGCGCGCTCCTCAACACGCATGTGGCCGCGGCTGCCGGAGGGATCGCGTGGGTGGTGTTCGAAGGCGCGCGGATCAAGAAGGTGACGATGCTCGGTCTCGCCTCGGGTCTGGTCGCCGGGCTCGTCGCGATCACGCCCGCCGCCGGCTTCGTCGGCCCGACGAGCGCCTTGCTGATCGGCTTCATCGCCGGCGGCATCTGCTACGGCGCGGTGTTGATGAAGTCGAAGCTCGGCTACGACGACGCGCTCGATGCGTTCGGCGTCCACGGCGTCGGCGGCGCCACCGGGGCCCTGCTCACCGGCCTGCTCGCTCGCGCGATCGACAACAAGGGACTCGGTGGCGGTGCGGAGCTGATGACCAACCAGCTGATCGCGATCGCCGCCGCCGTGGCGTGGTCGGCGGTGGTGACGTTCGTGCTGCTCAAGGCGATCGACCTGACGGTGGGGCTCCGCGTCGACGTCGAGACGGAGCACGACGGGCTCGACGGCACGCTGCACGGCGAATCCGCCTACGGCAGCCCGAGTGGTGGCGCACATACCTGACAGCGAGACATCTGTTATGTTGGACGTGCTTGAAGAAGAAAGCCGAAAAGCCTGTCGCGGTCGCAGGTGGTCCTGCTGGCAATCCCGAGGCTGCGCCCGAATCGGCAGACCTCGCACCCATCGTCGGCGGCAATCTGCGCCGGCTGCGCACGCGTCGTGGGTTGTCGCTCGAGCGGCTCGCTCAGATCTCCGGCGTGTCACGCGCGATGCTCGGACAGATCGAGCTCGGGCAGAGCGCACCCACGATCAACGTGCTGTGGAAGATCGCGCGCGCCCTCGAGGTCACGTTCTCGGCGCTGATCTCGCAACGCACGCAGAGCGGGGCCCTGGTGCTGCGCTCCGGTGAGTCGAAGCTGCTGAGCAGCAAGGACCGCAGCTTCACCTCGCGCGCGCTGTTCCCGTTCGATGAACCTCGTCGCGTCGAGTTCTACGAGCTCCATCTCGCGGGTGGCAGCATCGAGAACGCCGACGCACATCTGCCCGGCACCGCCGAGAACCTGGTGGTCACCGCGGGCACGATCGAGATCGACGTCGGCGGCGATACCCACAAGCTGGAGACCGGCGATTCGATCCTGTTCGAGGCCGACACGCCGCACGCGTATCGCAACCCCGGCAAGGTCGAGGCGGTGATGTACCTCGTGATGACGTACGCCGAAGAGATCGGCTAGACCGATCAGAAGCGGCCGATAGTCGCGATGCCGCCGCCGTTCGGGGTGATCCAACCGTGGTGACGGTGCGTGTGGCGGGCACCAACAGCGCGACACGTGGAGGTGGGACCCAGCTAGCATCGGCCCCCACGCATCGCGTCCGAACTACCTCGTGTGTGCTCGCACGAACTCGACGGTGCGCTCCCACGCCTGCGCGCACGCCTCGGCGTTGAAGACGTCGGGGCGCTGGTCGTTACAGAACGCGTGCTGCGCGTCGTAGACGTGGAGCTGCATCGTCTCGACGCCCGCCTTCACCTTCTCTGCGCCGGCGACGGTGGCCCAGTCGTCGTGCTTCGCGAAGTGCGCCTGCACCGGCGCATCGACCTTCGACCAATCGAGATCACCCGGTAACCCGTAGTACGGCACCACGGCGGACAGGCCGCGCACGTTGACCGCGGTCGCGAGCGTCAACGCGCCGCCGAGGCAGTATCCGGTCACCGCCAACTTGCCCGTCGAGCGCGCGTGCGCCTTGAGGAACGCGACGGTCGCGCCGATCTCCTGCACGGCCTTGCCGAAATCGAGCGCCTTCATCGCGGCACCCGCTTCGTCGGCCTGGCCGATCGGCACGACCTTGCCGTGATAGAGGTCCGGCACGATCGCGACGAAGCCGAGGTCCGCCCACTTCTGGGCGATCGATTCGAGCTGCGCGTTGACGCCCCACCACTCCTGGAGCACGACCACGCCAGGCGCCTTGGCCTCTCCCTTCGGCAAGATCAAGACGGCGGAAAGCTCGCCGGTCGGCGACGGAATGTTCACTCGCTGAGTCATGGATGTGGCCTCGCGATCTCTATACCCTCGCCGCCATGTCCGGACCCAAGGGCGCGCGCGGAAAACGTTTCGAAGGAGCGCTCGATCCTGCAGCGGCGCGGATGAATGCGTCGGTGAGCTTCGACCATCGACTGCTCCCGCACGACGTAGCGGGCTCGATCGCCCACGCGCAGATGCTCGCGTCCCAGGGGCTGATCACCCAAGAAGATGCGACGGCGATCGTCGCCGGGCTCGGGCGCGTCGAGACGCGGCTGGCGACCGGCGAGCTCCCGTGGGACGACGCGCTCGAGGATGTCCACATGAACGTCGAGGCGCGGCTCGTCGACGAGATCGGCGACGCGGGCCGCCGGCTGCACACCGCGCGGAGTCGCAACGATCAGGTCGCGACGGACCTGCGGCTGTACACGCGCGCGGCGGCGAAGCAGCTGTGCATGCGGATCGATCAGGTGCGGCGGCAGCTCGTCGCGCAGGCGCGCGTGCATGTCGACACGCTGCTGCCGGGCTACACGCACCTGCAGCGTGCGCAGCCCACGCGGCTCGCCCATCACTTCCTCGCGTACGACGCGATGCTGTCTCGCGATCGCGCCCGGCTCGTCGATGCCGCCAAGCGGGCCGATGTCTCGCCGCTCGGCTCGGGTGCGCTCGCCGCGACCACGCTGCCGATCGATCGCGAGCACGTGATGCGCGGGCTGGGCTTCGCGGAGATGACCCGGAACTCGCTCGACGCCGTCGGTGATCGCGACTTCGCGATCGAGCTCGTCGGTGCGTGCGCGCTGTGCCAGGTCCACCTGTCGCGGCTCGGCGAAGAGCTCGTGCTGTGGATGTCCCAGGAGTTCGGGTTCGCGAAGATCGGCGAGGCGTACTGCTCCGGCAGCTCGCTGATGCCGCAGAAGATGAACCCGGATCTCGCGGAGCTGATCCGTGCGAAGTCGGGCCGGCTGATCGGTGCTTGGGTCGCCCTGATGACGGTCGTCAAGGGGCTGCCGCTCGCCTACAACAAGGATCTGCAGGAGACCCAGGAGCCGCTGTACGACGCGGTCGAGACGCTCGATGCGAGCCTCGAGGTGTGTCGCGGGATGATCGGCTCGCTGACGTTCGATGTCGTGCGGATGCGCGCGGCGATCGATCGCGGGTATCTCGTCGCCACCGAGCTCGCGGACTATCTGGTCACCAAGAACGTGCCATTCCGCGAGGCGCACGATGCCGCCGGATCTCTCGTGCGGCTCGCGAGCAAGCAAGGCGTCGAGCTCGCGGGGTTGACGCTCGAGGAGCTGCGCACCGCCCATGTCGCGTTCGAGGCCGATGTCAGCGAGTGGCTCGATCCCAACCGCGCCGTCGATCGCCGCGACGTGATCGGCGGGCCGGCGCGCAACCAGGTGCTGGCCGAGATCGAACGGATCGAAGCAGAGCTGGCGAGCTGAGTTTGAGGTAAGAACGCGGCCATGCCTGCGTTCGAGTACAAGTCCGGTGAGCTGTGTTGCGAAGACGTCCCGCTGTCGAAGATCGCGGCGGAGGTCGGCACGCCGTTTTACGTCTACAGCCGAGGCGAGATCGAGCGCGCGTACAAGGCGTTCGACGGGGCGCTCGACGGGATTCCTCACCGCGTCTGCTACGCGGTCAAGGCGTGCTCGACGCTCGGCGTGCTCAAGGTCCTGGTCGAGCTCGGCGCCGGTGCCGACATCGTGTCGGCGGGCGAGCTGTTCCGCTGGCAGAAGGCGGGCGGTGCCGCGAACAAGGTCGTGTTCTCCGGCGTCGGCAAGTCCGAGGATGAGATGCGGATGGCGATCACCGCCGGCATCGACATGTTCAACGTCGAGTCTGCCGAGGAGATGACCGCGCTCGGTGCCGTCGCGCGCTCGATGAAGACCACGGTGAAGGTCGCGCTGCGCGTCAACCCCGACGTCGATCCGGAGACGCACCCGTACATCTCGACGGGCCTCAAGCAGAACAAGTTCGGCGTCGGTATGTCCGAGGCCGCGCCGCTGCTCTCCATCGCGAAGGCGGCCGGTGGGCTCGAGGTCAGCGGCGTCGATTTCCACATCGGCTCGCAGCTGACGAAGACGTCGCCGTTCATCGACGCGATCGCGCGTCTGGTCGCGCTCGTCGACGAGCTGGCGGCTGCCGGCATCCAGCTCGACCACGTCGACATCGGTGGTGGGCTCGGCATCGACTACGGCAAGGGCGAGGCGATCGTGTCGCCGGCCGAGTACGGCGCGGCGGTCAAGGCGGCGCTCGCTCCGCTGACCTCGCGTGGCCTGACGGTCTACACCGAGCCGGGGCGCGTGATCGTCGGTGGCTCGGGGGCACTCGTCACCAAGGTGATGTTCCGCAAGCGCAACGAGGCGAAGCACTTCACGATCGTCGACGCGGCGATGAACGACTTGATGCGCCCGGCGCTCTATCAATCGTTTCACCCGATGCAGCCCGTCAAGCAGACCACCAGTCCGGCGTTCGCGACCGACATCGTCGGACCGATCTGCGAGACCGGCGATTTCTTCGCGCGCGATCGCGAGCTGCCCGAGCTGGCGATCGGCGATCTGCTGTGGATCGGCGCCGCCGGTGCGTACGGCGCGGCGATGGCGTCGAACTACAACACCCGCCCCCGCGCGCCCGAGATCCTCGTGCGGGGTGGCACTTACACCGTGATTCGCAAGCGGGAAACACTCGACCAGCTGATCGCGAACGAGACTTGATATCCTCCTGGGCGTGAAGCGCCTGGGGTTCGCCGTCCTGCTCGTCGCGTGCGGCGACAACGACAACCACGAGCGCTTTGCGGGCGGCGACATCACGTCGTTCGATCGCGGCCCCGAAGCGCTGAGGCAGCCGATCGCGTCGCTCACCGAGGAGCAGCTCGATCGCCACAACCTCGGTCGCGGGCCGTTCACGTTCGTGTGGACGCCGCCCCAGCTCGGGCCGCTGTTCAACCACAACGCGTGCGTCGCGTGTCACGCGGGCAACGGGCGCGGCGAGTCGCAGATCGGTCCCGACGTGTTCGGATCGCAGGCGCTGATCCGCGTCAGCCAGGACGTCGGCGAACCGGCGGTACCGGGCGGCCAGATCCCGGTGCCGGGCTTCGGGCTGCAGTTACAAGATCACGCCACGTTCAACCTCCCCGAGGTGCGCGTGACGCTGACGTGGAGCGAGATCGGCGAGCTGTTCGACGACGGCGAGCTGATCATGCTGCGCGAGCCGCGGATCGCGGTGGAGCAGCCCAACGGCGACCCGATGCCGTCGGGCATTCACATGTCGTATCGCCAGGCGCCGCCGTTGATCGGGCTCGGCCTTTTAGAGGCGATCCCCGGGGACGAGCTGCTCGCGCTCGCCGATCCGGACGATGAAAATGGTGACGGCATCTCCGGACGCGTGAACGTCGCGTGGGACGAGGAAGCGCAGGCGTCTGCGATCGGCCGGTTCGGACACAAGGCGAGCGTGCCGAGGCTGATCGAGCAAGTCGCCGGCGCGTTCTCGAACGACATGGGGCTGACGAACCGGATCTTTCGTGACCCCGATCCTGACGCGCCGCTGCAGGACGTCAACGACAAGCAGCTCGTCGACAGCGGCTTCCACATCGCCACCCTCGCCGTGCCGGGTGCCGCCGAGCGCGACGGAGAAGCCGAGCACGGGCGCGTGCTGTTCGACGACTTCGGGTGCGCGAGCTGCCACACCCCCACGCACGTCACCGGAGATCACGAGATCTTCCAGCTCTCGAACCAGCGGATCCACCCGTACACCGATCTGCTCCTCCACGATGTCGGCGATCGCCTGACCGATACACGGGAGGACTTCCTCGCCTCCGGCCTCGAGTGGCGGACCCCGCCGCTGTGGGGGCTCGGGCTCGCGCAGCTGATCGCCCCGGCGACGACGTTCCTCCACGACGGTCGTGCCCGCACGGTGGCCGAGGCCATCATGTGGCATGGCGGTGAGGCGGCGGCGGCCAAGCAGGCCTTCCGGGGTGCCTCGAAGGCCGATCGAGATGCGTTGCTGGCGTTCCTCGCCACGTTGTGACGCGTATACAATGTTCTCGGCGTGGAGGACGACGACCAGCTGCTCACGGATGCGGAGGATTCCCCTCCCCGTCACGCGCGCGACCCGGAGAGCAAGCTCAGCGCCGGCACGCCCGTCGGTGACACCGGCTACGTGATCGACGAGGAGATCGGCCGGGGTGGGATGGGGCATGTGTACAGCGCGACCCACCGGATGATCGGCAAGCGCGCCGCGATCAAGGTCCTCAAGCCCGACGTCTCGCGCTCACCGATCGTCGTCGAGCGCTTCATCCAGGAAGCGCGCGCGGTCAATCAGATCGGTCACGCGAACATCATCGACATCTTCGCGTTCGGCGCGCTCGCAGACGGCCGGGCCTATCACGTCATGGATCTGCTGATCGGCGAGTCGCTGCGCAAGCGGCTCAAGCGCGGGGCGCTGATCCCGTCCGAGGCTGCGAGCGTGATCGAGGAGACCGCCCTCGCTCTCACCGCCGCGCACGAGAAGGGCTTCGTCCACCGCGACCTCAAGCCCGACAACATCTTCCTCCAGGCGCGCGAGGATCGCTGGCCCGAGGTCAAGCTGCTCGACTTCGGCCTCGCGAAGCTGATGCCCGAGGCCGGCTTCGCGCCGTTCAAGACCAAGACAGGTGTGCTGCTCGGGACGCCCGAGTACATGTCGCCCGAACAGGCGCGCGGCATTGGCGTAGACTACCGCACCGACATCTACGCGCTCGGCGTCGTGATGTTCGAGGTGCTGTCGGGGCGCCGGCCGTTCGTGTCGTCGGGAGATCCCTTCGCGACGCTGATGATGCACGCCGAGGAGCCGCCGCCGTCGCTCAAGACCTTCGTGTCGGATCTGCCCGAGGAGATGGTCCAGCTCGTCGATACCATGCTCGCGAAAGATCCGGCGTTGCGGCCGTCGCTCGCGGCGGTGCGCACGGTGATCAAGCGGCTGCGGTCGACGCAGTTGCCGGGTCGCACGCTCGCGCTCGAGCTCTCGGCATCGCGGCTGCCGCAGCCCGAGATCACGCACGACTCGATGGCCGACATCTCCGCATCGCGGCTCGGCGCCGATTCGATCCTGCCCGGCGACTCGAAGCCGCTGCCGATCCTGCCGTCGACGGTAGCGGGAGGTCGACACGTCTCGCAGCCCCCGATCTCGGGTCGTCCGCCGTCGCAGCCGACGTTCCCGCGTGCGCCCACACCGATGCCCGAGCCGCAGCACAGTGGCCTCGCCTCGCCGTCCGCGGGCCCGAATGCACCGACGCACCTGTCGAATCCGGCGCTGCGGCTGCCATCCAGCAACCACGCGGGTGCGTTCTCGGTGAATCCACCGCAATCGAGCCCGGCGATCCCGTTGCCGCCGCACTCGGCGAGCATGCCGCCCACGTCACTCGCTTCGATCCAGAGCGGTCACGCGAGCATGCCGCCGACGCCGGTGCACTCGGGATTTCCGACCACGTCGATCGGCCACTCGAGCATGCCGCCCACACCACTCGCTTCGATCCAGGGCGCGAACCCAAACCAGTCGTTCGCGCCGGGCTCGCTCCATCCGCCGGCGCAGTCGACACACGGTGCACGCGGTGGGCACGAGCCGGCTTCGTCGGGAAAAGGCACCGAGATCGGTGTGCCGCCCGCGCCGAAGCTCGGGATCGCGGCGCCGAAATCGAATCGGCTGTGGATCATCGTCGGTGCAGCGTTGGCGATCGCGATCGGAATCGGGATCGCGATCATGATGGTGGATTGACGAACTGGCAGGTCAGATCGCACGGGCCACGGGCCACGTGTCGCGATTCGGAGTAGGCTCCGCCACTCGTCATGAAACGCTGTTCGCGCTGTCAGGCCGTGTACACCGACGATGTTCGGTGGTGCCCCGCCGATGGCACACCGACCGAAGAGGTCGCCCCGGCACCGATCTCGCCGGCTGCGTTGGCCGCTGCGGCGAAGCAGATCCCCGAGGGCGCGCCGACGCTGCATGACATGCAGGCGGTCGGGCCCGGCTCCGGTGGCTGGAACATCCCGTCGACGACGATTCCGGAAAGTGCGGGCATCACGGCCCCGACACCCCAGCAGCTTGCCGCCGCGCGCAACCCGAATGCGACGATGCTCGGAGCCTCGCCGCTACCGCAAATGCCGCTGGCACGGCCTGTCGACCACCCCGTCGGTGACGCGCTGCCCGGCGCGACCTCGCCGGTGGCGCAGCACAACGCGACGATGATCGGTGCGCCTTCGCCGGTGCGGCAGGCATCGCCGACGCCAGCGCCACCCGTCGCAGCTTCGCCGAGCTCGACGCACGGTGGGCAGTCGTCGAACCCGGCGCAACAACCGAGCCCGGCTCCGGTTGCTGCATCACCCGCGCCTCCGCCACCCGTCGCCTACTCGCCGAATGCGACGATGATCGGGACGTCCGCGGCGCCGAATCCGCTCACGACGATGATCGGCGGCGTCTCGCCGTTCGCTGCACCGCGGGGTCCGGCCCTGTCACCGGAGCTCGCGACGATCGCGGCGACGATTCCGTCGGGTCCGACCGCCCCGCCCGCACCCATCGTCGATGCGGGACCGCACGGCCCGTTGACGATCCCGGGCGCGACGTCCCCCGACGTTCGTGCACCCGCGCACCCCACGCCACCACCGCCGCTGTCGCCGCCCTCGACGGTCCCCGGTGCGTTGATCCCGCCGCTCCACACGCCGCTGATGAGCACGTTCATGGGCACCACGTCGGAGCCGCCGCGCACGCCGCATGGCTCGTCGACCTCGTCCGCCGACCTCGGTCCGAAGGGCAACACGTTCATGGGCGCGTCGCCGGTCGCGCGTGCGCCGGCCGCGCCGACACCGGCACCGCCGCTGCCACCGCCATCGACGGTTCCGGGTGCGATCGTTCCACCGATCCACTCGCCGTTGATGAGCACGTTCACCGGCACCACGGCGGAACCGCCGCGCACGCCGCACGGCTCGGCGACGTCACCCGCGGAGCTCGCCGCACAGCTTCCACCTCGTGCACCGGCACACCATCAACCGGGTCCCGTCTCGCTCGGCTGGAATGTGCCCGACATGCCGGCGGATGCGTCGATGACGGGTGCACCCGCCGCACCTGCCGCCACGTCGCCGGCTGCGCTCGCCGCAGCCGCCACCGTCGACCCACCCGGTCGGTCGAACGCGTCGACGCTGGTCGGCTTCGCGCCGTCACCCGACGTGCTGCGCGCGATCCAGGACCAGCGCGCGAAGCTCGCGGCGCAGCAGACGGGACGCACGCAGCCGATGGCCACTCCGGAGATCTCGGCCGAGGCGTACATCCCGTCGGGATCCGCGCCCGCCGAGTCGTACGCGTCGATGGCCGTCGCCCACTCGATGGCGATGACGGCCGTCGGATCCGCCACCGACCCTGCGGGCGTCGTTCCCACCGCCCCGCTCAACAGCACGATGCCTGCACTGTCGCCGTTGCCGATGCAGCCGGCTGTCGTGCTGATGGCGTCGCAGCACCCCTCGGTCGCCTCCGCGATCTCGCAGGCGCCGTTGCCGTCGGTGTCGATGCCGCACGCCGTCGTGCCCGCACCCTTGCCGTCGGTCCACCAGGCAGTCGTCGTCTCGCAGTCGATGACGATGGCCGCTGCCCAGCTTCCGTCGGTGCCCAGACCGCCGACAGCTTCGCTGCTCGAAGCGCCGCCGTTTCAGGCCGCCGCGGCAGCTGCATCCGTGAAGCGTGCATCGACCGCCGGTGCCACCGACAAGCACCGCGCCGTCGGTGGCAACAAGACGCTGTGGATCGTGTTCGTGGTGATCGCGGTGGCGATGATCGGTGCGACGATCGCGATCCTCCTCACCCGCTAGCGGAGTCGACCAGTCGGTCGTGCCAGTAACCTGGTCTTCGTTTCCCGTGAAAGATCGCGAGCACGGTTAGCTCATCCCCCACTACGAGATAGTTCACCTCCACCTCGAAGCGTTGGATGATCCTGCGCCGAACTCCGAGGTCGGGCGGTGTGTTCGCCACGAGAACCCCGATCTCTGGAAACTCTAGTGTGAGGGCGAGGGTTTCTTCCACATTGTGGAGGAACGCCTCCCCGAGGCCTGATTGCGCGCGCTCGTAGTACGCGATCGCGTCCTCGTACTCGACGAGTGCATCGACGAGGAACCGGAGCTTCACTGACCGCGAACTTCGCGAAGTCGTGCGGCGACACGACGTCGCACCTCGTCGATATCAACCACTGCGGCAGTACCATCAACCACCGAACGGGCACGTCGCGTGAGCTCCGCAGCGCGCATCGACTCTGCCGAAGTATCCTCGAAATCCTCGTCGAGGCTGTCGATGAGGAGCTTGGCCGCGTGCGCTCGCTCTTTCGCAGGCAGACTGAGCAACGCCCGAATATGCTCGTCGGTGGTCGCCACGAGTCGAGGCTAGCACGACGCTCGGAATCACCGAGCAAATGCTACTTCGGGCGCCTTCACCAAGGACGAGCACGGGATGTTGCACGACACCAAGCGCTTGGAAGCAGCACTCGCACCGCTCGTCGGTCTTCCGCTCTGGAAGTCGACCCGCGCGGCGGATCTCCGGGCCTTTCATTTCGGCGGCAAGCGAACGCAAACCAATCGAGCCGGGCAAGAATCGGAGGTCGGCGACTTCGCACTGCACGTTCAGTGCGCGTGGCGCATCCGCGGCCCGAGCGGAATCGTCGTCGCGTCGTGCGACTGGAGCGGTTCAGATGCCGACGAACGAATCCGAGCGTGGCACCGCGAGCCGCACGAGGTGCAGCGAATCACCGCAGACGAGGCCGGTGGGTTTGCGATGTCGTTCGTCGACGGCTTCGTCCTCGAGACGTTTCCCGATGACTCGCTCGAGGACAGCGAGCGCTGGCGGATCCTTCGGCCCGGCGATCTGAGCTCGCACTTCGTGATGAGTGGCGGCGGCGTCGAGGACTGACGCTACTGCTTCAGTGCTCGCACAACGAGATGCTGCGCACGTTGAAGTTCGCCTTGTGCCGCTTCCGCTCCTTCATCAACTTCAACCGGATGCTCAACGCGTCGGCGCGCTTCATGGTGGCCTGCTGCGGCGCCACATCACGCGTCGAGAGGATCGGCGCATCGGGGTCGACGACCCAGAACACGATCACCCGACGGCGCGCTGCCGCACGGCCCTTGGTGAGCAACGCCTTGAGCTTGTGAATGTGCGAGTTCGGAAACACGAACAAGCGGCCCTCGGGAGTCTCGATCCGACCGAGCGGAACCTGGGCGGCTTCGACCAGCCGCTGCGCCGGCGCGGGCCGCAGCTGGTCCATGCCCCAGAACCATGTGCCCGCTTCCCCGACGGTGCACGCGCGCTTGAACTCGAGCTCGCCGCCCTCGAGATCCTTGTCACGCGATAGCACGTACACGCACGTGGCGACGATGTGCTCGTGCGACATGCCCTCGACGTGCCACACACCTTCGTGTGTCTCGCCGCGCGAGAGCTTGTACTCGACCAGCTTCGGGATGACCTGCAGCTCGCGGCCGCGCAGCTTTCGCGACGGAAACTTCGCGATCGGCTTCTGGCTGCCTTCGGGGAGCTCGCCCTCGTGCTCGATCTCCGCGTCGTCGTTGACGTAGAACCGCATCTTCTGGACGTAGCCGAGCACGCTCTCCAGGAGCGGCAGCGCACAGGTGAACAGCTTCGCCAGGTCGCCGTGCAGCGCTCGATACGTCGGCGCCAGGTTGTTGATGTACGAGCGGATCTCGACGGAGCCGTTCGCTGCGACGTGGAACTGCGACGGCAGCCACTGGTACTTCGAATCCTCGTACACGCGTCCCCAGCGGTCGTACTTCGGCGCCGTGCGCTTGGCCGGTGCCGGACCCGCGAGCTTCGACGTGCCGCGCACGTACGGGTACAGCGACGGATGCACCAGATCGCGAACCCGCGTCCCCGAGCCCGGGTGATAGTCGACGGCCTCCTGCTTGGCCAGCGCGTCGACGCTCTTCAACAACGCCTTTCTCAGCGCCGGCGCCACGAGCTTGTCCGCGTACGCGACTCCATCGGGCCGGTCGTTGGCCATGCTGTCATTCCACACCGCGTCGATCGTCGGCGACGATTCCACCGAGACGTAGCGCTCCGTGTCGACGTCGGTCTGCTTGCCTCGACCATGGCGCACCGTCACGACCTTGTCGTTCACCCCGACGACGGTGCCGGTGAGCTCGACCTTGTAGCTCTTGTTGAAGACCTCGATGACGTCGCCGAGGTGAGGGACGTACGAATCTCCGAACGTCAGCATCTTGCGGACGAACTTGTAGTCGGGTCCCGGGGCCGTCAGGGATTCGACTGTGGTGGTCCGCTTAGCCATGCGCGCAGCGTAGCGGACCGTTCGGCGACGATCACGCCCAGCGCAGCATCATAGACTCGCGTGATGTGGACGCTGACTCGACCGAATGCAGCTCGCGTGCAGACGCACCGCGATGCCCAGCGCCCACTCGCGTTCAGCTACCCCAGCGTCGGCATCACGCGTGACGACGGTCCCGCACCGCCCGGCTACGATCACGACCGCAACCGCGAAGCGCTCGGCCGCGGCGAGCGCGTATTCCATGCGGCCCGGGAGGCGATCCGGACGTGGGCGATGTTCCCGGCCCCACTCGCGACGATCGAACCGAAGGGCATCCCGATCGCGGAGGGCGAGGTCGCCGGCGTGGTGATGCGCGTGTTTGGCCTGTGGTTCCTCAGCGCCGCTCGTATCGTCTACGTGATCGACGAGCCGCGCCGGTTCGGGTTCGCGTACGGCACCTTGCCCGGTCACGTCGAGGCGGGCGAGGAACGGTTCCTCATCGAGTGGATGCCCGACGACACGGTCGTCTACACGATCGTCGCATTCTCGCAGCCGCGCTACTGGCTGGCTCGTCTCGGCAGGCCGATCGCCCGCCGGCTCCAGCGCAAGTTCGTTCGCCTTTCGAAGCTGCAGATGCGCGAGCTGTGCAGCGATGGCCACGCGGTCGTCTCGTAGGACCGCGATATCGCCGATGCGATCGCTGTCGAGCTACGCGTGGTGACATAAGCTCGCTCTCGACGGTGACGACAAGCCCCTTCGATTCGTGCCGCGTGCTGATCGTCATCGTTGTTGCCGCGTGTTCGACGCGTATGCCGGCGCCTCGGCCGATCGTCGACCGTGATCGCGCTCTGTTCGACCGCCACGCGCATCACCCCCCTGCCGCCGGGCTCGCGTACACCCACGCACGCGTGTTCGATGCCAACGCCGCGGCCTGGCTGTCCGATCACACGGTGATCGTGCGCGGCGACATCATCACCGCGATCGGTCCATCGAGCGCACTGCCGATTCCCGCCGGCGCCGAGGTCATCAACCTCACGGGCAAGTCGTTGTTGCCGGGTTTGATCGACATGCACTCACACCTCAATCCCGCGAGCGGCATGCTCCATATCGCCTCGGGCGTGACGACGATCCGCGATCTCGGCAACGACGAGGACTTCCTCGACCACCTCGTGGCGCGCTTCGATGCCGGCACCGCGATCGGACCCCACGTGATCCGGTTCGGCCGGATCGAAGGACGGGGCCCGAACGCCATCGCCGCGAAGGTCACCGCGACGACACCCGCCGAGGCGATCGCAGCCGTGGTCGGGTTTGCGAGGCGCGGGTACGACGGCATCAAGATCTACGGTTCGGTCGATCCGGCGCTGGTCCCGGTGATCGCGCGCGAGGCCCATGCTCGTGGGTTGCCGGTCACCGGCCACGTGCCGGCGTTCATGCGTGCGGACCAGGCGGTCCTTGCGGGATTCGATGGCCTCGAGCACATCAACCTCGTCCTCCTGCAGTTTCTCGCGACGGTCCACACCGACACCAGCGACACCACCCGGTTCACGCTGGCCGGCGAGCGCGGCGCGACGGTCGACCTCGACACTCCCCAGGTCCGCGACTTCATCGCGCTCCTGCGGGCACGCCGGATCGTGGTGACCCCGACGTTCGCGGTGATGGAGCGTCTGTTCACCGGCGCGCCGGGCACGATCGCGCCCGGTCAGGAACCGACGGTTGGCCGCATGCCGCCGGCGCTCGCGCTCATGCACACGCGTCACCGGATCACCGTCCGTGACGCGGACCGCCCGCGCTATCGCGCCGCGTGGAAGCGGATGCTCGAGCTGGCGAAGCGGTTGTTCGACGAGGGAGTCCCGATCGCGATCGGCTCCGACTCGACGGCCGGGCTGATGCTACAGCGCGAGCTCGAGCTGTTCGCCGAGGCCGGCTTCCCGAACGCGACGATCCTCTCGCTCGCGACCCTCGGGAACGCGCGCGCGCTCGGCCGCGAGCAATCGATCGGCTCGATCGCGGTGGGCAAGCGCGCCGATCTGGTCGTCATCGACGGCGATCCGGTGGCCGACCTGACGGCGATCCGCCGCGTCGTCAGCACGATGCGCGCCGGTGTGGTGTTTCCGTCCGCGCCGCTCTACGCGGCTGCGGGGGTCGCGCCGCTCAGCCAGGCGCCCCGTGCGTCGCGCCGCCACGAATGATGTGGCCGTGGTCGTCGAGCTCGAGGATCTCGACGACGATCTTGCGACCCACACTGCGGTAGTGGATGGCGACCGTGTCGACACCGCCGTACGCGTCGATCAGCTCGAACCGCAGCGGCGGCTGCGCCGTGGTGATGCCGGCACTCCAGTACGGACGGATCGCGTCCTTGCCGCGAAGCACCCCCGTCGACGAGAAGCCGCGCTCGGCGATCAGCGGCGAGCGCATCTCGAAGTGGTCGTCGTAGAGGGCGAACACGCGCTCGAGGTCGTGGCTGTTCCAAGCCGCGATCCAGCGATGGGCGAGCGCAACGGCGGCGGTGTGATCGATCAGCATCAGCGCTTCTCCACCTGGACACGGGCGTCGTTCCACGCACCCTGCCCACCGAGATCCGCGAACGCTTGCGGGATCAGCGCGTTCGCCGTCATCCCGTTCGCCGTGTGCTTGCGCCACAGGCCTTTCGGCAACACGCAGACGCCCGGCCGAACCTCGCCGGTGACCTTCGCGGCGCAGTGGACCTCGCCGTGCGCGTTGAAGATCCTGATCGCGTCACCGTTCGCGATCCCACGCGCCGCTGCATCTGCCGTCGAGATCTCGAGCACCGCCGGCTTGCTGCGCAGCTGACCGAAGTACGACGAGATCTGGGTCGCGAGTGCCGGCGAGATCAAGGCGAGTGGGTACACCGCCGTCCCGGGATCCTCGCGGAACCGATAGAGCCCCTTGGCTTCGGCATCGAGCGCCTCGGGAACCAGGTGGATCTTGCCATCCGGCGTATCCGGGAACACGTCGACGAACGGCAGCGGCGTCGTGCCCGCGGGCGGCAGCGCGACGTCGTGCTCGCGCAGCTCGCGCTGCATCGCCTCACCATGCGGGCTCGCCGCGAACGTGGCCGCGACCAGCTCGTCGTCGGTGAACGGCTCACCGGGACGTGTCAGGCCGAGCCGCGCCATGAGCGCACCGAACAACTGGTTGTTGGATCGCGCTTCGCCGGGAGCCACGGCGGCCGCCGGCGAATCGAACAGGCGCATCGTGCCGTAGCCGCGACGGAGCTCGCGGTGCTCGAGGAATGAGGTCGCAGGCAACACCACGTCGGCGAGCTGCGCCGTATCCGTCATCACCTGCTCGTGGACGACGACGAACAGGTCCTCGCGCGACAGCTGCGCGATCACCCTGCGCTGGTCCGGCGCCGTCGAGACCGGGTTGCAGTTGTAGACGAACAACAACTCGATCGGCGGAGCCTTCAGCGTCTCGAGCGCACGCGCGAGCTCGCTCATGTTGACCGTGCGCGTGTTCGCCGGCGGCTCGGCGATCGCCGTCTCCGACGTCAGCGTCCACCGCGCATCGCCGTTCGACAGCGTATAGCCACCCCCGCGCACGCCGAACTTGTTGCAGATCGCAGGGAGCGCCAACACCGCCGCGACGGCACTGCCGCCGTTGCGATTGCGCTCGAGGCCCCAGCCCGCACGGATCACCGCGGGCGACGCGGGCGCGTAGAGCGCGATGAAGCGCTCGAGCTCGGCGACGGCGACGCCGCCCGCCGCTGCTGCAGCCTCGAACGACCACGCCTCCGCTCGACGAGAAAACTCCTCGATCCCGGTCGCATGCGCCGCGAGGAACGCCCGATCCGCGTGGTCGCGTAACAACCGACTCGCGAGCGCGAGCGCGACCGGGAGATCCCCACCGGGCTTGATCGCGAGGTGCAGATCCGCCCGCTTCGCCAGCGGCGTGACGCGCGGATCGACGACGATCAGCTTCGCGCCCCGCTCGATCGCGCGCTCGATCACCGGCACGAGGTGGATCGACGTCGCCGACGGGTTCACACCCCACAGCACGATCAGCCGCGCATGCTCGTAGTCCTCGAGCGCGACTCCCGGCATCACGCCGTACAGCCCGCGCGTCGCCGCCGTGGTGGCCGCCGCGCAGAACGTGCGCTCCAGCCGCGAGGCGCCGAGCCGGCGGAAGAACCGTGTCGCGAGCGCGCCTTCGGTCAACCAACCGTTCGAGCCACCATAGTGATATGGCAAGATCGCCTCGGCGCCCGACGATGCCTTGATCGTGGAGATCTTGTTCGCGATCAGATCGAGCGCTTCGTCCCAGCTCGCACTACGCCACTCCCCGCTGCCCTTCGGTCCCGTGCGGATCCGTGGCGTCAGGATCCGATCATCGCAGTACAGATGATCGGCCATCTTGCGGACCTTGCCGCAGATGAACCCGTCGGTGATCGGGCTGCGGTGATCCCCTTCGATCTTCGTCACGCGGCCTTGTTCGACGGTGACCTCGAGCCCGCACAGATCCGGGCAGTCGAGCGGACAGGCACTCTTGTGAACGCTCACGCTCTTCACCAACGACCTCCGAAGCCAAACGTCGTCGTGGTCTTGCCGTCGGGTGCGACCGCCTTACCGATCGTCGGTTGGATCGGCAGCTTCGGCGCATCGATGTTGCGCGTCAGGATGCCGGCACCGATCAGGCCGATCGCCATCCCGCCGAGCGAGAAGTTCGCGAGGTGCTCGCGCTCCGCCTCGGTGAAGCGCGCGTTGGAGTCGAGCCCACCCTTCGCTGCTCCATACACGAGACTCTCGATCGCGAGCCCACCCAAGATCCCGACCAGGCCGCCGACATCGATCAGCAGCGCATGCGTCCGAGAGATCTCGAAGTAACGCGTCATCACCGATCCGGAGATCGCCCCCATGCCGAAGCCCGTCAGCACGAGGCCGGCGTAGACCGACCGATCCGGGCCGAACGATTCGGCGAACAGGAAGCCCGAGACGGTGCCCCACGACATCGCGCTGTTGATCAGCGCCGCGTCGCCCGGCTTGATCTTCGTGCGATCGCCGACGTAGTAGCCGACCGCCGCACCACCGACCATGCCGAGACCGGTGAACGGCGACACCACCTGATCTTTGCCCGAGAACAGCAGCGATCCGAGACCACCCACGGCTGCGCCTCCGACCGTCGCCGTGATCGTGAGGTTGCTGGTCCCGAGCGCGAGATCGTCGGGCAGGTAGAGGTAGCTGAACACCGCCGCTGCCGTGCTCCCACCGATGAACGCGAGGCCGGAGATCGCACTCTGATCGAACGCGTTGAGGATGTTGCCGGCCGCGATGCCACCTGCGAGCGTCGAGAAGCCGATCAGCTGACGCCGCCCGAACTGCGGTTGCGCGTCGAGCGTCAGGCCGACCTGGGCGACATCGTCGGGCTTGACCTCGATCTCGCGCGACAGCTCGATCCGGCCCTGCTTCTCACCGCGCACGGTGTACTTGCGCGCGTCGAGCTTTGCTTCCCAGCGACCGATCCCGACGAAGCGATCGACTGCTCCGTCGACGAGATAGATCTTCGCGTCCGCCGGCGTGACCTGGACGGAGATCCGGCCGGTCTTCGGTGTCATCGGCACGAACCGCGTATCGGACTTGCCGATCCGGGTCTCGAGCGTCTCCTCGACGGTCTCGTGTCCGCGCAGCGAGACCACCATCGTGTACGTATCCGCGACGAGCTCGAACGTATCGCCGCCGTTGCCGCGCCGGACCACGAACCCATCACGCTTGCGCTTGATCTCGATATCGGCGCGCCCGGGCTGCGTCTGGATCTTGACGTGCGACTTGAGGTCGCCGAGCACCTTGATCCGCCGCGTCACGTTCTCGCGATCCTCCTTCGGATCCGGTGCGCAGTTGTTCGCGCGCTTCGCGTCGTCGGGCATCTCCCGCACGTAGCGCGTGAGGTATGCGACGGCCTTCTCGTAGTCGAGCATGCGCTCGTACGCCTGCCCGATGTCCTTCAAGATCGAGTAGCCGAAGCTCGGGATCTTGCAGTAGCTCGCGACCAGCTCGGAGACCGCACCCTTGTAGTCACCTTGCAGGTACAGCGTCTCGCCACGCGAGTAGTGCTCGCGACCTTGCGCAGTCCGGACATCCTCGGTCGCCTCGCTGTGCGGGCAGTTATCGATCTCGAGGATCAACGCTGTCTGCGCACGCGCGGGACTCGCCAAGGCGAGCACCACCAGGATCGCGAGGGCCCTCACTTGTTCGGAACGGTAGCGTCATTCCGCTTCGGGAAGCCACTGAAGTCGCCGCCTCCCGAGCTGTGCGACGAGCCCGAGCCCGCACCTGTGCCGCTGCCCGGACCTGGCCCCTTCGGCGGCGTGTACAGCACCGGGCGCTTCGCCTTGACCAGCTTGAAGACCGGGATCCCGCGCGCGGCGTCGTACTCCTTCGGGATGATCTTGAAAGACTTCTCCTCGTAGCCGTCGAGCTGGATGATGAACTCGGTCTTCTCGGTCGTCTCGAGGACCGACAGGGTCATCGGGGTGACGCTGAGGCCGTCGATCCCGGTGCCCGGCAAGCCGTCGACCAGGATCGAGGCACCCTTCGGCTCGGTCTCGATCTTGATGTCGACGCGCTTCGGCGGGATGGGCGCGGCATCGGGCGGCGACACCACCGCGGCATCGGGCAGCACCTCCACCTTCTGGGCGTCGGGAGGTACGACCGCTGGCGTGGAGCCGCCCATCATCGCCTTCACGGTCACCGCGACCGCCGCGACGATCACCGCGATGCCGCCGATCCAGACGACGTAGCGCGACGGCGACTGCCGCTTCGGCAGCTTCTTGCGCGGCCCCGTGATCCGCGCGCGCTCCGTCGAGTGCGTCGGATCGTCGAGCAGGGCACCGAGATCCGCGAGGAGATCGAGTGCGGTCTCGTAGCGATCGGTCTTGTTCTTCGCCATCGCCTTCGCGACGATGGCCTCGAACTCGTCACTGATCTCCGGCCGATATTCGCGCACCGGCTTCGGCGTCTCGTTGAGGACCTGCGAGATCACCGAGAGGTAGTTGTTGCCGGTGAACGGCACGTGCCCCGTCGCGGCCTCGTACATGATCACGCCGAGTGCGTAGATATCGACCCGCGCGTCGAGTGCGTCGTCACCACGCGCCTGCTCCGGCGACATGTAGAGCGGCGTCCCGAGCACCATGCCCGTCTGCGTCAGCCGCGGCTGATCTTCCTCTTCGCCCGTCGCGCGCAGCGACTTCGAGATGCCGAAGTCCACGACCTTCACGAAGTCCTGTTCCTTGCGCTTCAGCAGGAACAAGTTCTCCGGCTTGATGTCGCGGTGGACGATGCCCTTGATGTGCGCCGCGGACAGCGCGGAGGCCGCCTGCGAGACCACCTTGAGGATCCGCTGCTCGGGGAGCTTGATCTCGCGCGCGAGGCACTCCGCGAGGGATTCGCCCTCGAGGAACTCCATCACGACGTACGTGCGGCCGTCCTCGGTGGTGCCGATGTCCGTGATGTCGATGATGTGCTCGTTGCCGACCGACGACGCGAGCTGCGCTTCCTGACGCAACCGCTTCACGATCGCTTCGCGCTGCGCGTACTTCTCGAGCAGCACCTTGACCGCGACGCGCTTGCCGAGCTGCGTGTGTGTGGCCTCGTAGACCGCGCCCATGCCGCCCTGTCCGACCTTGCGGTTGATCAGAAACTTTCCGGACAGTGTCGAACCGATCAGCTCGGCGGTGAACGCTGGCGTTCCCGCGAACGGGGTCGGACCCGCGGCGGTGTTGTCGAGCGATCGCTCGCCGGCGACGGCGGTGTCGTTCGCGCCGAGCGTCGAGTCTCCGCCATCGGAGTCGGCCGCGCGCACGATCAGCCTGTTCGGGGTATCGGCCGCAGGCCTCCCCGGCTGGCTACCGCTCGATGCCTTGCCGCCCGAACCCGTCGTCATTGCAGGACTCATTGATGGTAGGGGGTGCCTCCGTCACAAGTCAAACGCTGGTCGGGCAGGCTCGTGACCCCGAACTTTTCAGACCCGCGATCTGCCACATGTATTTCTCATCTTGCCTTCATGCGAATTTTAGAATAAACAGTACTTCGTGCAGCCGTCGGCCCGTGCAGACCTGTTCCGTCTCCTCGGAGACGAGGACCGGCTGCGTTTGCTCGCCCTCTGCTCGGAAGACGAATTGACCGTCGGCGAGCTCGCGGCGTTGCTCGGGGAGAGCCAACCACAGGTCACGAAGAAGTCGCAGCCGCTTCGCGAGGTCGGGCTCGTGTCGGCACGGCGCGATGGCAATCGAACACTGTTGCGGTCGCAAACCACGATCGATCCGGTGGTCGAAGCCGCGTTCGAAGAGGGGCGCCTGCTGTGCACCAAGGACGGCAGCCTCGCCCGCGTCGCGTCGATCGTCGCGCAGCGCGAGGAGCTGTCGAAGAAGTTCTTCGATCACCTCCCCGATCAAGTGATCGAGGCGGAGCCGATCGTCACCCCGGAGCTCCTGCAGTGGCTGCCGCTGTTTGCACCCCTCCTGCCCGGCCGCGATCTCGCGATCGATCTCGGCACCGGTGATGGCTCGCTGTTGCCGGTCCTGTCGGGGCTCTACCACCGCGTGATCGGCGTCGATCGCAGCGCGTCACGGTTGGCTCGCTGCAGCGCGCGGATCGCGGCGTGGGGGTTGCCGAACGTGCGGCTCCGCGAAGGCGATGCCGGCGACGTGCTCGCCGATGTCGATCAGCGCGGCGGCGCGGACCTCGTCGTGATGGCGCGCGTGCTTCGCTATGCCGCGCGCCCGCAAGAAGTGATCGCCACAGCCACGCGCTTGCTCCGTCCCGGTGCGCACCTCGCCGTCGTCGAGAGCGTCGCGCATGACGACGAAACGATGCGCGAGCAAGGTCACGTCTGGCTCGGCTTCGAGCCCCAGAAGCTGCGCGCCTGGCTCGAGGCCGCCGGGCTCGAGGTCCTCACGGTCGCGCCCATGCCCGGTACCGAACAACCCCCTCACCAGATCGCGGTCGGCAAGAAGCCGGCGCGCGCATAGCCACCACACTTGGAGAACATCATGGATAACCGCACCGAATTCCCGTCGTTCAAAGTCAAAGACCTCACGCTCGCCGAGCTGGGTCGCAAGAAGATCCGCATGGCCGAGAAGGAGATGCCGGGTCTGATGTCTCTCCGCGAAGAGTTCGGCGCGAGCAAGCCCCTGGCAGGCGCACGCATCGCGGGTTGCTTGCACATGACGATCGAGACGGCCGTGCTGATGGAGACCCTCGTGGCCCTCGGCGCCGACGTCACCTGGACGTCGTGCAACATCTACTCGACGCAGGACGAAGCCGCCGCCGCGATGGCGAAGGCCGGCATCCCGGTGTTCGCGTGGAAGGGCGAGTCGCTCGACGACTACTGGCAGAACATCGAGCTCCAGCTCACCGCGTTCAAGGGTGGCAAGGGTCCGAACTTGATCCTCGACGACGGCGGCGATCTCACCCTCCTCGTGCACAAGGGTGCCGAGATGGAGAAGTCGGGCAAGTCGCCGGATCCGTCGACCGCGACCAACGACGAGATGCGCGTCATCTACACCGTGCTCCAGGCGTCCCTGAAGGCGAGCAAGACCCGCTTCACGACGATGGCCGGCGAGATCAAGGGCGTCTCCGAGGAGACCACCACCGGCGTCCACCGCCTCTACGAGATGGCGAAGACGAACTCGCTGCTGTTCCCGTGCATCAACGTCAACGACTCGGTCACCAAGTCGAAGTTCGACAACCTCTACGGTTGCCGCGAGTCGCTGTTCGACGGCATCAAGCGCGCGACCGACGTGATGGTCGCGGGCAAGGTCGTCGTCGTCGCCGGTTACGGTGACGTCGGCAAGGGGTGCGCGCACGCCGCGCGTGGCCTCGGCGCCCGCGTGCTGATCACCGAGATCGATCCGATCTGCGCGTTGCAGGCGTCGATGGAGGGTTACCAGGTCGTGACGATGGAAGATGCGGCGCCGATCGCCGACATCTTCGTCACCGCGACGGGCTGTATGGACGTCATCACCAGCGCGCACATGCTGGTGATGAAGGACGAGGCGATCCTCGCCAACATCGGCCACTTCGACAGCGAGATCCAGGTCGCGTATCTCGAGAACAACAAGGAGATCACGGAAGAGAACATCAAGCCCCAGGTTGATCAGTTCATCTTCCCGAACGGCAAGCGCATCACGCTGCTCGCTCGTGGTCGCCTCGTCAACCTCGGCTGCGCGACGGGTCACCCGGCGTTCGTGATGTCGAACTCGTTCACCAACCAGACCATCGCGCAGATGGCGCTGTGGGCGAACGCGCAGAAGGGTCAGGACGACATGACCGGCATGAAGTTCGCGGCCGGCGCGGTCTACGTGCTGCCGAAGAAGCTCGACGAGAAGGTCGCGCGTCTCCACCTCGCGAAGGTCGGCGTCAAGCTGACCACGCTGACCAAGGTGCAGGCCGAGTACCTCGGCGTAGCACTCGACGGCCCGTTCAAGCCCGATCACTACCGTTACTAAACGGGTAAGCTCGACACATGCGCAGCCTCCTCGCATGTGTCGTCGTGTCGACGATCTCGCTCGCACACGCAGCACCCACCCATGACAAGGTCGTCGACGACCTGATCGGGGCGATCAAGCGACGGGACCCCGCGGCCTTCGCAACCCTGGCGCAACGGGACAACGGGGTGCTGAAGAGCTGGGATGGCCTCGCGGAGCTCGTGAAGCGCCTCGCGCTCGATGTCTCGACGATGACGATCGATCGTCGCGATTGCAAGGCGACCGAGAGCACGGTCGTCGAGTGTCGCATCGACGGGCTGACCAAGAGCGGGACGAAGCTCGGACTGCTGCTGACACTCGAGAACAAGGCTGATCGCTGGCGCGTCCGCGAGCTCGACACCAAGGCGTGGACGGTCGAACTCGAGCAGTTCGCGGATTCGTTGCTCGCGATGGTGCAGAAGCGCGATCGCAGCGGCTACGCGAAGCTGATCGCACCCACCACCACCAACCCGGATCGACATCTCGCGGCCTTCGATCGCGCGGTCGCGCGGCTGGAACTCAAGGCGGGTGCAAAGGTCGCGATCACGAAGCGCGAGTGCGTCCAGAACGACAACGAAGGCGAGTGCGACATGTACTTCGAAGTCGCGGGCAAGCAGCTGCGGCTCGACGTGGGCGAGTGCAGCAAGCTCGCTCAAGGCTGGCGCGTGATCGGCGAGCTGAAGGTCAAGGACGTCAAGTAGACCGAGGTGAGTCATCACATTACATCTCCGCGCTCGTCATCGCCGCGCCGTACGGCACGGCGATCGCCGAGTCGTACGGCTTGATCGAGCGGCTCGCGTGGCAGCACGTGACGGTGTTCCCGATCAGTCACTACTGGTCGGGGTACTGGCAGGTCAAGCGCGGCAAGGTCGATGGCCGGTTGCACAGCCCACCGGGATCGCACCTGCTGCCGACGGCGATCGCACGCGAGATCACCGGCCTCCCGGCGCCGCGGTTCGCGGTGATCTTTACCGACTACTTCGGCGGCAACGGCGATCAGTTCGCAGTGGCGTACGAGGGCGCGCGCTTGCTCGCCGGCGACCGCGTCAACGCGGTGCTGCGCGAGCTCGGCGTCGTGCACGTCGCCGGCCTCGACGAGTGGGACACGATCGGGCTCGCGGACTATCGCCACAACCCCGAACACCTGGACAAGTTCGAGGAGCTCGCCGACGAGATCGGGGCCTGAGTCAGCGCGGCATGAACGCCACGAGCCCACCGTCGGAGCGGGGCAACGGGAAGTTCGCATCCTCGACGGTCCAGCTCAGCCCGTCCGCCGAGGACCACACCGCGCCACCATCGGTCCCGCCGACCGCCCACCGCCGCGCGCCGAGCTCGGCGAAGCCGCCGTAGTAGCGGGTCGCCGGGAGCGTCCCCTCGACCGTCCAGGTGACGCCGTCGGAGCTGGTCACCACCTCGTCGAGCTCGGCCGCACCGAGCCCGCCCGCGACCACCAGCTGGTCGTTCGCGATCCAGCTGCCCGTGAGCTCGCGCTCGCTCGGCAACCGTCCCTCGACGGTCCAGCTCGCACCGTCGATCGTCGAGCGCGCCTCGTCGTACAAGACGTTATCGACGTCGTGACCGCCGAGGTACCACAGCCGACCGCGGTGCACGATCGCGGAGGCGCCGTGGCTGAGGATCGGCAGATCGCCGGCGTGAGCCCACGCCGCACCGTCGTTGCTCGTCAGCACCTGGCCGGGAACGCCGTTGCCGCCGATCACCCAGATCTGGCGCTCGAACACCGCGGCGCTCGGATAGCTGTCGGGCGCGGGCAGGCGCCCCGCCTGGCTCCACGTCACGCCATCCGCCGACACCCACACCGCATCGCTGGCCTGCGCGTCGGTGCCGCCGATCACCCAGATCCGATCGTCGAACACCAAGGTGGCCGCGCTGCGCACCGGCACCGGCAGCGTCCCGACCATCGTCCACGCGAGTCCGTCGTCGCTGCGCCAGATCTCGTCTTTCGGCACCTCGTTGACAGCGCCACCGAGGAACCACAGCGACGTCCCGCCGATCTCGAGCGTCGCGCGAGCGGTGTCGCCGAGCGTATCGGTGACGGTCACCTCGGAGGTCCCGACCTGCGAGGTCGTCACGTAGCGGCCGTCGACGGCGATCTCGCCCGGCCCGGTCTGCGTGAAGCGATACGGCGGGCAGCCACCGGTAGCGTCGAACTGGACGAGGCTGTCGAAGTTCGCGTGTGCCGCGGTGGGCGAGATCGTCAGCGCGTCGATCCCGCACTGCGCGTCGAACCCCACCCGCCCGCAGCCGACCAGTGCGAGCACGAGGGAGGCTCGCCCGGACATCATCCTTCTCAGCTTCGCACGGACGTCACCGAGTGTGGAGCGGCTGGCGACACACCCCGCGCATCTCGGTCGGCGAGATCGCGACCACGCAGCCCTGCAGGGCATCACCACCGATCGCGCCGTCCTCTTGATCGTCACCGGGATCGGGTTCGAGCAACCGGATCTCGAGCTCGCGATTGACGGTGCCGAACGACAGCGGGGTGAGCGACCGGCGCGACAGCCGCTTGCTCTGTAGCCGGCGCACCTCGACGCCCGGCGTGCTGCGCGGCAGGTGCGTCTTGCCGACGCTGCTCGACGTCGTGACCCACGTGCAACACGAGCCGGTGTCGATCATCAGCCGCATCTTCTGGGTGCCGAACGCGACGTCGATCCCGGGCGTGTACTCACCATTGTCGATCGTCGCGTTGAAGCGCGGGCCCGGGATGCGAGCGAGGTGCTCGTCGATCGCGTCGATGGCGATCCGGGCGAGCCGCGCGGCGCCGAAGTCGACGATCAGCGCGCTGTCGTCGGTGGCGAGCGTCGCCGGCGAGATCACGCCCGCGATGTCGCACCCCTCGCGCGCGAGCGGCGAGCTCTCGTCGAGCATCATCAACTGCGGGATCGGCATCGTCGGCAACCCGGGCACCACGAAGCTCTTCGCGTTGACGCGCATCACGCGCACGCCGTGGCCACCACCCAACCGATCCTGGTTGTCCTCGAGCGTCAGCCGCGCACGCTTCGCGAACGGTTCGTAGACCACGTTGGTGAACGCACCGCTGTCGATGATGAACCAGCCGAGCGTGCCGTCGATCAGCGCCGGCATCAGCATGTTGTTGCGCGTGCACTCGACACGCGACAGCGCGACGCCCTCGAACACCGGCGTCGACAGTGGGGGAAGTGCCGGGGCACCACCGCAGCTCGCGAGCGCGAGGACGGCGACGGCGAGGTGACGAACCGCCATAGGGAAAGCATGCACCGGTCCGCGGGGTTGCGCTCGTGATGTACGATGAACCGATGCGGGTCCTCGTGGTGACGCTTCCGGACAAGGGGAACTATCACCCCTTGCTCGGCCCTGCCGCGGAGCTCGTGCGGCGCGGGCACGACGTGGTGTTCACGTGTCAGGCAGACATCGCCGCCGAGCTGACCGCCGCAGGTGCGAAGGTGCACCTCCCCGAGGGGGCCGTCGTGGCGGTCGCACCGGAGGGCGCGAAGCTCGCGAGTCTATTTTTCGATCCGGTGTCGCTCGCCGGGTTCAATCGCAGGCTGCTGATCGACTCGCCGAAGCTGTTCGTCGATGGGATCCGTGCGGTGATCCGCGCGGTCAAACCCGACGTGATGGCGATCGACACGGTCGCGTACGCCGGCGTGATCGCCGCCGAGCTCGAGAAGGTTCCGTGGGTCGGCTGGGCCACGTCCCTCGGCCCGGTGATCCCCGACAGCTTCGACAGCCGGTTGATCCGCACGCTGCGGCTGCTCGAATCGGCGCGTACCTCGCTGTTCTCGTCGTACAACGTCGGCGCGAAGTTCCGCGTCGTCGACGTGGTGTCGCCGCGCGGCACCGCGGTGTTCGCCACCGACGCACTCACCGGACCGTCGCCGAGCGTCGATATCCATCTCGTGGGTCCGTCGCTGGGTGGCACGCGTGGTGGTGACAAGGTCGATCTCGCGTTCGCCGCCGGTCGGCCACTGGTCTACGCGACGTTCGGCACGCAGGCCTATTACCAACCCGCGCGATTCGACAAGCTGTTCGAGGCCGCGGCGGCGATCGACATCGCGATCGTGTGCGCGATGGGGCCGCTCGCCGAAGAGTACGAAGACTCGCGGTGGGTCCGCTGCGTCAACCACGTCGACCAGCTCGCGCTGCTCCCGCACTGCGCCGTGGTGCTCCATCACGGCGGTGCAACCACGGTGATGGAAGCGTGCGCGTTCGGCGTGCCGCAGATCGTCGCGCCGATCTACAACGATCAGCCGCACAACGCGCGGCTCGTCGCCCGCGCAGGTTGTGGTGTGGCGATCGACCTCGAGGGCTCGCCCTCGTCGGAGCTCGCCGGTGCCCTCGAGCGCCTGATCTCCGAGGGTGACGAGCGAACCGCCGCACGCGAGATCGCGACCAGCTACCTCTCGCGCCCCGGCTCACGCGCCGCCGCCGATCTCGTCGAACACGTGAAGCGCTGATTTCAACCGCTTCCAGATCGGGGACAGGATCTACCCCCGCAACATTCGAGGATCGCGAGTGATTTACGAGCAAACGTAAAATCGGCTCCGGCTGCCAGCCGAGGTGCCCGGTTGGGCGATTTTACGTTCGCCGTCAGATGCGAAACAATTTCGCGGGATTGGAGGGGTGGATCCTGTCCCCGATCGGCGCATCTGTGGCTGATGCGAGCGGTTCGGTACGCTTTGCTGCCGCTCCAGTGATCCCGTGCGGTTGGGCCCCGGAGCGTGACCCGGTGCTTCAGTCTTCGATCCGGCGGTTGTTCTTCTTCTCGGAGACATGCTTCTTGTTCGCGATCCGCCGCGCCTTCGCACGCTTCGACGGCTTGGTTGCCTTGCGCGGTTTCGGTCGATCGAGTGCGGCCTTGACGATCAGCACGAGCTTGTCGCGCGCGTCCTCGCGGTTCTTGAGCTGATCGCGCGTCTTCGTCGACGTCACGATCAATACGCCGTCGTTGGTCAGCCGGTTCTTCAGCTTGTCGAGGAGCAAGGCGCGCTCGACCTCGCTCAGCACCTCGGAGGTCACCGGGCTCCACCGCAGGTCGACCTTGCTGGAGACCTTGTTCACGTTCTGCCCGCCGGGACCGCCGGAGCGTGCGAACGCGATCTCGAGCTCGCCGGCCGGGATCGTCAACCTTGGTGTGACGACCAAGTCCGACACGACTAACTCGCGCTTTGCTTCTTCGAGCGGCGCTTCGTCGGGCTCTTCTGAGCCTCGTCGTAGACGCGCATCTCGGTCTCGGCCGTGGTCTGCACCGCTTCGAGGTACAGCGAGGTCAGGCCGAGGTGATCACCGCGGAGTGCTTCGTAGTACCGCTGGCGATCGATCGAGTGAACGATCGCGATCGGGTAGCCGGCTTCCTGCAGCAGCAAGTTCGAGGCGACGCGGATCGTGCGACCGCTCTCTTTGGCCCACGGAAAGATCGCCATGAACCGCGAGTGCATCGTGGCGACCTTCTCGATCACGTGGAGATGCTTCGTGGTCGGCTCGTCGATCCACTCACCGAGCTTGCGCGTCAGCGGGAGGATTTTCTCGGGCGGCGCGATGTCGTGATAGTAGAGCCGGTGGAGTGGGTTCTCCTTGCGGAACGGGAGACCCTTCGGCTTCTCCTCGGGCGCGAGGATCGCGTAGATGTCGCGGATCGTGTCGAACTTGAACGGCTTCTTCTTGTTGCCGGCCTGCTCGTTCGCGAAGTTGCACGCGTCGTCGAAGCGACGAATCTCTTCGTAGCTCGGGATCAGCGAAGGGTCGCTGATGATGCTCGGATCGACCGCGGCCTTGATCTCGCTGTACGAGAGGACCTCGCCTTCGAGCGCCGCATCATGGTGGATCAGCGAGATCCGGAGGCGGTTGTTGAACTCTGTACGAGCGACCGGGTTGGCAGTCGAAACGCGCGCGCGCCACGCGGTGACGATGCGCTCGACCTCGCTGAAGCGAGCATCGATGTCTTCTGTCTCTTTGTACCTAAGCACTTGTTTTTGACCCGGAAACGAACCGATTGAGTGTACGGGACGCCCCCTGGATCGTCAAGGAAACGTGGGCAGTATCCCTACATGATTATTGGACGTTATCTATCCTGAGACCGCAAGATTTCTGCGGTTTTGGGCGCCTCGTGATACCTAGCCGGCCATGGCGTTCGAGCACGTCTCGGTGCTGGCTCGTGAGGTGCTGGAACATCTAGCTCCCCGAGATAACTGCGTTTATGTCGATGGAACCCTGGGTGGCGCGGGACACGCACGAGCGCTCTTGGAGGCCGCAAACTGCACGCTGATAGGCATTGATCGCGATCCGATGGCGCTCGACGCAGCCCGCGCCAACCTGGAGGGAGTGGCGGACCGAGCCACCCTGGTGCACGGCCAATATAGTGAGATTGCTGAGATCCTGGCGGGACGTCAGGTGGATGGCATCCTGCTCGACCTCGGCGTCTCGTCTCCGCAGCTCGACCATGCCGACCGCGGCTTCTCCTTCATGAAGCCCGGCCCACTCGACATGCGGATGGATCCGACCCGGGGGCAGACGGCGCTCGAGCTGATCGAATCGACCGACGTTGACTCCCTCGGCGAGATCCTCTGCGAGCTCGGCGAGGAGCGCCACGGCAAGCGGATCGCGCGGATGATCAAGGAGGCCACGCACCTCCAGACGACGACCGAGCTCGCCGCGATCTGCGCGCAGGCGATCCCGATGGCCGAGCAGAGAAAGTTCAAGATCCATCCCGCGACGCGCACCTTTCAAGGGCTCCGGATCGCGGTCAATGGCGAGCTCACCGAGCTCGAGCACTTCCTCGCGGCGTTTCCGGATCTGCTCAACCCCGGCGGGCGCTGCGCAGTGATCTCGTTCCACTCTCTCGAGGATCGCCTAGTCAAGAACCGGTTCCGCGACCTGACGTGGACCACGTCTCTCCCGGCGCGCTTTGCCGAACAAGCCGGAGAGCGCATCGAGCCTGTGGTCGAAGCGATCACGCGCAAGGCGGTGATCGCGACCGACGAAGAGATCGCCGTGAACCCGCGCTCGCGATCCGCGAAGCTCCGCGTCTGCGAGCGAACGTCGGCACCGAACGTCCCCGCGAAGAAATAGCTGACACTCCAGCGAGCACTTACGAATCGGGGCAGGCTCCCAAATGGCTTGGATCGCAGGTGTTCTAGCGGCAAATGACAAATGGGTCGATCACGCGGGCTTCACGCGGCGACCAGGGCGGCTTCACGCCGATCGGCAGCACGCTGGAGTCATGGAAACGGAAGCCCGGATGACCCGCGCACCCACGATCTTCGGCGCGATCCTGATGGTGCTCGGCTCGGGGGTCTGGTTCATGGACACGATGGACGGCATCCGGAACCCGCACTGGTTCGTGTTCCCCGCGATCCTCCTGATGGGGCTCGGTGCGTTGTTCACGTTGTTCGGTCGGCGCTCGATGTCCTGATGACGGAGTTTTTCGTTCGCCGCCAGAACCCGCGCGATCTCGCGAGGTTGTGGGGGTAGATCCTGTCCCCGATCAAAGGTCTGGAGACTCGACGGGGTTGGCAGGTGGGTCGGGCTCGGATTGGAGCGGCGCGGTCGTCAGACACTTCACGATCTCGGGATCGCGCATGAACACGGTCTTGTGGTGGAGGCGATCGTAGACGCGGACGCGCGGCTCGATGTTGCGCACGCGCCAGCACCGGCCATCGCGGGCGTAGCCGTAGGCGCGATCGGTGAGCACGCGCGCCCACCGCTGGTGGCGCTCGCCGAGGGTCTCCGAATCGGGCGGCGGTTGTGACAGCTCGCCGGCGGCGTAGGTCCCGACCCCGATCGCCGACAGCGTCGAGAAGCCCATCACGATCTCGCGCGCGCTCGGTCCGATGTAGCTCGCCGCGCACGCCGTGAGGATGAGCCCACCGACGCCGCTCAGCGACATCACCTTGCCGGCCGTCTTTGCCCTCGGTGCCATCGCTGGCGAGCACCCGGCGATCGCGAAGGCCGTGGCGAGGGAGACGGCGCGCATGACCCAGTGTGGACGAAAATTTGTGTCCGTGCTCGGCGAGGTGTTTATTGAACAGGAAGCCAATGACGTCGCCGGGTTCGGTGTATCGGATCTTTCGCCGCGGCGCTGGTGAGGTCGCGCGGATGCGCCCCGTGATCATCGCCCTCGTGATCATCGCGGTGTCGCTGACGACGGTCGGAGCGATCCGGGTTAGCCGGCAGCATGACGTGTTGCGCTTCGGCTACGAGCTGTCTCGTCGATCGGAGCACGTCGGCAAGTTGCGCGAGGTGCAGCGCCAGCTCGAGCTCGAGCACGCGATGCTGGCGTCGCCCGCGCGGATCCGGAAGCTCGCGACCGAGCTCGGCATGGGTGCGGTCGCACCCGACAAGATCCGCGTCGTCAACGCGCGCGCCGGAGTGGCCACGCGATGACCGATCGCGTCCGACGAGAGCGCGTCTCGAAGTCGAAGATCCGACCGATGACGCCTGGCATTCCGCGCGGTGCACGACTGCGCGCCTACGTCACCGGCGCGGTGCTCAGCGTCGGCTTGTGTGGCCTCGGCTGGCGCGCGTATGCGCTGCAGGTCGACGACAACGATCACTATCGCACGCTCGCGGATCGCCAGCACGCGCAGACCGTCGAGATCCAGGCGCCGCGCGGCGACGTCCGCGACGTCCACGGCGAACCGCTCGCGGTCAGCGCCGATGTCGATTCGATCTGGGCGAACCCGCGCGAGATCAAGGACGTCACGGCGACCGCCGAGAAGCTCGCTACGATCCTTTCTTCCGATGCGTCCGCGCTCGAAGCGAAGCTCGGCACGACGCGCAAGTTCGTGTGGCTCGATCGCCACGTCACGGCGGAGGTCGCCGCGGCCGTCAAGGCGGCGAAGCTCCCAGGGATCGAGCTCGCGCGCGAACCGAAGCGCTGGTATCCGGGTCGCACGCTCGCCGGTTCACTGATCGGCCGCGCCGACATCGACGGCAACGGCGTCGACGGGATCGAGCTCGCGATGAACACGCACCTCACCGGCACGCGGCATACGAACCTCGCGGTGCGCGATGCACGGGGTCGCCGCGCCTTCGCCGACGGCCTCGATCAACCCGAGCCAGGCGCGAGCGTGACGTTGACGATCGATCGCAACATCCAGGCGATCGCGCAGGAAGCGCTCGCCGAGATGGTGGTCAAGAAGAACGCGAAGAGTGGCGTCACCGTCGTGCTCGACGTCGCGTCCGGTCACGTGCTCGGGATGGCGACCTACCCGACCTACGATCCGAATCATCCCGAGGGCGTCGGCAATGGCCGCAATCGCCCGGTCACCGACTCGTTCGAGGCCGGGAGCGTGATGAAGCTGTTCACGATCGCCGCCGCGCTCGACAACGGCACCGTCAAGCCCGACACCGGGTTCGACACCAACAACGGCGCCTACATGATCCCGGGGCGCAAGACGCCGATCCGCGACGTCCACCCGTACCCGTATCTGACGACGAGCGAGATCATCAAGTTCTCGTCGAACATCGGCTCGGTGAAGATCGCGCAGCGACTCGGCAAGGAGACCTTCTACAAGTACCTCACCGGGTTCGGCTTCGGCTCGAAGACCAAGATCGAGCTGCCCGGCGAACAGAACGGTTGGGTGCGCAACTACACGCGGTGGCGCGACGTCGAGTATGCGACGATGGCGTACGGCTACGGCATCACCGTGACGCCGATCCAGATCGCCGGTGCACTCGCCGCGATCGGCAACGACGGCATCTACACGCCGCCACGGATCATCGCGAGCGTCACGCGCGACGGCAACGTGCTGTATCGAGCGAACGGCGAGCCGCGCCGCGTGGTCAGCGCGAAGACGGCGAAGCAGCTGCGCACGATGATGGCGTCGGTGTTCGAGGGCGGCAAGCTCGGCGGCACCGCGAAGAACCTGGTCGTCCCCGGCTACCGCGCGGGCGGCAAGACCGGCACCGCTCACAAGTGGGATCCGGTCGCGAAGAAGTACGCCGATCACCAGTACCTGTCCTCGTTCATCGGGCTCGCACCGATCGACAATCCGAAGCTCGCGATCGTGGTGCTCGTCGACGATCCCGAAGGTGGCGATTACTTCGGCGGCCTGGTCGCCGGTCCGGTGTTCACGAAGGTCGCGAGCGAGTCGTTGCGCTACCTCGGAGTCCCCGGGACCTCGCTGATCTGCCCACCCGTCGTGCCGATGAAGGTGCTCCCGCTGATCATCGAGCCGAAGACGTGCACGATCCCGTCGCCGCTGCCGACCAAGCTGGCGAGGCAGCTGCCTCCGCCGCCCGTGGCAGATCCCGAACCTGTGCCGATCGAGCCCGACTCTCCGACCGAGCCGAACTGATCAATTCCTCGACGGAAAATTCCTCAGCCGTGGGCCGCATCTCCATACCGCCGCGAAGCTTGCCTCGGTGCACGAAATCGGTGAGTCTGCGCGTTCGATCGGTATGAAGCTGCGCGACCTCATCGACGGTTTGCCGAGTGCGCGCCTGAGCGGCGACAGCAACGTCGAGATCAAGGCAGTCCGCGACGACTCGCGGAACGTCGAGCCCGGCGACGTGTTCGTCGCGGTCAAGGGAATGCGCTCGGACGGGCACGCGTTCGTCGAGGCCGTGATCGCGCAAGGCGCGGCCGCAGTCGTCGTCGAGCGCGAGCTGCCCGGCCTGACGGTGCCGCAGGTCGTCGTCGGGGATTCGATCCGCGCACTCGGGCTGCTGATCGGCAAGTTCTACGGCGAGCCCGCGAAGTCGATGACGCTGATCGGCGTCACGGGCACCAACGGCAAGACCACGACCACGTATCTCGTCGAGTCGATCCTCACCGCCGCCGGTCACAAGCCTGGCGTGATCGGCACCGTCGAGCTGCGCTGGCCCGGACACGTCGAGCCTGCGTCGTACACCACGCCCACGCCGCAACTTCTCCACGAGGCGATGGCCAGGATGCGCGATGCGGGCTGTACGCACGTGGTCATGGAGGTCACGTCGATCGCCCTCGCCGCGCAGCGCGTCGCCGGCATGGTGTTCGATGTCGCCGGGTTCTCGAACCTGACGCAGGATCACCTCGACTATCACGGCTCGATGGAGAGCTATCGCGACGCGAAGCGGCTGCTGTTCACGCAGTACCTGAAGTCGGGAGGCACCGCGGTCGTCAACGTCGACGACGCGTACGGCGCGGGCATGGCGGAGGGCGTCAAGACGCTGCGCGTGACCGCAGCGGGGAAGACCGGAGAGATCCGCGTGATCCAGAACCAATCGACGGTGCGTGGCATCGTCGCGATCGTCGCCACGCCCGAGGGCGAGGTGGCGATCTCCGCCCCGCCGCTGCTCGGCCATTACAACGTCGAGAACCTCGCTCTGGCGATCGGCCTGTGCAACGCGCTCGGGGTGTCGAACGACGCGATCAAGCGCGGCATCGCCAACTTGAAGGGCGTGCCCGGGCGCGTCGAGCGCGTTCCGAACGACGCGGACCTCGACATCGTCGTCGACTACGCGCACACGCCCGATGCGCTGCACAACGTCTTGAAGGCCCTGCGCCCGCTGACGCAGAAGCGCCTGATCTGCGTGTTCGGCTGCGGCGGCGACCGCGATCCGACCAAGCGTCCGAAGATGGGGGCCGAGGTCGCCGAGCTCGCGGATCTCGCGATCGTGACCTCCGATAACCCGCGGACCGAGGAGCCACGCTCGATCATCGATCAGATCCTGGTCGCGGTTCCCAAGCCGTTCTTCGTCGATGTCGATCGCCGGGCCGCGATCCGCGCGGCCGTGTGCGAGGCCGTGCCGGGGGACGTCGTGGTGATCGCCGGCAAGGGCCACGAGGACTATCAGATCCTCGGCACCACCAAGCATCACTTCGACGATCGCGAAGAAGCGAAGGCCGCGATCTTCGACCGGTTCCGCCGCACGCACGTCGCGCTGGCCGACGACTGCGGTGGCGTGCTGCACGGCGAGACCACCGAGAAGACAAGCCGCCCGAGCATGCCGAGCGTCCAGGGAACCGCCGGCGGCTACTGCACGCGCGTCGTGATCGACTCGCGGATCGCGGCGCCGGGCGACCTCTACGTGGCGGTTCGCGGCGAGGCCCACGACGGCCACGCGTTCTGCGACGCCGCGATCGAGGCAGGTGCCACGGCCGTGCTGATCGACAAGGCCGGCACGATCTCGAGCACCGCCGCGACGCTCGTCGTCGACGATACGCGGCTCGCGATCGGTTCGATCGCCGCGGCCCATCGCGCGCGCTGGAGCGGGAAGCTCGTCGGCGTCACCGGCAGCTCCGGCAAGACCACGACGAAGGAGTTGATCCGCGCCGCACTCTCCGAGGTCGGTCCGACCCACGGCGCGGATGGCTCGCTCAACAACGAGACCGGGGTGCCGCTCACGCTGCTCGGCTTGCGACCGTTCCACCAGTTCGCCGTCGTCGAGATGGGGATGCGCGCGCTGCGGCAGATCGAATACCTGACCACCCTCGCCGAGCCCGACGTCGCCGTCGTGGTCAACGCTGGCACCGCGCACATCGAGCTCTTGGGTTCGACCGACGCGATCGCGCAGGCGAAGGGCGAGATCTGGATGGGGTTGCGCGACGGGGGAACGATCGTTCGACCGGTCGACGACGCGCGACTGGAGGCCCACGCACGCACACATCGGCCACGTGCGCGTCACGTCACGTTCGGCGATGGTTGTGGCCTCGCAAGCTCGGCCAAGCCTACGGGTGATGTCTCGCTCCTCGAGTACACGCCACACGATGCCGGCAGCACGATCGTGATCGATGCATTCGGTTCGAAGTATCCGCTCGAGCTTCACCTCGTCGGTAAGCACGTCGCGATCGATGCCTGTGCGGCACTCGCGGCGGCGCATGCAGCGGGTGCCTCCGTCGAGCAGGCGATCGTGGGCCTCGCGCGCGCGAAGCCGCCGGCGATGCGTGGCGAGATCGTCGAGATCGCGAAGCGCAAGGTGATCGTCGACTGCTACAACGCGAACCCGGCATCGATGGCTGCGGCGCTGCGTGCGCTCGGTGAACGCGCACAGGGCCTCAAGGGGCTCGCGGTGCTCGGCGACATGCGCGAGCTCGGCGATCACGCAACCAAGGCGCATGCCGAGGTCGGCGCGCTGACCAAGCAGCTCGGGCTCGGCGTGATCGCGATCGGCGATCATGCGAAGACGGTGGTCGACGCAGCGGGTCGTGATGCGGAGGTGGTCGATTCACCCGCTGCCGCCGCCGCGCGTGCGATCGAGCGCACCAGCATCGGCGACTGGATCCTGCTCAAGGCGAGTCGCGGCATGCGGCTCGAGCGCGTGCTCGAGGCGATGAAGGATGCGGTCCGAGGGTGAGTAGATAGCATGCTGTACCACCTCCTCTACAACGTCCTCGGGAACCACGTCAGCGCGTTCCGGATCTTCGGCTTCACGTCGACCCGCATCCTCGCGGCCGCGATCACCGCGCTGCTGCTGTCGTTCATCATCGGCCCGTGGTTCATCGAGCGCCTGAAGTCGCGGCAGATCGGCGAGACGATCCGCACCGACGGTCCGGCAACGCACAAGAAGAAGGCCGGCACGCCCACGATGGGTGGCTCGCTGATCCTGTTCTGCCTGACGCTGTCGACGCTGCTGTGGTGCGATCTGACGAACCAGTTCGTGTGGCTCGCGCTGACCGTGACCGTCGGGTTCGGAGCGATCGGCTTCGTCGACGACTACCAGAAGGTGGCGAAGAAGAACAAGGCCGGCATCAGCGGCAAGCTTCGCCTCGCCCTCGAGTTCCTGATCGCGGGCGCCGCGATGGCGTACCTCTATCACTCCAATCTGATGCCGGAGGATATCCGGCTGCGCCTGCAGCTGCCGTTCGGGGACTTCTACACCAGCGACATCGTGCTCCCCGCGTGGGCCTACACGTCGTTCGGCGCGTTCGTCGTCGTCGGGACCGCCAACTCGGTCAACCTGACCGACGGGCTCGACGGGCTCGCGATCGGTCCATCGATCATGAACGCCGGCACGTTCTTGATCCTCGCGTACATCGCGGGTGCCGGCGCCACGCTGATCCAGAACGGCCAGCCGGTGAACATCGCGCGGTACCTGCACGTCGCGCACATCGACGGGGTCGAGGAGCTCGCCGTGTTCGCCGGAGCGCTGTTCGCGGCCGGCATCGGTTTCCTCTGGTACAACACGTACCCGGCGCAGGTGTTCATGGGCGATGTCGGATCGCTCGGGCTCGGCGGTGCGATCGGCATGCTCGCGGTGCTGACGAAGAACGAGTTCGTGCTGCTGATCGTCGGCGGGCTGTTCGTGTTCGAGGCGTTGTCCGTGATCATCCAGACCAGCGTGTTCAAGTGGACCAAGAAGATCGGTGCCGACGGCAAGGTGAGCGGCAAGCGCGTGTTCCGCATGGCACCGATCCATCACCACTACGAGCTCAAGGGGTGGGAGGAGCCGAAGATCATCGTGCGCTTCTGGCTGATCTCGCTGCTGCTCGCGCTGCTCGCACTCGGCACGTTGAAGATGAGGTGATCGTGGATCTCGATGGGAAGACCGTCGTCGTCGTCGGGATGGCACAGACGGGCATCGCCTGCGCGAAGTTCTGCGCGAAACGCGGTGCGCGCGTCACCGTGGTCGACTTCAAGACCGCGGATCAGCTCGCGAAGCAACTCGCAGAGTTGGGCTCGATCAAGACGGAGCTCGGGCCGTTTCAACTCACCACGTTCCTCGCCGCCGAGCTGATCGTGATGTCGCCCGGCGTGCCGCACGGCAGCGAGACGCGCGCCGCGATGGCTGCGGGGATCCCGGTGGTCGCCGAGATCGAGCTCGCGTACCGCTTCCTCCACCCCGACGCCACCCTGCTCGCGATCACCGGCACCAACGGCAAGTCGACGACCACGGCGCTGACCGGCAAGCTCTGCGAGGCGAGTGGTCGCCCCACGTTCTGCGGCGGCAACCTCGGCAACATGCCGATGATCGATGCCGTCGATCACCCCGCGAACGTCGCCGGTGGGTTGATCGTCGTCGAGGTCGCGGCGTTCATGCTCGAGAACTGCTCGACCTTTCGCGCGCGCACCGGCGTGCTGACGAACATCACCGAGGATCATCTCGAGCGGTTCGGCACGATGGCGCGGTACGCCGAGGTCAAGGGACGGATCTGGGACTTCCAGCGCGCGACGGACCTGGCGATCGCCAATGCGGCGGATCCCTGGGTGGTCGAGGAGACGAAGGGGATCCCGTCGCGGCTCTCCACGTTCGATTCGCGTCCCGGTGCAACCGCCGAGCGCGGCGCGTTCCTGAGCAGCGATCGCAAGGAGATCGTGCTGCACGGCGATCGCCCCGAGGAGCGCTACCCCGTCGACGATCTCGTGATCGTCGGCAACCACAACCTGGAGAACGCGATGTGCGCGTACCTCGCGGTGCGCGATGTCGGCGTCTCGATCGAGGCCGTGCGCGCCGGGGCGCGTGCCTATCGCCCGTTGCCGCACCGCATGGAGCTGGTCGGGGACAAAGCGAACATCTACTACTACGACGACAGCAAGGGCACGAACGTGGCGTCGGTTGCGGCCTCGGTGCGCGGCTTTCCGCGACCGCTCGTGTTGATCGCCGGCGGCGTAGACAAGGGCGGCTCCTACACACCGATGCTGGAGGCGCTCGACGGATGCAAGGGCATCGTGTTGATCGGCGCAGCCGCGCCCCTGATCCGCGAGGCAGCCACGCAGTTCGGCGTCCGCTATCCGCTGATCGACGCCGCGGACATGCACGAGGCCGTGCGGTGCGCGACCGAGCTGTGCAGCGACGGGGATGCGGTCGTGCTGTCGCCCGCGTGTGCGAGCTACGACATGTTCCAGAACTTCGGCCACCGTGGTCGGGTGTTCCGCGAGGCGGTCTCGGCGGTCGGCGCGAAGCGCCTCGACTAGCGACGCAGGCAGCTGGAGGCCGGGTTGGTGATCGCGCCGAGGTTGGTGGTCAACTCCGCTTCGACAGGGTGATGCTGACGTATGATCGCGTGATGCGAGGCTTGCTCCTGATCTCGTTGCTCGCGGCGTGTCCCGGTCCCGAGCCGGTGTCGCGGATCCCCAAGAAACCGATCGACGAGCTGATCGTCGGCGACTTCGAGCGCCGGCCACCGGCGGGCACGTCGGCGTTCCGGTTCGCGAGCGATGGCTCGTACACGGTCAGCAAGACCAAGGGCGAGATGGAGCGGACGCCTCACGTCTCCGAGGGGACGTACAAGGTCGTGGGTGAGACCCTGACGTTCCAGACCTCGCGCGGCGAGTGCAGCGACGCGAAGGTCGGCAGCTACAAGGTCAACATCAGCAAGGTCGGCATCCGCGTGATCGAGAAGCTCGACGACGCGTGCGAGTGGCGTGGTCGGCTTGCCGGCCAGACGCTCTGGCGACTCAAATAGTCACGGACACCCTTTGGGGTTCCAGCACGACAGCTGCGGTCCGCCACCCGGCGTCACCGTCCGCTGCCACTTGTACGGCACGATCGCCGTGGTCGGCGCCTTGCGCGAGGGGAACGCGGTGCCCTCGACGACCGAGCGCACGCAGGTGGTCAGCTTCTTCGCGGCACGCGCCGGCACGCCGGTGGTCGTGATGTCGAGGGCGTCGAGGGCGCCGGTGCGATGGATCGACAGCTTGATCTCGAGCGAGCTCGAGCCGGTCACGAGCGGCGCGACGGTCGTGTAGCAGTCGTTGATGTCGGTGGCGTAGGACCGCATCTGCGCAGCGACCTCGGAGGCCTCGAGCGATCTCGACGCGGAGAGCTTCGGCTTGGCCAGCTCGGGGAGTGCGCGCGGATCGGCGGAGGCGATCGCCGGGAGGAACAGGGCGACGAGGGCGAGGGTGCGCATGGTGATGACCCTGGCAACTGCAGTGGCCATACCACGCCCAACTCGTCGGGATCAGGCAGGCCTCGTCGTCGAAGTGTCTACTCCGATAGACGTGCGGTCCGAGGCTCCCCACCCACACTCGAGCGTGGAAACAACCGGCGAGCTTGGCGCGTTGATCAGGGTCGACGTTCGGAGACCAGGTTTTTCGCCTGGTAACCTAATTTTCCCGGCTTGAGATCGCGATGGATGATCCGGTTGCCGTGCGCGTGGGCCTCGGTGGCCGAGACGACGTGCCGCAACAGCGCCGGGCGACGGGGCGGCTCCGTATCTGCGATCGCCGCCGCGAGGGTCTTTCCGGGGACGAGCCGCATCGCCTAGAAGCGCGTGCCGTCCGGCCACATCCCTGCCTCGTAGATCGGCACGATCGCGGGGTGCTGGAGGCGCGCGGTGATCAACGCCTCGCGCTCGAAGCGTGCGTGCATCGCGGGATCGAGGTTCTCCTTGATCGCGACCATCCTCCGGAGCCGGCGATCACGCGCTCGCAGGACCCGTCCCATCCCACCGGCAGCGACCTCGTCCCCGGTCTCGAACACGCTCGGATTGACCGTGGGGACGATCGGTTCGGCGTCGGAGTCACCCGAAGCTCGCATGATCCACAGAAACTGCGAGGTCTCGTGGTCGGTCGCGATCCTCACCGCGCGGCACGAGTCGCACGCCTCGACGTGACTGGAGAACTGCGATTCCTCGCGGTGATCGACGACGGAACAGGACGTACGCCCTGTCCACCTCGGTGAGGAGGCCACGCGAGGCGTTGCTCGCGGCCCGCAGCTTCGCCGACCCCAGAGAGTTGCCGAAAACTGGCCCGTAGCTCGAGGGTGTGCCGAGATCAGCGCGATGAGCTCTTCGCCGGCCGCCGAGCCGCGCCCAGACGCGCAGCGCCGCGGACCGATCAGCTCGCCGCGCCTCGCACGCCCGGCCCAACCCGCGGCGAGGTTCGCGAAGCTGTCCCGGTTCGCCGAGGCGATCCGCGCGAGGCTGCGCAAGAAGGGGCCGGTGATCGATCCGACCCTGCCCGCGACCGCCGCGGTGGTCGAGATCCAGCAGCCACACCAGGACGTCCCGGAGCGCCCCTACGATCTGTGGTTGCTCGGCGCGGCCCTCGGCCTGCTCGCGATCGGCACCGTCGCGATCTTCTCGTCGACCGCCGCCGACGGCATGGCGCATCACAAGAACCCGACCCACTTCCTCGAGCGCCAGCTGCTGTTCGTCAGCCTCGGCGGGTTCGCGATGTGGGTCGGCTCGCGGATCGATTACCGGCGGCTCAACAAGTGGGTGTATCCGCTGTTGCTGCTCTCGCTGGTGCTGCTCGCGTTGACGCTCTTCACCCCGGCGAGAAACGGTGCGAAGCGGTGGATCCCGCTCGGACCGATGACGTTCCAGCCGGTCGAGATCGCGAAGCTCGCGCTCGTCGCGTATCTCGCTCACTCGCTCGGTCGCAAGGCCGATCAGGTGAAGACGTTCACCGTCGGGTTCGTGCCGCACCTCGTCGTGTGCAGCGTGATGAGCGTGATGCTGCTCGCGCAGCCTGACCTCGGCAGCGCCGTGGTGCTCGGCGTGACCACGCTCGGCGTGCTGTTCATGGCCGGTGCCCGCGTCAGCTACATCGCGTTGGCGTTGCTCGGTGCAGCGCCCGTCGCATATCAGCTCGTCGTCGGCACGCCGTGGCGGTTGCAGCGGATGTACGCGTTCTTCGATCCCGAGGCGTACGCGAGCGGCGAGGCCTATCAGTTCCTCCAGGCGCGGCTCGCGATGGGCTCGGGCGGCTTGACCGGCA